>JBGTBQ010000085.1:0-14713 GCA_041749275.1 Pyrinomonadaceae bacterium | reverse complement strand
GCCCTTCTTGCCGCCGGCCAGCCCGCCGATGAGCGCGCCGCCGCCGGCGCCCATCGCCACCGTCAACTTGTCACGGTGCTTCTGCCAGAAGGAACGCCCTCTGCGCTGTTGACCATAGTCATAGTAGACGCGACGGGAGTTGCTCGAACGCGCGCTGCGCGTGCGCGTCGGCTGGCGATAGACCACGCGGGAAGCCGCCGGCGTAGCCGTGTATCGCGACACCGTCGCCGTGCTGCCCGTCTCGCGGGCGGCCTTCACGCCGTCGTTGAAACCTTCGCGGTAGGCGGCCATTTCGCCGTCCGTCAGGTTCAATTCGTTAGCGGCGGCATCTTCCTTCGCACTCACAGTCCGCACCTGATCCGAGGCGTTAGAAACGCCGTCGAGGTCGCTCTTGGTCAAGGGCGTCGTCTGCGCGACTTCGGTCGCCGTGGTCTGCTTGTTGGGGCGCATGACGAAGGCGCCCACCGTCCCGCCGAGCAGGGCGGCGACCAACGCAACCGGCAAAATCTTATTGTTGAATGTCATGGGTCAGTGTCTCCTGATTCCGAATTTTATGTTGATGACGTACCACAGTTCATGGCCGCGCCTTCAACAAGTGGCAAATACCGTTCCTTGATTCGACGCGCATGGTTCATTCCGTGCGGGGTTTAACACCGGCGTCGCGTGCCGGCGTTTTTCTCGGTGAAAACCACTTCACTCGCAGTCGCATCATCGAACCGCAATCTGATCGCAACAACCATCAGATGCGTGATTTGTATACGATATGGATTGTGCGTGACCCCATATCATCAACGAGCAAGGTCACGCTCACTAAAGCGCGGGATGCGCCCACGGCTTGGTGTGATTGGACGATCTATGAGGTCTGAAGTTATAATCCGCGCTTGCAAACCCGAAACACTACCGGAGGATCATCCCCACACGTGTCCGCATCCACATCCAAGTTCCGCCTTGCCGCGCGACTCGAACGGGTCGGCTTTTCCGACATCGTTAAAATCCGTAACCGGGTCATGGAACTGCGCGAGGGCGGCGCGACCGTCTATCAGTTCGAGGGCGGCGAACCTTTCCCGTTCACGCCCGAACCGATCAAGGAGGCGATGATGCATGCGCTCGCGGAGAACCGGACGCGTTACGCTCCATCATCTGGCATCCCGGAATTGCGCGCCGCGATTGCCGCGAAGGTGCGCGAGCGCAATCGCATCAACGCGCGTGAAGAGGATGTGATTGTTCTGAACGGAGGGATGCAGGGGCTGTTTAGCGCGTTTCAGTCGGTAGTTGATCCCGACGACGAGGTGCTGGTCTTCTCGCCCTTCTGGACGCCGATCAAAGACCTCATCGCGCACTGCCGGGGCAAGGCCGTGCTGGTGCCGACCGCCGAGGCGCGGCGCGAAGGATTGGCTGAGACGCTCGCACGCTACGCGACCGAAAAGACGCGCGCCATCTATTACAACACGCCGCAGAATCCGAACGGCGTCGTCTTCACGCGCACCGAGGCCGAGACGGTGGCGCGCTTCGCCTGTGAGCGCGACCTCGTCGTCGTCGCCGACGAGGCATACGAAGACCTTGTCTATGAAGACGAGCATGTCTCCATCGCCTCGCTCGAAGGGATGCTCGAACGCACCATCACCTCTTTCACGCTCTCGAAGTCCTATTCCATGACGGGCTGGCGCGTCGGCTATGCCGTAGCGGCGGAGCCGTGGATGACGGGCCTCAAAAAATGCCTGCTCTACTCAACCAACGGCGTCTCCACGCCCTCGCAGTGGGCGGCGCTCGCCGCGTTCACTCTGCCCGCGGATTTTTACGAAACGCTCCGCGCCGCCTATCGTGAGCGGCGCGACCTGTTGATCTCCGGCCTCAACGAACTCGGCCTCGCCTGCGACGCACCCGCCGGCGCATTCTACGCCTTCCCCGATGTCTCGCGTCTCGACGCGGATAGCCGCGCCGCCGCCGAGTTGCTCCTCGAACGCGCACAGGTTTCCACCGTCCCCGGCATCGTCTTCGGCGAGCACGGCGAAGGCCATCTGCGCTTCTCATTCTCGACTTCACCCGAAGTCATTCAGGCGGGCCTCGACTCGATGCGCCGCAATCTCTAAAAAGGGATGAGGGATGAGGGATGAGGGATGAGGGATGAAGTAAAGCGCGCTCAACGTAGCGAATTCGACTTCATCGCACGTCTCCGGCGGCAAATTGAGAATCGAGACACATCAAGCGCTTCATCCCTCATCCCTCATCCTTCATCCCTTCTCAAAGGCATCGGCGACGACGCCGCCGTCATCAGTCAACGCTCCGGCTTCGAGACGGTAATCACCACGGATCTCCTCGTCGAAGGCATTGACTTCGACCTCGACAATTTCCAAACCCCACCGCGCGACCTCGGCCACAAAGCCCTCGCGGTCTCTCTCTCCGACATCGCCGCGATGGGCGCGCGGCCACGCTGGGCGCTTCTCTCCGTCGGCGTCCCGCAGGCGCGCTGGGACACGTCTTTCCTCGACCAATTTTATAAAGGGGTCTTCGCCCTTGCCGGCGCGCACGAAATAAACATCATCGGCGGCGACATCTCGCGCACGCCGGAGCGCGTCGTCGTTGATTCCATTGTGCTCGGCGAAGTCAGGCAAGGGCGCGCGGTCTTGCGTTCCGGCGCGCGGCCCGGCGACCTCATCTACATTACCGGCGCGCTCGGCGGCGGCGCCGCCGGCCTCCGCATCCTGCAAGACCGGGCGCGCACTAAGGCCACCGTGAAACTCAACCGCGCCGAGCGTCGTCTCGTCCTCCGCCAGACGCGCCCCACGCCGCGCGTCGAATGGGGACGACTGCTTGGTGAGGGGAAACTGGCGACGGCGATGATTGACGTGAGCGACGGCCTCTCCTCCGACCTCGCCCACTTGTGTCGTGAAAGCGGCCTCGGCGCGCTTGTCGAAGCCGAGCATCTTCCGGTTGAGCCTGAAATCGAACGCGCTAATATTGACGCGGACGCCATCGCTTTGGCGCTGAACGGCGGCGAGGATTTTGAACTGCTCTTCACCGTCCGCCCGCGCGCCGTAAAGAGGTTGCCCGAAGAAGTCAGCGGCGTTCCCGTCACTTGCATCGGCGTCGTCACCCCTGACGCGGGGAAACTTCAACTAGCCCAGCGCGGTCGCGTCGTAAAACTCCAGCCCGCCGGTTTTGAACACTTTCGCCCATGATGAAGTTTGACTCGCCGCCTCTCCTTGCCTAGACTCTTCGACACGCTCGTCCCGCTCATGGCATAAGGTTTGGCGATTCAAGCATGCTTAAGTTTTTCAACACACTGTCCGGCCAACTCGAAGAGTTCCGCCCCATGCAAGAGGGCGAAGTGAAGCTCTACCTGTGCGGCCCGACCGTGTGGGACTACGCGCACATCGGCAACTTCCGCACCTTCGCCGCCTTCGGCGATACGTTGCGCCGCTATCTCAAATACAAGGGCTACCGGCTCACGCACGTGATGAACATCACGGACATCGAGGATCGCATCATCAACTTCTCGCGCGAGCAGCGCGTGACGATTGACCAGTACACGGGCCGCTACACCGAAGCCTTCTTCGACGACCTCGACGCACTCGGCGCCGAGCGCCCCGAAGAGACGCCCCGCGCGACGCGCCACATCCCGGAGATGGTCGAGATTATCAAGCGGCTCGTTGAGCGCGGCCACGCCTACGAGTCCGAAGGCTCTTACTATTACCGCATCAGTTCGTTCCCCGAATACGGCAAGCTCTCGAAGATCAACTTCGCGGGTAACATCGTCGGCGGCAGCGAGCGCGTCTCGACGGACAAGTATGAGAAGGAGGACGCGCGCGACTTCGCGCTGTGGAAGGCGAAGGATGCGCCCGACGAGCCTTCGTGGGAGACGGAGATCGGCGACGGGCGTCCGGGCTGGCACATCGAGTGCTCCGCGATGTCCATGAAGTACCTCGGCGAGACGTTCGACATCCACGCGGGCGGCATTGACCTCGTCTTCCCGCACCACGAGAACGAGGTCGCGCAAAGCGAGGGCGCCACCGGCAAGCAGTTCGCGCGCTACTGGCTCCACGCCGAACACCTGAAGGTTGAAGGCGAGTCAATGTCCAAGTCGAAGGGCAACTACTACACCTTCCGTGATCTTAAGGAGAAGGGGTTTGCGCCCGTCGCGGTGCGCTATCTGCTTCTCAGCGTGCCTTACCGCAAACAGCTCAACTTCACGCTCGAAGGGTTGCGCGGCGCGGCGAAGACGGTCGAGTCGCTGCGCGACTTTCGCGCGCGTCTGAAGAAGGCGCGCACCGACGCCGGGTCGAACCCGGAGATGAAGGCCGCCGCCGCCCGCGCCCTCGAAGAGTTCGAGGCCGGCATGGACGACGACCTCAATACGTCGGTCGCGCTCGCCGCCGTCCATAATCTCTCGCGCGAGGTCAACCGCGCGCTCGACAATCATGTCGTCCGTGAAGACGACCGGCGCGACATCCTCGATCTCGTCGCGCGCTTCGACTCGGTGCTCAACATCTTCGGCTGCGACGAAGAGGTGCGGCTCGAAGACGAAATTCAGGGACTCATCAACGAACGCCAGCAGGCGCGTCACCGCCGCGACTTCGCCCGCGCCGACGAAATACGCGACCGGCTCGCCGCGCGCGGCATCGTCCTCGAAGATACGCGCGACGGCGTGCGCTGGAAACGACGCGGAGGCTAGTGCTAAAATCCACCTCGTCGTGATTCAACTTTTCGCTGGGGGCGCGGGCGACCCGCCCGCGCCCCCAGCCATAACGCCCTCCGGCACATAACTTTCATGTCTTCTATCCTTCATTCCCGCCCTCTCGACGCCCGCGCCGGCCTCTTCGCCGACTAGTCTCTCTCTCGCCTCGTCAACGCGCACTCAAAACTCGCCGTCAGACCTACCATCGCTTTCAAATTAAGGAGAAAGTTTATGTCCGCCATTGCGACTACAAAAAAACCGCACATCAAAACCGCGACGCTGCCCGGCCCGAAAGGCCAGCGAATAGTCGAAGCCGACGCACAGTGGGTCACGCCGTCATACCCGCGCCCGTCCTTCAAGCTCGTCGCCGAGCGCGGCGAGGGCGTCTGGGTCGAGGATGTGGACGGCAACCTCTTCCTCGACTGCAACGCCGGGGTCGCCGTCTGTTCGACCGGCCACTGCCATCCCGAAGTCGTCAAGGCGATTCAGGAGCAGGCCGCGCAGCTCATCCACATGTGCGGCACCGATTACTACTACCGTCACATGCCGCAACTGGCCGAGGTGCTCGACCGCATCGTGCCCGTTCCCAGCCCGACCCGCACCCACTTCGCCAACAGCGGGACGGAGGCGGTCGAGACGGCGCTCAAGCTGGCGATGCACGCCACGGGGCGCGAAAAATTCATCGCCTTCTTCAACAGCTTCCACGGGCGCACGCTCGGCTCGCTCTCGCTCACGTCGTCGAAGGTCGCGCAGCGCCGCGGCTTCAAACGGCAAGCGCTCGACGTGGTGCACGTGCCTTACCCGAACGTCTATCGTCACCCGTTCACTGGCCAGCAGACGGACGCCGCGACCGTCAGCCGCGACTGCCTCGACTGGATCGAGCAGCGCCTGTTCAAGACAACCACGCCGCCCGAAGAGGTCGCCGGCATCGTCGTCGAGGTGGTGCAGGGCGAGGGCGGCTACGTGCCCGCGCCGCGCGAGTTTCTGCATGGCCTCCGGCGCATCTGTGACGAGCACGGCATCATGCTGATCGTGGATGAAGTGCAGAGCGGGATGGGGCGCACGGGCAAGATGTTCGCCAGCGACCACTACGATTTGAAGCCCGATATCATTACGCTGGCGAAGGGCATCGCGTCGGGCATCCCGATGGGCGCCTGCGTGGCGCGTGCCGACTTGATGGACTGGAAACCGGGCGCGCACGCTTCGACCTTCGGCGGCAACCCCGTCGCCATCGCCGCCGCGCTCAAGACCATCGAACTGCTCGAACGCGAACTCGTCGCCAACAGCGCGGAGGTCGGCTCGTATCTCCAAGCGGGCCTGCGGAAGCTGATGGCACAGCACGACTGCATCGGCGACGTGCGCGGATTCGGCATGATGATCGGCGTGGAGTTCATTGAAAGCGGCACGAGCGCCCCGGCGCCTGAGCTGCGCGACCGCGTCGAGATCGAGTGCTTCAACCGTGGCCTCATCATCCTCGGCGCGGGCTTTAACACGATTCGCTGGTCGCCCCCGCTCGTCCTGACGAAAGAGAACGCCGACGTGGCGCTTGAGATTTTCGACGCGGCAATCGCCGCCGCGCGACAATAGGACAATGGCGGATGGCGGATGGCGGATGGCGGATTGAAGAACCTTTCATCGCCAAGCTGACTGCTTCGGACAACGCGGCAACTCCGCGGCGCACGAATTCGCCATCCGCCATCTCGTTTGACTTGCCCTTGCCATCAGAATTAAAGTTTGCGGCGGTCTCAGGTTCTTTCCGGTGCGGCGCTGCTTAATCGTCTTCCGTCATCCGGCTCGGTCCTCGCGTTCCGCGACGCCGCAATCCCTGTTACAAATAATCAGTGAAGGAATCCCCCATGCGTCATCGAAAGAAATGCCAGTGGGTAGCCGTGTGTTTCGTTCTCCTCGCGCTCGTCTCCCTGATGATTCCACGGGGCGGGCACGCGCAGGTCGTCAACTATACGGTCACCGACCTCGGCACACTCGGCGGCGCGCAGAGCAAGGCCTTCGGGATTAACAGTTGCGGCAGGGTCGTGGGCGAGTCCTCAATCACCGACTCGACCTTTATTCACGCCTTCACGTGGAACAACGGCCAGATCGCCGACATCACGCCGAGCGGGAGCAACGTGAGCGCGCTCGCCTCTTCGGTCAATGCTGCCAGTCTCGCCGCCGGGAGCGCCATCATTCCGGGGAGTTCGAGACGCCCCTACCTCCTCGCGGCAGGCTCCGCGACCGAGATCGGCACGCTCGGCGGCGACTCGGCCATCGCCCACGACATCAATGACAACAACCAAGTCGTCGGCGAATCGGAGACTGCCGGGCCGCCGGGCACGGTCATACAGCGCGGCTTCATCTGGGATAGCGTCAACGGGATGGTGGCGATTCCGACGCTCACCGGCGACGGCTCGAACGGCGCGCGGGGCATCAACAACGCGGGGCAGATCGTCGGTCAATCGGACACCGCCAGCGGCCAGACCCACGCTTTTCTGTTCAGTGGCGGCGCGCTCACAGACCTCGGCACACTCGGCACGGGCGTCCGGAGTTTCGCCAACAAGATCAACGACAGCGGCGAGGTGGTGGGCCAATCGACAATCACGCCCGGGGGCGCCACCCCGCCCTTCCACGGTTTCATCTGGTCGGCCACGACGGGGATGCTTGACATGGGCACGCTGCTCGGCGACATCCGCAGCATCGCCTTCGACATCAACACCGCCGGACAGGCGGTCGGTTACTCTGAGACGGCGACGAGCATCAGGCGCGCCTTCATCTACACGCGGACGGGCGGCATGCTCGACCTCAACGACTTCACGCCCGGATCGGGCTGGACACTGACAGAGGCGCAGTCTATCAATGACCGGGGGCAGATCGTCGGCTTCGGCATCAACCCCTCCGGACAAACACACGCCTTCTTGCTCACGCCCATCAGTCTCGCCGACCCGCCGCCCTGCTCGACACCGACTCCGACACCAACACCGACGCCGACGCCGACGCCGTTCATACAGTTTAGCGCCGCAAGTTACGCTGCGAGCGAGGACGTGGGAATGGCTACCGTCACCGTCACGCGCACGGGGGACGCCGAGAGCGCGGTCTCCGTCAATCTAGCGACAAGTGACGGCACCGCGACCGCCGGCTCCGACTACACGCCCCTTGCGCTGACGCTCGACTTTGCTTCGGGAGAGACCAGTAAAAACGTTCCGGTCTTAATCACGAACGATACGACGGACGAACCTGACGAGACGGTGAATTTGACCCTCAGCAACCCGACGGGCGGCGCCGTGCTCGGCAGCCCTTCGACGGCCACACTGACCATCTTGGACGACGACGCGCCGCCCGCGCTCTCGATCAACGATGTGACGGTCACGGAAGGCAACGCGGGCACAACCACCGCAACCTTCAACGTCACGCTGTCGCCGGCCAGCGGCAAAACCGTGACCGTGAACTTCTCAACCGCCGACAACACCGCGACGAGCGGCAGCGATTACCTGTCGCACAGCGGGATACTGACATTCAATCCCGGTCAAACCCTGCAAACCATCGCCGTCTCAGTCAACGGCGACACTTCGGATGAGCCAGACGAGAGCTTTTTCGTCAACCTTTCCTCGCCCTCGAACGCGACCATCGCGGACGGGCAAGGAGTCGGCACGATCACGGATGACGACGCACCTCCCACACTTTCAATCGGCGACGTGACCGTCACCGAGGGCCATACCGGCACGACCGACGCCGTCTTCAACCTCACGCTCTCCGCCGTGAGCGGTCAGACCGTGACCGTCTCTTTCGCCACCGCCGACAACACGGCGACCGCCGGGAGCGACTACCAAGCGACCGCCGGCTCGGTGACGTTCAACCCCGGCGAGACCTCGAAGCCCATCACGGTGCTGGTCATCGGCGACACGGTGGGCGAGGCGGATGAGACTTTCTTCGTCAACCTCTCGAACCCCATCAACGCAACCATCTCGGATGGGCAGGGTGTGGGCACGATCATTGACGACGAGGCGGGGGCTGTGCGGTTCAGCGGCGCGGACTACGTTGTGGCGGAAAACGGAGGCGCGGCAACCATCACCGTGACGCGGGTGAACGGGAGCGCGGGCGCCGTTGCGGTCAACTATGCAACCTCGGACGGAACCGCGACGGCTGGCGCGGACTACACCGCTGCGTCGGGGACGCTCGATTTCGCGGCGGGCGAGGTGAGCAAGACTTTCAACGTCACGATTCTTGATGACACGCTCGCCGAAGGGAGCGAGACCATCAGCCTCGCACTCAGCAACCCGACGGGCGGGGCCGTGCTCGGCAGTCCCTCGACGGCGACGCTGACCATCACGGACAACGAATCGCCGCCCGTCTTATCGGTCAGCGATGTGAGCGTCGTGGAAGGCAACGCCGGGACGGTCAACGCTACATTCAACCTCACGCTCTCCGCCGCGAGCGGTCAGACCGTGACCGTCTCTTTCGCCACCGCCGACAACACGGCGACCGCCGGGAGCGATTACCAAGCGACCGCCGGCTCGGTGACGTTCAACCCCGGCGAGACGAGCAAGATGGTGAGCGTCTTGGTGAATGGCGACACCATGAACGAGCCGGACGAGACCTTTTTCCTGAACCTGACGAATCCGGTCAACGCGACGATCCTCGATGGGCAGGGTGTCGCCACGATCACCAACGACGACACACCCACCATCCAGTTCGCCCCCGCGGCTTACACAGTCAACGAATCGGCGGGCACGATCACCGCGACGGTCGCGCGCACTGGCGACGCCTCCGGCGAGGCGTTTGTCAATTATGCGACTTTCGACGGCACGGCCACCGAGCGCAAGGATTACACCGCCGCGCTCGGTCGCCTCCGCTTCGCGCCCGGCGAGACCGTGAAGACGTTCGAGGTTATCATCACCGACGACCGCTTCGACGACGACGGCGAGAGTTTCCAACTCACCTTGAGCAACCCGGTCGGGGCGCTGCTCGGTTCGCAAAGCACGGCCTCCGTCTCAATCACGGACAACGACGCAGCCGACGGCCCCAGCCCGGTCAAGGATGCGACGATTGAACCGCCCTTCTTCGTTCGCCAGCACTACGCTGATTTCCTCAACCGTGTGCCGGATCAGTCCGGCCTCGACTTCTGGGTGGGACAGATGACCGGATGCGGCGCTTCGGATTTGCTGGTCTGCCGCGTCAACGTCAGTGCGGCCTTCTTCCTCTCGATTGAGAATCAAGAGACGGGCTATCTGGTTCACCGGGCGTACAAAGCGGCCTTTGGGAATCTGCCAAACAAGCCGGTGCCGCTGACCCTCAGAGAGTATCTCTCAGGCTCTCGACAGATTGGTGATGGGGTGCAGGTCGGAGTGGGCAACTGGCAACAGCAACTCGAAACGAACAAGGTCTCATTCTTCGACGAGTTCGTGACGAGTATGCGGTTCAGCACGCGCTACAACTCTCTGACGAATGCACAGTTCGTGGATGCCTTGAATGACGCGGCCAACGCCGGTGGGGCGCTCTCGCCGACGGAGCGCGACTCGTTAGTCAACGACTTGAACAGCGGGACGATGACGCGCGCACAAGTGTTGCGCGTGGTGGCCGAGGATGCTGAGTTCGCGGCGTCGGAGAGCAACCGCGCCTTCGTGCTGGCGCAGTATTTCGGCTACCTGCGGCGCGACCCGGACGCCGCGCCCGATGCGAACTTCGACGGCTACAACTTCTGGCTGGGGAAATTGAACGAGTTCAACGGCAACTTTATTCAGGCCGAGATGGTCAAGGCGTTTATCCAATCCATCGAGTACAGCGAGCGTTTCGGTCGGTGAGTGAGCCGCGCTCTCTCTCACCTCCTCGAAGCCGATCAGTTTTTCGGCGGCGTGGTCGCCGCCGCGCTCAAGACCATCGAGCTGCTCGAACGCGACCTCGTCGCCAACCGAGCCGAGGCCGGCGCTTATCTCCGGCAGGCATTGAGGACGAAGGATGAAGGATCAGAGATGAACAAAGAGACCGCTCGACGCATGATGAGCGGTCTTCTTTTATCGCGGCGCCTTCATTTCTGTTTTTCATTTGACTTGACTCCCGCCGGGCGATTACAGTTCGCGCCCAGTTCGATGTTTGCGGGCTGTCAACGCTTTGTGTGAATTCTCTACGGCAGGTCTCCGAATCGTTCTCGCTCCATCACCTGTCAGCCCGTTCCAATCAGTCTTTTGAAGGAGTTCCACATGCACGGATTCAAGCACTGGCGTCAGGTCGTGGCCTGTCTCTTCGCTCTTTGTCTGCTCTCGACCATCGCCTTTATCTCTTCGCGCCCGTCGCGGGCGGATGTTCCGAGTTACGTCCTCATTGACCTCAACACGCTCGGCGGCAACGAGAGCCGCGCTTTTGGCATTAACGATCAGGGCCGAGTCGTCGGCGATTCGCTGCCGACGGGGAGTATTAGCCGTCATCCATTCATCTGGTATCAGGGCCAGATGACGGACATCGGCACGCTGGGCGGAGACGGACAGGCCGACGCCAACTCCGTCAACGAGATTGACTACGTGATCGGGGCATCCGAAACGACGACCGGCGCGCACCCTTACATCTGGTCGGCGGTCTTCGGTAAGCGTGACCTCGGCACGCTCAACGGCGGCTCCGCATATGCATGGGACGTGAACGACGCGAGCCAAGTGGTCGGGGTGTCGGAGATCAACCCCATTACGCTTAGCGAGCACGCCTTCATCTGGAGCAACTCGACGGGTATGGTTGACCTCGGCACCTTCACGGGCGGCAGCAACAGTTCGGCGCAAGCGATCAACAACACAGGTCAGGTGGCCGGTTACTCAAACACCTCGACGGGCCAAACACATGCCTTCTTCTATAGCGGCAGCGGCCCGTTGATTGACCTCGGCACGCTCGGTGCCGGCAGCTTGAGCATCGCTTTCGGTCTCAACGACGAGGGCAAAGTGGTCGGCTATTCGACGACCGAGACCGGCTCCATCAGCCCCCCGCTACGCGCCTTTCTCTGGAGCAGTTCGACCGGGATGGTCAATCTCGGCACGCTCGGCGGAGCGCGCAGCATCGCCTACGACATCAACAACCGCGGCGCCGTCGTCGGGTTCTCCGAGATCGCAAACGGCGAGCGGCACGCATTCTATTACGACGCGCAGAACGGGATGCTCGACCTCAACCAACTGATCGCGCCGGGCAGCGGTTGGACGCTGACCGAAGCGCGCGGCATCAACAGCACCGGGCAGATCGTGGGCATCGGCATCAACCCGTCGGGACAGACGCGCGGCTTCCTGCTCGTCAGCGCGGTTGACGAAATCCCCGGCGGCGAACCGCCGCCCTGCTCGACGCAAGCGCCGCTTCCCTTTGTCAAAGCGCCCGCCGTGACGCCATCCAAGGCGGCGGCGCCCACTCCCGCGCGCGGCGTGCGACCGCGTGTCACGAAGTGGAACCCGCGGCGCGTCATCGAGCCTTAGTGAGTGGCTAGCTCTCTTCAGCACTCACCACCACAATAAAAAAGCGGGGAGGCCCACAGCCTCCCCGCTTTTTCGTCTCTGCTCCGAGTCCTAGATCGGTTTTCAAGTCAGTGTACGGGGGGCGGTTCTGACCGTACAGCCAAGTGAAATCTAACTCACATTTCCGACTGTGGTTTGCTCTTCGGCGGTGCCGGCCCAGTCGCCGTCGCTTCGAGATTCCCCATCCCGTCAAATCCGTCGTTGACATTCGTGGGCAGTGAATCGAACGTCAGCGAAAGTTTGGCCCCGTCGCCGGCGAACCGCCCCGTCACGCGCAACGGCGGGCGCGGATGGTCAACCAGCGTCCCCGCATCTACCCGCGGAATCTCGAAGCGGTCGGCGGCGCGCTCCAATCCGGTCGCGGCCACTCGCAGCGCGCGTTTCTTCTCTCCACCCGTGCCATCCAGATGGAACAGCAGCGTTACGAGTTTCCCATGGCGTGTGATGTTGAGCAGGCCCGTGAGCGCCAGTTTCTCGAAGCGACCGGCGAAGCCGCCGCCCGTCGTGAACTCACCCGACGCGACGCGGTAGGGTCTGAATATTGGCAGCGCCCACGGCCCGTGCAGTTCGAAGTCAACCCCTTCTTCCTCGCCGACCGGAACGGACACGACCTTGAAAGGCTGCGTGAGCGCCATCGTCACCATGGCGTCCTTCGGCGGCGGCGTCACCGTGACATCAATGAGACCGCCCTTCCCATCCTCGAATTCGATGCCGAAGCCACCCGACCGTCGCGTCCCGGCGAAGGCCGCGACGACGGCGTGCTTCTCGAAGAAGTCCGCGCCCAATTCCGGTAAGCCCGCGACGAGCGCGCGCAGTTCGCCATACACTTCAGCCTCGCGCGCGACGACGAGAAAAGGCTCCGCGACTTTCCCGTATTGCCCCTGTGCCAGAACTTTCATCTCTTTCCCCTCGTTGGAAGCGGGCGTGGGCGTCGCCGCCGCCGTCGGGTTCAAGTTCCGCGGCGGCTCCCTCCTCCGGTTTGAGCCGCACGAAGCCGGAGCGACATCGGTCAGCGCGAGCAGCACACAAGCAGCGATGATGGTTATGCTGAAATTCATCTCTGAAATCCTCAATACCTTTGCTTCACGCCGCGCACACAGCGCACCGTGTCACGCGCGATGAGCAGTTCTTCGTCGGTCGGGATGACGTAGACGGCGAGCTTTGAGCCTTCACCGCTAATCAACCCTTCGCTGCGCGCGATCATCTTCTCGTTGAGCGATGCGTCAAGCTCGACGCCCATCCAGCCCAGCCCTTCGCAGATGCGCGCGCGCACCTCCGCCGAGTTCTCGCCGATGCCGCCGGTGAAGACGAGCGCGTCCGCCCCGCCGAGCGCGGCGAGATATGCGCCGACGTATTTGCGTGCGCGGTAGCAGAAAATCTCGATGGCGAGACGCGCGCGCCGGTCGCCCGATTCGCGCGCCTCGTCAATCAGTTCGCGCATATCGTTGGTCAGCCCCGATATGCCGATCAGACCCGATTGCTTGTTCAGCACCGTGTCCACCTCCTGCGCGGTCAGCCCCTCCTTGGCCGCGATGAAATCAATGATCGCCGGGTCAATATCGCCGGAGCGCGTCCCCATCACGAGACCTTCGAGCGGCGTCATCCCCATCGAAGTGTCCACGGAGTCGCCCGCGCGGATGGCCGCCGCCGAGCAGCCGTTGCCGAGGTGCAGCGTGACGATGTTCGTCTGGTTGCGTTCGATGCCGAGCAGCCGGCGGTAACGGTAAGCGACGTAGCGATGCGACGTGCCGTGGAAACCGTAACGACGAATGCGGTGGCGCCGATACCACTGGTACGGCAGCGCGTAGAGGTAAACGTAGTCGGGCAGGGTCTGGTGAAAAGCCGTGTCGAAGACGGCGACCTGCGCGAGGCCCGGCCCGAAGACTTCGCGGGCGCCCTGTATGCCGCGAATGTTGGCGGGGTTGTGCAGCGGCGCCAGCTCGATGCAGTCTTCGATTTCGCGCAGCACCTCATCCGTGATGAGCACGGAATCCGTGAAGCGCTCGCCGCCGTGGACGACCCGGTGGCCGACGGCGTGGACATCGGCGACGCTCTTGACGGCCTCGATGCCCGAAGCCTCGGAAGTAACCCAGCGGATGATCTGCTCGACCGCCGCGCGCGTGTCGCGCACGGGAGCGGTCGAGCGCCGCGGCTCACGCCCGGTGGCGTGGAAGTTGATGAGCGCCTCGCCGCCGATGCGTTCGATCTGGCCGCGCGCGTGTCGCTCGTCCGTGTCCGCGGCGATGCGGTCGAGGTCGGTCGCAATGAGTTGGAACTTGACGGTTGAGCTTCCGCAATTGAGAACGAGAACGTTCATGTATCACCCGGTTTCACTTCGATGTCGTCGAGCGTTGCGGAGAGTATAACCTAACGCGGAGAGCGCGGAGGGGCGCGGAGTGGACGGAGCAGCAAGGTCGCCTTCAAGCTGGCCCACCTGCAATGATGCTCTCGGCGTCCTCCGCGCCCCTCCGCATTACATCGAACTTGCCATGCACTTATAGCGATTTGCAATTGCGTGCGACCGTTTAGAGGCGGGCAATGCCCGCCGGTGCGACTTGAACCGGCGGGC
>JBGTBQ010000084.1:0-4724 GCA_041749275.1 Pyrinomonadaceae bacterium | reverse complement strand
GCTTGGCCTCGCGCCCTCTTACGCCGCGCAGGACAAACAACGCAAGGGCAGCGGCGGCGGCCCGTCCGGCGCTCCGCCGCAACCCGCCCCACGCATCAAGCCCACCCCCAACGGCGTGGGCGGCTCGGTCATGGTCACCATCGGCACGCTCGGGCCGAGCGACTCGGTCACGATCACCTTCCAAGTGACCATCAACACCCCTTACATGGGTGGCTCGCAAGTCTCGAATCAGGGCACGGTCTCCGGCTCGAACTTCTCAAACGTCCTAACGGATGATCCGGACGTGGCCGGCGCGAGCAATCCGACCGTGACGCCCGTCCTCGCCAATCCCAACATGACCATCCAAGACGCGAAGGTCGCCGAACCCACCTCCGGGATGACCCCGATGGTCTTCACCGTCTCGCTCTCCGCGCCCGCGCCGTCAACCGTGACCGTTGACTACGCGACGGCCAACGGCGGCGCCAACCCCGCCACGGGCGGAGCCTCCTGCGGCGGCAGTGTTGATTACATCACCACTTCCGGCGCCGTGAACTTCATGTCGGGCCAGCAGGTCAAGACCATCTCGGTGGACGTTTGCGCCGACACCAACATGGCCGAGACGGACGAGACCTTCCTCGTCAATCTCTCGAACCCTTCGGGCGCGACCATCACCGACGGGCAGGCCACGGGCACGATCACGGTCGCCAACCCGGCGGGCGCGACGCTCATCTCGGAGATTCGCCACTTCGGTCCCGGCCCGGCGAACAACCCGAACGACGAGTTCGTCGAGATTTACAACAACACGGACTCGCCGCTGACGGTGCCGGCAGGCGGCTACGGGCTGTTCAAGATGGGCGCAACCTGCGCGGACACGCCCGTGCTCATCGGCACCATTCCGAACGGGACGATGATCCCGGCGCGGGGCCACTACCTGTTTGTCGGCACGGCCTACTCGCTCGCCGACTACGGCGGGACGGGAGCCGCCGCCGGCAACGCGACGCTGACCGCCGAGATCGAGGCCAACCGCAACGTCGCGCTCTTCTCGACCACCGACATCGCCGCCATCTCGACGGCCAACCGGCTCGACGCGGTCGGCTTCGGGGCGAACACGGGCGGCGTGTGCGACCTGCTGCGCGAAGGGACGACGCAACCGGCGCTGACCGGCTCGCCGATGCCGCTCGCCAGCTTGGGACAGCACAGCTACTTCCGCAAGCTGTGCGACTTTGTGAGCGGGATGGGCTGTTCGACTCCGGGTCAACCGAAGGACACGAACGCGAACGCGGTGGACTTCCAGTTCGCCGACACCGAGGGAACGAACGCCGGGGCCGGGCAGCGGTTGGGAGCGCCGGGACCGGAGAACCTCGCGTCGCCGCGCCGGGTGCCGGACGCCAACTTCCCGCTGGCGCTGCTGGACAACACGAAGGCTCCGTCGGCGGTGCCGAACCGGATGCGTGACCTCTCGATGACCGACCCGGTGACCTCAAGTTTCGGGACGCTCTCGATTCGGCGGCGGGTGATTAACAACACCGGGGGCACGGTGACGCGGCTGCGGTTCCGCATTGTCGAGATGACAACCTTCCCCTCGCCGCCGGGGACGGCTGATCTGCGGGCGATCACCTCGATGCAGATCATGGTCGGGCCGGTGGGGGATGCGGGGACTTGCGGCGCGATGCCGACGCCGTGCACGGTGACGGTGCAGGGGACGACCCTTGAGACGCCGCCGGCGCAGCCGAACGGCGGCGGGTTGAACGCGACGTTCTCGGCGACGCTGCCGGGCGGAGGGTTGCCCAACGGGCAGAGCCTCAACCTCCAATTCCTGTTGGGGGTGCAGCAGACGGGGACGTTCCGCTTCCTCGTCATCGTCGAGGCGCTGCCATAAAATAAAACATACCTTCGGCGCTTCGGCAGCCGGAGCCTAACCAAGAGAGCGCCCGGTGAGTTTGTTTCATCTCACCGGGCGCTCTCTTTGACCGTGCGTCGAAGCAAGCACAGTAAAAAAAAGTGGACAGTGGCCGGTCGGTCAGTGAAAGGTAGTTGGCGAAGGCGACCGATGCGGCCTGAGACACGACAAGCTGAGTGACACCCAACCACTGACCGCTGACCACCGGCCACTGTCCACTGTTTTCAGCCCAGCCAACGGAGCGCATCCCCATCGGTTGCGCGCTCGCCGCCGACGACGCGGATAAAGTAGTCTTCGAGCGACATCATCCCATCCGCGCCGGTGGCGTCCTCGCGCCCCGCGACGGTGATGCCGCGCCGCAGTTCGTCGAGCGGCCCCTCCGCAACCAACTGCCCTTCGCTGATGACGGCGATGTCCGTACACAACCGCTCGACGATCTCCAGCACGTGCGAGGTGAGGAAGACCGTCAGCCCGCGCTCCGTCAGACGCGATAGCAGACTTTTCAGCGTGCGCGAGGCGACGGCGTCCACGCCCTCGAACGGCTCGTCGAGAAAGAGCGCCTCCGGGCGATGGATGAGCGCACAGGCCAGCGCGAGTTTCTTCTTCATGCCGTGCGAATACTCCACGACGAGCTTGCGCGGCTCCCCTTCCAACTCCATCAACTCCAACAACTCGCGCGAGCGCGCGGCGATCTCTTCGCGCGCCAGACCATACATCCGCCCCGTAAACGAGAGCATCTCCGCGCCCGTCAGACGCTCGAACAGATTCAGGTCTTCGGGCACCACGCCGATCCGCCGCTTCACTTCGAGCGGCTCCGCCGCGATGTCGTAACCAAGCACCAGCGCGCGACCAGAGGTCGGCGCAAGCAACCCGGTCAGCATCTTGATGGTCGTTGATTTGCCCGCACCGTTCGGCCCTAAGAAGCCGAAGAAGCTCCCGGCGCGGACGCGCAGGTTGATGCCGTCAACGGCGGCAAAGTCGCCGAACCGGCGGACGAGATTGATGGTTTCGACGGCGGGCGTCGGAAGATTGCCTTCTGGCGTGTCGCTGGACATGAGTTTGTTGTAACGGGCGCGGGCGCGGGCGGTCAAGCGCCGTCCCGATTGCGCTCTGCCTTTGAATGAGGCCGCGCACTGGCTGGGAGCGCAGGCGTCCCGCCTGCATTGAGCGCCGAGAGACGCGAATCAAAGCTCCGCGCTTAACTCAAGCTTGAGGAGTTGCATTTACCAACTCACGTGTAGAGGCGGGCCATGCCCGCCGGCCCGACTTGCATCGCACGCAGCTTGAGACGGCGGGCATGGCCCGCCTCTACACGATTAGTAAAGTGACATGCAAACCGATCTAATCGCGCAGGAAGGGACGCGCTTCGGTGGCGCGCACGTATTCGGGAAACTCTCGGTGCGTGCTCATGAGGAAGGCGGACGTGCTGGGACGCAGGGCGTTGCCGTGCGTGGCAAGAAGGCGAATCATGTGGCTGAAGGCGTTCGCGCCGTAGTAATAGCCGTCGCGCAAAGAGACCAGCACGTCCGCCGTGTGGCGCACGCGCGGCGCGTGGAGCGAGCCGTGCAGGTTGGCGAGCGCGTCCGGGTAGTCGTGCCGCGCGGTACGCGCGAGCCACTCGGCGTCGGGCGCGAAGCCCTCCGCGTCCGTCAATCCTTCCTCTTCGAGCGCGCGCGTGACCGCGCCGAGACGCAACGGGTCGCCCGCCAAGCGCTCATAGCCGTATAAAAAGTCGCCCGCCGCGCCCACGCGCTTGCTGATGCGCGCCCGCCCGCGCGAACCCTCGACGAGCACGCCCTGCCCGTCATCGTCACGGCGCACGCTGAAGTCCACGCCTTCGAGCGCGCATAACGCACCGGCCAGTTCTCGCTCGTCATCTTTCTCTTCACAGTAGAGCGCGGCGTAACCGCACAGCCCGAACGCGGGCGCGGAGACGCGCGGCCTTCTTCCGCCGCGCCCGCGCATCTGGCCGACGACCTCGAAACCGCTCTGCCGGAGATGTGTTTGCAGGTGGACGCGCCGGTTCTCTTCGAGGTTCATGCCGTGATCCGAGAAGAGCACGATCTCCGTCTCCGCGCCGCACGCCGCCCGCACGTCGCGGAGGATGCGGTCGAGCGATTCGAGCGCGGTCTGCAAGTGGCGCGGGCCGCGACAGTGCAAGAGGCCGTCCGTCGCCTTGAGGAAAGCGAAGAAGTCGCGCGCGGGGGGCGCGGCGCGGAAGCGTTCGTGGAAGCGTCGCATGTCTGCGCGCCACACGGCGTCGGGCGCGACGTAGATCAGAAACTCGAAATGCAGCGGCTCCTGATAATCAAGTTCGTCCATGTAGGACGAGGGTACTTTGTCCGGCGTCCGCCGTCCGATGTACTTGCGGACGCCGCCCGACATCCGCCGCTCATCGCGGTCGAAGTAGAGGCTCTCATATCCGTTCGGCGCCGTCGCTTCGAACATCCGCGCGAGCGCCACGTTCGTTACGGTCGGGAACGGCGAGAGCAGCCGCGCCGGAGCATTGAAGCCGTCGAACAGCCCGCGCGACTTCGCCGCCGTGATGACCTCCAGCGGCACGCCGTCAAGACACAGCAGCAAGCGGCGCGGGCGCGACCGTATAACTTTCAGCGCGGGCCGCGTCTCACGCGCCGCCGCCTCTTCGATGTCGAGCAGCGCCGGGGCCGGATTATGCGAGGGACAAAAATTACCCATGAGATTATCAATACTGTGGACAACTTTTGACAGAAAAGCCAACTTCCATTTAGATGTGTGTGACCAAACATACAACCAAAGGAAGTTGGCTGATGACCGTAGTCACACAGATACTAAACCAGATGCCTGAGATTGCTAAACCTCAACG
>JBGTBQ010000083.1:0-2622 GCA_041749275.1 Pyrinomonadaceae bacterium | reverse complement strand
CAGCGCCGCGCCCGGAGCCGATGTCGAGCAGCCGGCCCTTGCCGCCCGTCAAACGCTCGGCCCGCGCGAGCATCGCCCGCGCGTTCTCAACCTTGCATCCCGCATCGTGCTGCTGGAAATAAGTATTGGGATCGAGCGCGTAGTGCTGCTCGACCCCGCCGACGGGCACAGGCATCGGGTTCGGGAAGACAAGCCCGCAGCTGCGGCAACGCCAGAGGCGGCACTCGACGCCCAACCCCGCGCGGTGCGCCGCCCCGCCCCGACGCCCGACGTACTGCGTCGGCGGCAGTTCACAGACGGGGCAGACTTGCGGCCTCCACTCGTAACCGTCACGGACTTCCATTACACTCGCTCCTTACCGTCCCTCTGTTCAATCCAACCATCCTTGGTCATCAATGCGCGTCCGTCGTGTGCTTCAATCAATAAAGCGCTGGAACCACAGTTCGAGCATGAGCAGCGTCCAGAGCCGGTGCGTGTGGTCGAGCCGACCTTCGGTGTGCTCTTCGACCATCCGGCGCACGGCTTCGGGTTTGAAGTATCCGCGGCGCGCGGACTGTTCCGAGAGCAAATTCTCGCGCAGAAAGCCCTGCATCTCGCCGCGGAACCAGTGGCCGACCGGCACGCCGAAACCCATCTTGCCGCGCGTCAGGTTCTGAGCCGGCAGCAGTTTTTTGAGCGCCTTCTTCAAAAGGTACTTCGTCGTCAGCCCGCGCAGCTTCAACCCTTCAGGCAAAGAGGCGGCGAACTCGATGACATGATGGTCGAGAAACGGCGAGCGCGCTTCGAGCGAGACGGCCATACTGGCGATGTCAACCTTGACCAAAAGATCGTTCGGCAGATAGGTCATCGTGTCGGCGAGAAGCGATGCGTCAACCACGCCGGCCCCGTTCGCCTTTGCGAACCACGGCGCGAGCCAGCGCGCGGAGTCGTCCGCGGCGGTCTCGCGCAGGAAGTCGTCGGTGTATAGCTCCGTCTTCGCGCGCCCGTCGAGCACGCTCACCCAGCGCAGGTATCGTTCGACGGGCGGCAGAGACGCGGCCCTTAAGAAACGTTTGAGGTCGCGGACGCGGCTGCGCTTCAATTCGGATGAGGGCAGCAAGCCGACCGCCTGCTCGATGATGTTGTCGCGCAACAGACCCGGCAGTTTGCGATAGCGTTCCGAGAGACGCATCGCCGCGTAGCGCTCGTAGCCGGCGAAGCACTCGTCGCCGCCGTCGCCGTTGAGCGCGACCGTGACGTGCCGGCGCGTCTCGCGCGAGACGTAATAGGTCGGGATGGCGGACGAATCGGCATACGGCTCGCCGTAGTGCTCGACGAGCGTCGGCAGAACTTCCATTGCATCGGGGCGAACGATGAACTCGTGGTGCTCCGCGCCGACGTGTTCGGCGACGCGGCGCGCGTGGTGCAACTCCGAAAAATCCTGCTCTTCAAACCCGATGGAGAAAGTCTTGACCGGGGTTGCGCTGACCTCGCTCATCAGGGCGACGACGGTGCTCGAATCAATGCCGCCGGAGAGAAACGCGCCGAGCGGCACCTCCGACATCAGTCGCACGCGCACGGCATCGCGCAAGATCGCCACCACGCGCTCGCCCGCTTCCTCCTCCGTGAGCTTCACCTTCTTTGAGAAGTCGGGCTGCCAGTAGCGTTCGGTCTTAATCTCTCCGTCGCGCGTGAAGCGCAAAAAATGACCCGGCTCCAGCTTTCGTATGTCGCGGTAGGCCGTCAACGGCGCGGGTACGCACATGAACGTGAGGTAGTGGTGTATCGCCTCGCGGTCAACTTCGCGCCCCACCTCCGGGTGCTTGAGCAGCGCCGAGAACTCCGAGCCGAAGACGAAGTGGCCGTTGATATATGAATAGAGAATCGGCTTTTTGCCGACGCGGTCGCGCGCGAGGAAAAGCTCGCCCTTGCGCTCGTCCCAGATGGCGAAGGCGAACATCCCGCGCAGGTGTTTGGGGCAGTCCGTGCCGTACTGCTCGTAGGCATGGACTATCGCCTCCGTGTCGCAGTTGGTCTTGAAGGTATGGCCCAAGTCTTCGAGCCGTTTTTTCAGCTCTTTGAAATTGTAGATTTCGCCGTTGAAGACGATCCAGACCGTGCGGTCTTCGTTCGTGATCGGCTGCTGGCCGCCCTTGAGGTCAATGATGGCGAGGCGGCGCATGGCGAGGCCGACGCGCCCGTTGAGGTAGACGCCATCTTCGTCCGGCCCGCGGTGGTAAATCGCGTCGTTCATCCGCCCGAGTAATTCCGCGTCCACGGGGCGGTCTTCGCGGTGGACGATTCCAACAATTCCACACATCGCTAAAAGTTTATCCTCTCGGTCAGTCGGCGCGCGATCTCTTCGAGGTCTTTCTCCTGAGTGCGTTTCCAACTCTGGTAGCGCCTCCAAGCTTCGTTCTTGCGCGCGACCTCAAGCGCCTCGGCCTGCCTGCTCGCGAGCGCCATTTGCCGGCTGTCTTCCTGCTGCTCCTTGAAGAGTATGGCGCCGACGGCGACGAAGATGAAATAGAAGATGAGAATCTGCGACCGCTGCCGGTACGCGGTGCCGACGTTGCCCTGAAAGATCGAATAGGCCAACGTCAGCATCGTCGTGAAAATCAGAATCGGCAACGCCTGCCGCAA
>JBGTBQ010000082.1:0-21973 GCA_041749275.1 Pyrinomonadaceae bacterium | reverse complement strand
TTGACGTGGCTTGAGACCTTGCGGCCCTTCGCGACGGCGGCGACGGCGCGCAGGTCCTCGATGCGCCCGTTGGTGCAGGAGCCGATGAAGACGCGGTCGATCCTGACCTGCGACAGCGGTGTGCCGGGGGTGAGCCCCATGTAGGCGAGCGAGCGCAGAATCGCGTTGCGCTTGTCCTCGTCGGCTTCGGCTTCCGGATCGGGCACGACGCCGGTGATCGGCAGCACGTCCTGCGGGCTGGTGCCCCAGGTCACCTGGGGCTCGATCTCGGAGGCGTGCAGCACGACCTCCTTGTCGTAGGCCGCACCCGCATCGCTGGGCAGGGTCTTCCAGTAGGCGACCGCCTTGTCCCAATCGGCGCCCTGGGGCGCCATGGGGCGGCCCTTGAGGTAGGCGAAGGTGGTCTCGTCGGGCGCGATCAGGCCGGCGCGGGCACCGCCCTCGATCGTCATGTTGCAGACCGTCATGCGGCCTTCCATCGACATCGCGCGGATGACCTCGCCGGCATACTCGATGACGTGGCCGGTGCCGCCCGCGGTGCCGATCCTGCCGATGATCGCCAGGATCACGTCCTTGGGCGTGACGCCGACCGGCAGCGTGCCGTCGACCGTGACGCGCATGTTCTTCGACGGCCGCTGGATCAGGGTCTGGGTCGCCAGCACATGCTCGACCTCGGACGTGCCGATGCCGAAGGCGAGCGCGCCGAACGCGCCGTGCGTCGAGGTGTGGCTGTCGCCGCACACAATCGTCATGCCCGGCTGCGTCAGTCCCAACTCCGGGCCGACGACATGGACGATGCCCTGTTCGGCGGAGTTGATGTCATAGAGCGCGACGCCGAACTCGCGGCAGTTCTCGCGCAGCGTCTCGATCTGCTTGGCGGCGATGGGGTCTGCGATGGGCAGGCTCCGGTCGGTCGTCGGAACGTTATGGTCAACCGTCGCTACGGTCAAATCAGGTCGCCGCACGCGGCGCTCCGCGACACGCAGTCCCTCGAAAGCCTGCGGTGAAGTGACCTCGTGGACGAGGTGCAAATCAATATAGAGCAGCGCCGGCTCGCCCTCCGGCGCGCAGACTACATGGTCGTCCCAGAGCTTGTCGAAAAGAGTCCTCGGCATAAAACAAGGTGTTGGGTGTTAGGTTTTAGGTGTTGGGTGTTATGGCGGAGGTTCTGACAGTGACAAGACCAGCACCCAAAACCTAACACCCAACACCAGCTTTTCAGACCGCATGATAAGCGTACCGCATGTCGGCGGTTTCGGCGACGGCTTCGGCGACGAGTTGGCCGATTTCGGAAGTCCGCGCGGTGTACTTGCCGCCGCGTCCACGGTCAATATCGGGCGTGCGGTAACCTGCGTCAAGTACCGAGCGGATGGCCGCTTCGATGTCCTGCGCCTCCTGTTCGAGTTGCGCGGAATGGCGGAGCAGCAGAGCAGCGGAGGCAATCGCGCCGAGCGGGTTCGCCGTGTCGCGCCCGGCGATGTCGGGCGCGGAACCGTGCACGGGTTCGTAGAGTCCGACGGGGCCGCCGATGCTCGCCGAGGCGAGCAGTCCGAGCGAGCCGGTGATGACGGCGGCCTCGTCCGAGAGGATGTCGCCGAAGAGGTTCTCCGTCAGCACGACATCGAACCGACGCGGATTCGTCACCAGATGCATCGCGCAGGCGTCTACGTAAAGGTGTTCGAGCATCACCGACGGATAGTCGAGCGCGACGCGCGAAACGACCGCGCGCCAGAGTTGCGAAGTCTCAAGGACGTTCGCCTTATCCACGGACGTGACCTTGCGTGAGCGCGTGAGCGCCGCCTCGAAAGCGACCCGCGCCACGCGCTCGACCTCCGCGGCGGAGTAGCGCATGGTGTTGAAAGCTGAGGGCGAGCCGCCCTCGTTTGAAGTGCCGCGCGGCTCGCCGAAATAAAGGCCGCCGAGCAACTCGCGCACGATGAGAATGTCCGTGCCCTCAACTATTTCGGCGCGCAGGGGCGAAGCGTCGCTGATGGCGTCGTATAGAGTGGCCGGGCGCAGGTTGGCGTAAGCGCCGAGCGCGCGGCGCAGTGTGAGCAAGCCCGCCTCCGGGCGTTTGTCGGGCGTGAGCGAGTCGAATTCAGGCGCGCCGACGGCGCCGAGCAGTACCGCGTCGCCCGCAAGACATGCGTCGAGCGTCGCCGTCGGCAGCGGCGAGCCTGACGCTCTGATCGCCGCGCCGCCGACCGGCCTTTCGTCAAACTCGAACTCGTGCCCGTAGCTGCTCGCAACCGCGCGCAGCACGCGCACCGCCTCCCGCGTCACTTCCGGGCCGATGCCGTCGCCGGGCAAGACCGTGATCTTCAATTCCATTTCTCTCTCTCTCTCTCTCTCTCTCTCTCACTTCACCACGGAAAGCATCCGGCACAGCCGGCGTCTTAAATGACGAGACCGCGAGCGGCAACGAGCGGATCCGCTCTCGGAAGCGTCACCCGCTCGCCACCGCTCGCGGTACGGTTTCTATCTCACTCGTTCTAATAACTCGCGGTCGTCGCCATTTCGCGCGAACCGAAAACAGTTTCACTAGCCGGGCCTTCGTCGCCGCGCCGCGCGCCCGCCGGGAGCAGCGAGAGCAAATCCTGATCGTAGATGCGCTTCTTGCGGTCGGCCAGCCCGGTGAAGAGCCTGTAGACCGTGTCCAACTCGACGGGAGACAGCGTGTAGCCGAGTTCCGCGTAGCGGAGCGCGAGCGCATGGCGGCCCGAATGCTTGCCGAGCACGAGGCTGTTCGTGTCCACGCCGACCGATTCCGGCGTCATGATCTCGTAGCAGAGCGGGTTGTTGATGACGCCGTGCTGATGGATGCCGGCTTCGTGCGCGAAGGCGTTTCTTCCGACGATGGCCTTGTTCGGTTGGACGGGGCAGTTGATGATCTCGGAGAGCAGTTGACTCGTCGGGTAAATCTTTTCAGCGATGATGCCGGTCTCGAACGGCAACTGGTCGGCGCGGACGCGCATCGCCATCACGACCTCTTCGAGCGCTGCGTTCCCGGCGCGCTCGCCGATGCCGTTGACGGTGCACTCGACCTGCCGCGCACCCGCGCCGATGGCCGCCAGACTGTTGGCGACAGCCAGACCCAAATCGTTATGACAGTGGACGCTGATCGTTACGTCCCGGTCTTGGACGACGCGCGCGCGCACCGTCTCGACGAGACGCGCGAACTCCCACGGCGTCGTGTAGCCCACGGTGTCCGGGATGTTGAGCACGCACGCGCCCTCGGCGATTGCCGTCGCAAAGACCTCGCACAAATAATCCACGTCGCTGCGCGTCGCGTCCTCGGCGGAGAACTCGACTTCCGCGGCGAGCGTGCGCGCCAACCGCACGGCGTCCCGCGTCATCCGCAGCACTTCGGCGCGAGTCTTATGCAGTTTGTGTTCGAGGTGGATGTCGGACGTGGCGACGAAAGTGTGGAGGCGCGGGCGCGCGGCATGGCGCAGCGCCTCGCCCGCGCGCGCGATGTCCTGCTCGGAGGTGCGTGCGAGCGCCGCGACCGTCACCCCGCGACACTCAGACGCCACCGCCTGAACGGCAGCGAAATCGCCCTCGGAGGCGATGGGGAATCCCGCCTCGATGATGTCCACGCCGAGCGCTTCGAGCTGATGCGCGAGTCGAACCTTCTCTTCAAGGTTCATCGAACAGCCCGGCGACTGCTCGCCGTCCCTCAGCGTCGTATCGAAAACCGAGATTCTATTGCCACTTATCATCCATGAGCCTCCATTTCAGAACGATGAATGCTAATGAATGAGGAGTGCAAAATCAAAGTTATAATTTTTATGTTGCGATAACAATGCTTTATGAAGGGTCTCGTTATCGCGCTTGCTGCTCGCCGGCTGTTTCCTGATTACTCCTTTGCCCGTTGTAGTTTAGCGTGTTGGCGCAAGACTTTGAGAAAGGCCGCCGCGGCGTGGGAGAAGGTCATGTTGCGGCGGTGCGTGACCCAGAGCGTGCGGTGATAATGCAGGCCCTCGACGGGGACGGTGGCGAGCGTGCCGCGCTCCAGTTCTTCCTGAACGCACATGCGCGGGACGAAGGCGAGGCCGATGTTGAGTTGGACGAAGCGTTTGATGGTCTCGACGGTCGCTAGTTCGAGCGTGATGTTGAGCGGCGTGTGATGTTCGGCGAAGACCTCGATGACCTTGTTGCGCGAGGCGGTGCGGACGTTGTGCGCGAGGAACGATTCCCGGCCTAAGTCCGCGACCCTGACCGATTCGCGGCGCGCGAGCGGGTGCTCCGGGTTGAGGATCAGCGCCAACTCGTCCTTGAGCACGCAGAACGATTCGAGGTCGCGGTCAACCGGCTCGAAGGCCAGCACCGCGAAATCCACGTTACGCTCCAGCACCTCGCGCGGCAGGCGCTCGGAGACCTGTCGGTATATCTCGACCTTGACCGCCGGGTGCGATTCCCGGTAGGCGAGGATGATCTGCGGCAGGAGGTAGAGCGAGGTGCTCTCGTTCGCGCCGACGCGGACGCGACCGCGCTTGAGCGTCCGCAACTCGGCGACCGATTCGCGCGCCTGATCGCGCAGCGCCAGAATCCTCTGCGCGTAGTCGTGAATGATCTCGCCCGCTTCGGTGAGCGTCGGCGTCTTTTGCGAGCGGTCGAAGAGCGGCGCGCCAACCTCCTCTTCGAGACGGCGCACCGCGATGCTGACCGCCGGCTGCGTGCGCCCGACGCTATCCGCCGCCTTCGAGAAACTGCCCTCCTCGATGACCTTCAAGAAGAATTCGATCTGCGACATTTCCATAGTTGATTCGACACCTTTCGGACAGGGGTTGCTGAACAATCACCTACTGGCAAGGCCATCCGTGCGAGGTGTGGACGACTAACAGTTATCACGAACCACACGCATCTCCGAAATGCTTACTACAATTTTGTCTCACGCTCTCAGTCCCGCAACAAGAATGTCAGAGCCGGGCCGCGTCTTTCCCGCCGACGCCAATTCAGGTGTGGTAAGCACAGGGTAGCAAAGCAACTGCTTCAGTCACGCACATGCCGACCAGTGTCGGGCACTCGCGCGGCGCGGGACATCGGCGACGGTTCCTGACGCACCCACACCACGGTCGGGTCGCATTCTAGCGCGCGAGCAAGCCGGGAGGGGCGGTAAATCAAAAAAATAATAAGGACGCTGTTTAGTCGGCGACATTTTTGTCACGCACAACACTGCCTCCGACAAAGATGTTTCGTGAAAGAGTCGTCCGCACCGGCTCTAACTTCTAAAGGACAGGCGGCCAGCTTTCCACTTGCCTCAATAGATTACTAGGGCATTGCGCGTGCCGTTCGGTCTCGCGCGGCGTCGTCGGGTCGAATGGCACGAGTGTTGTTAAGCGCATCGCTGAAAGAATCTCCACAGGTGCGGGGCGCCGGCGGGTTCCGGGGCGATCTGAACAACCACGTAAGATTCCTTTTGCTTATCAAGTCTCAAGATTGAGGAGAGATGCACATTATGAAATTTCCGCGGACGAGGACGCTGGCGGCTTGGTCGCTGCTCTGGTTGATCGGCGGCGCGATCACAACGCTGGCTCAGGCGCCGGAGCTATCGGTCGAGGAGCGACTGGCGAAGGCCGAGGCCGCCGTGGCGAGCGCACAGACGGCGGGCGATAACGCGTGGATGCTGGTGTGCGCGGCGCTGGTACTGATGATGACGGGGCCGGGTCTCGCGCTCTTCTACGGCGGGTTGGTGCGGAAGAAGAACGTGCTCTCGACGATGATGCAGAGTTTCATCCTGATGGCCGTCGTGACGGTCATCTGGGCGCTCTACGGCTACAGCCTCGCGTTCGCGGAAGGGACTCCGTTCTTCGGCAAACTGGGCTTCGCGTTTTTGAACGGCGTCGGCGCGGAGCCGAACGCGGATTACGCGGCGACCATCCCGCAGCAGACCTTCATGCTCTTCCAACTGATGTTCGCCATCATCACGCCGGCGCTCATCACGGGCGCGTTTGCCGAGCGCATCAAGTTCAGCGCGATGCTCTTGTTCACGGCGCTGTGGGTGACGTTCGTCTACTTCCCGCTCGCGCACATGGTCTGGGGCAAGGGCGGATTTTTGAACGCGGCGCTCGGCGGCGTGGTGCCGGCGCTCGACTTCGCGGGCGGCACCGTGGTGCACATCGCTTCGGGCTTTTCGGCTTTGGTCTGCGCCATCTACATGGGCAAGCGCCTCGGCTATCCGAAGACGATGATGGCGCCGCACAACCTCGTCTTGAGCATCATCGGCGCGTCTATGTTGTGGGTGGGCTGGTTCGGCTTTAACGCCGGCAGCGCGCTCGCCGCCGGGAGCCTCGCCTCGAGCGCGTTCACGGCGACGCACTTCGCGGCGGCGGCGGCAACGCTCGGCTGGATAGCGGCGGAATGGGTGCGGACGGGCAAACCGACCGTGCTCGGCGCGATCTCCGGCGCGGTCTGCGGACTGGTCGGCATCACGCCCGCCTCCGGCTTCGTGACGCCGATGTCGAGTTTGATTATCGGCTTTATCGCCGGCGTGGGTTGCTTCCTGATGGTGACGGAGGTGAAGAAGCGGTTCGGCTACGACGATTCGCTCGACGTGTTCGGCGTCCACGGGACGGGCGGCACGCTCGGCGCGATTCTGACCGGCGTCTTCGCCACGAACGCCATCAACCCGATCTTCAAAGACGCGGCGGGGAACCCTCTGCCCGTCGGTCTTGTTGACGGCAACGGCGCGCAGGTGCTCAACCAACTCGCCGGCGTCGGTATCACGGTGGCGCTCGCCGTGGTCGGCTCATTCGTCCTGCTGAAGATCGTTGACCTCGTCATCGGCCTGCGCGTCAGCGGCGAGGATGAGATTCAGGGACTCGACCTCAGCCAGCACGGCGAGGACGGATACAACCTCGACCTCGATCTGGTGCCGGCTCTGACCGCGAGCGAGAGCATGGCGGGGCCGGCTCCGGTCTCCGCCGCCAGCGTCATGGTCGAACAGGCTTAAACATTCAACCCCCGCCACCGGTAAAGCTGCGGCACACCCACCCTAATACCGGAATAAAAGCGGCCTACCTGTTTTTCGCGGGACAGGTAGGCCGCTCTCACTTTTAGGCCAAGAGGCTCGCACTTCTCAAACTATTGTGCGCTTCATCGCCCGGAGAAATTCAGAAAGCGGAACATTAACCTTGACATGTTGGATGGCTTACGATAATTTGCGCCATGCAACATCAGTATTAACCTGCCAGCCGGTGTCGAGCAGTAACATCGGGAGTCTTTAAAAGCACTACTTCGTGGTCAGCGGCGGCTCGCAGTGTCTCATCCTCGTAGATTGGCGTACTACCTTCTGTTTTTTAGCGCACTAGCATTTTATAACGGTATGCGAATGGGTGTGACCCGTTCGGAGTTCACGCTTTAGCGTGCCGTGGAAGTCTCGCCAGTAGACTGTAATCCGCACGGCGGGCCACACCCATTCGCATACCACGAAAGCAATCTTCGTCTTAACATTTCAAGCGTAAAGCACCTTACCCCGAAGGAGACTGAAATAGTATGAAACGCATCTCCCTGATTCTGGCATCTGTAGTCGTTGTGTTTGCCGTCGTTATCTCCCTTCTGCCGCCGTCTCGGTCGAGCGCGGAAGGCCGGGCCGGGAGAGATGTGGCCCTTCCGATGGAAAAGAGCGTCGGCGCTCCGACCATCGCAGCCATACAGAAGTTCGGCCTCGCGCCGCAGTCTTCGGTCGCGGTCGGCTTCGCCAAGACGAGAACGTTGCGCGAACTCGCCGCCGAACAGCCCGCGCCGCGCCCGTTCAAATACCAGCGGCCCCTCAGCAAGAAGGAGTATCGCGACGAACAGCATAATAAGAACGTCTGGCCGAATGTCCCGCTGACGCCGGCACAGGAGGAGGAGCGCGAGGCGGGTCGTGAGAAGAACCTCACCAACCGCGCGCCCATCCGGCAGATTAACGAATCAGCGCCGGCCTCGCCCGACGCGGCCATCTACACCGGCCCCACGGCGCGGCGCGGCGCCAAGACGCCGCTCATCCCCGCCACGACCGTCAACTTCGAGGGGCAGTCAATCTTCGACACCATCGCCGTCGGGCAGGGCTTCCTGCCGCCCGACACCGTGGGCGATGTCGGCCCCAACCATTACGTGCAGATGGTCAACAGCACCTTCCGCATCTGGGACAAGACGGGCACGCCGCTCATCCCGACCACCTCCATCGGCGCTCTCTTCGGGAGCATCCCCGGCCCCTGCGCCGGAAGTGAAGACGGCGACCCCATCGTGCTCTACGATTCTTTGGCCGACCGCTGGCTGCTCTCGGAGTTCTGCACCGTGGCGAACCCGAACAACCACCAGCTCATCGCCATCTCGCAGACCGCCGACCCGACGGGCGCCTACTTCCTCTACGACTTCATGATGCCGAACAACAAGTTCAACGACTATCCGCATTTCGGCGTCTGGCCCGACGGTTATTACATGACCGACAACCAGTTCAACCAAGCGGGCACGGCCTTTCTGGGTGGCGGCGCTTTCGCCTTCAACCGCGCCAAGATGCTGGCCGGCGACCCGACGGCCAACTTCATCTACTTCGATCTGGAACCGCTCGACCCGTCCATCGGCGGCATGCTGCCATCTGACGCCGACGGGTTGAGGCCACCGCCGGCGGGCGCGCCCAACGTCTTCTCCTACTTCATCGCCACCGAATTCGGCGACGCCTCGGACGGCCTCCGCCTCTTCAACTTCCATGCGGATTTCGCCGTGCCGGCCAACTCGACTTTCATCGAACGCGCGGGCAGTCCGCTCGCCGTGGCCGCCTTCAACCCGCTCACTCCCGCGGGCCGCGATCACATCGAGCAGCCGCCGCCGGCCAACAACGCCACCCAAGCGCTCGACTCCATCGGCGACCGTCTGATGCACCGCCTCCAATATCGCAACTTCGGCACGCACGAGTCGCTCGTCGCCAGCCACACGGTCAACGTCGGGACGGGCACGACACTGGCGACGCACCAAGCCGGCGTTCGTTATTACGAGTTGCGAAAGACGGGGATGGGCGCCTACGCGGTCAACGAGCAGGCCAGTTACGCGCCCGATACGGTCAACCGCTGGATGGGCAGTGCGGCGATGGACCATCAGGGCAACCTCGCCATCGGCTATAGCGTCTCGGACGCCACCAGCGTCTTTCCCGGCATCCGTTACGCCGGACGGCTCGCGGGCGACGCGCCGAACGGTCTGCCGCAGGGCGAAGCGACCTTGCAGGCCGGCGGCTTCATTCAAGCCAACACCGCTTCACGCTGGGGCGACTACAGTTCGATGAACCTCGACCCCACGGACGACTGCACCTTCTGGTACACGCAGGAGTACTACCTCGACGACCAGCCGAGCATCACCGCCGAGTGGCACACGCGCATCGGCGCCTTCAAGGTCAACACGATGTGTGCGGCCCCCGCGCAGGGCCGCCTCGTCGTCAACGTCACCAACTGCGATTCGATGGCCCCCGTGCAGGGCGCCACGATCACCGTTGACAACAACCTCTACGGCAGCACCGCCCCCGGCGGCTCCTACGGGACGCAGCTCTCGCCGGGCACTTACAACTTGATCATCGGCGGGACGAACTACTTCCCCGCCACGGTCAACGGCGTCGTCATCACCAACGGCATGACGACGACCGTCAACCAGTGCATCGTCGGCTCGCCGGCCATCGCCAGCGCCGGCGCGACCTACACCGCCGAGAGCTGCATGCCGGCGGACATGGCCCTCAGCCCCGGCGAGACCGTGACGGTTGATTTCGGTCTCAAGAACAGCGGCACCGCCTCGACCACGAGCCTCGTCGCCACCTTGCAGGCGACGGGCGGCGTGACCAGCCCCTCCGGCCCGCAGAACTACGGCGCGATCCCGCCCGACAACACGACGGTCGTCACGCGCCCGTTTACCTTTACGGCTGATGCGGGGCTGTCGTGCGGCGACATCGTGACGGCGACCTTCAATCTTCAGGACGGCATGACCAACCTCGGCACGGTGACCTTCACCCTGCAAGTGGGTGCGGCTGGCCCGTCAGCCACGGCCACTTACGGCACGGGCAACATCGCAACGCCGATTCCGGACACGTCCTCGGTGGACATCCCGATCACCGTCCCCGACAACGGCCTCCTTGACGACATCAACGTCCGCGTGCGGCTGAACCACACCTTCGACGGCGACCTCGTCATCAGCCTCGTCCACCCGGACGGCACCGTGGTCGCGCTCGCCAACAACCGCGGCGGCGCCGGCGCGAACTACGGCACGGGCGCCAATACTTGCGCCGGCACGTTCACGGTCTTCGACGATCAGGCGGCCACGGCCATCTCCGCCGGCGCCGCGCCCTTCGCCGGCTCGTTCCGGCCCGAACAGATGCTCTCGACCCTCAACGGCAAACCCAGCGCCGGGATGTGGAAGTTGAGAGTCTCCGACACCGCCGCGCTCGACACGGGCACGGTCGGCTGCGTCCAACTCGAAATCCGCCGGTTCCAATTCGTCTGCTGCGGCATCGCGCCGCCGACGCCGACGCCGACGCCAATACCAACCCCGACGCCGACGCCGACGCCAGTGCCGACGCCGACGCCGCCGGTGCCGTACCAGCGAGAGTCCGAGCCGAACGATACGTCGGCGAGCGCCACGGCCATCAACACTCCGGCGCGGGTACAGGCCAACCTCTTCCCCGGCGGAGATATAGATTTCTATTCGTTCACGGCCAACACGGGTGATCGCATCTACGCGGCTGTGATGACAAGCTGGTCGGCCAACGCCAGTACCGACAGCCAGCTCACGCTGCTTGCGTCCGACGGTGCGACCACAATCGAATTTGACGACGATAACGGCGTCTTGGGAGGTCTCTCGTCATCCATCGCGGGCGCCACGATCCCGTCAAGCGGAACCTACTTCCTCCGTGTCAACCACTTTAGCGCGACAGGCCAATTACGCCCCTACGAGTTGTACGTGAGGGCGCAGAGCGGCTCGCCCACACCCGAGGTCGAGTCGAACGATGGACCGGGAACCGCCAATCCGCTGCCCATGAGCGGCTGGGTCAGCGGCGCCCGTAACCCGGCGGTGGCGACCGAGCAAGACTGGTTCAGCTTCACCGCGAATGCGGGCGATACGATCTATCTCGGCCTCGATCTCGATCCGGAGCGCGACAACGTAAATTGGAACGGTCGCCTCGGCCTCGCGCTCTTCGGCGACGTGGACAATCAAATCCTCGTCGTGGACGACGCCGGGGGATCTGAGGGGGCGGGAAATCCAATCATACCGTCCGAAGCGATGTTCTTCACGGTCAAGAACGCGGGCACCTATTACGCCTTCGTTGATTCGGCCACGGCTGCCACGGGCGGCCCGACCGCGACCTACAACCTGAGCGTCACCGTCTTCCCCAAGATTGACGAGGGCGTGAACTGCACGACCTACACCAGCACCAACGTGCCGCAGACCATCGGGCCGGGCGCGGGGCTGGTCAGTTCGACCATCACGGTGCCCGGCAATCCGCGCATCGCCGATCTGGATGTGAGCATCCAGCTCAACCACGCTCTGATGGCCGACGTTGACGTTCACCTGCGCTCGCCGAATAACCCGGAGGGCAACGACAACGGCATCTTCACGGACATCGGCGCCACCGCCACCGGCGGGCAGACGCTGATGGATGTTGTATGGGACGACGAGGCCGCCATACCACCGGCGTTCACCGTGCTGCGGCCCATCTCCCTTAAACCGGAGCTGGCCTATCGCCTCAACTGGTTCGACGGCGAGAACGCGGGCGGCGTGTGGACGCTCGACATCCGTGACGATCTGACGAACACGAGCGGAGGCACGCTGACCGGGTGGAGCCTACGCATCTGCGAGCAGCCGGCGGTGACGACCAGTCTCATCTATTCGGAAAACTTCGACGGCGGCGGCGGCACCGATGGCGGGTTTACGCATTCGGGCACAGCCGACGAATGGGAGCGCGGGCTTCCGACAACAGCCGCCACGACAACGGTCAACCCCGTGGCTGCCTTCACGACCTGTAACAGCGGGACCAACTGCTGGAAGACGGATCTCGACAATACTTACAACATCAGCTCCAATCAGGACCTGATGTCGCCGAGCATCAGTCTGGCCGGGCGGTCCGGGCCGATCACACTTGAGTGGGCGATGCGGTATCAGTTGGAGAACGCCACCTTCGACCATGCCCGCGTCATCGTGCAGCAGGTGGGCATGCCGGCTACGGCTCGAACCGTTTGGGAATTTCAGGATGCGACGATGACCGACGCCCCCGGCAGTCCGGTGGTGAACATCGGCGCCTCGGCGGGCTGGGGCCGCTACCGGGCCGACATTTCCAGCTTTGCCGGCCAAAACATCGAGGTCATCTTCCATCTCGACACCGATACCTCGGTCAACTTCGGCGGGTTGGCGATAGACGACGTGGCGGTCTACGGAGACGTGGTGGCGCCGACGCCGACGCCGACGCCGACGCCGACGCCAACTCCGACACCGACGCCAACTCCGACGCCGACGCCGTCGGTCAATCCGGGGCAGGTCATCATCAGCGAGTTCCGTCTGCGCGGCCCCGGCGCGGCGCCGGATACGAACGAGTACGTCGAGATTTACAACAACACCGACACGGCGATGACCGTGGCGACAACCGACGCTTCCGCGGGCTGGGCGCTCGTCTCTTCCGACGACATGGTGACGCCGAAGTTCATCATTCCGAACGGCACCGTCATCCCGGCGCGCGGAAACTTCCTCGGCGTCAACACGGTCGGCTATTCGCTTGCGGCTTATGCCGCGGGCAACAACGTGCTCCTGCCGGCTGATTTAATGACGCCGGTCCCCGGCTACACCGCCGACATTCCGAACGGAGCGGGCCTTGCGCTCTTCCGCACGGCCAACTCGGCGAACTTCGACGCCACGAGCCGGCTCGACTCGGTGGGCTTCAACGCCATCGTCCTCTTCGCGGAGGGGACGCCGCTCACCCCCGCGACCGGCATCACCGACAACTCCGAACACGCCTTCGTCCGCATGGAGGGAAGACCCTCCGCGGGCAGACCACAGGACACGGAGAATAACCAGAACGACTTCCTCTTCGTGGCGACCGACGGCGATGTTCACAGCACGCGGCAGTCGGTTCTCGGAGCACCGGGGCCGCAGAATCTCGCCAGCCCCATCCAGAGCAACAGCACCATCTCGGTGGCGTTGCTCGACCCATCGGTGGGCGCCTCGCAGGGAGTCAACCGGCAGCGTGACTTCGACGCTTCCAACCCGGTGTGCGCTCCGCTGGGCAACCTCTTCTTCCGACGGACGTTCACCAACAACACGGGTCAGAACGTGACGCGACTGCGATACCGCATCGTGGAACTGACGACCTTCCCGTCGTCGAGCGGGGTGGCCGACTTGCGCGCCCGCGATTCGGCGGACGAGACGTTGTTCGTACCCGGCAGAGGGGCGAACGCGAACGTCCACGGGTTGACGCTGGAACAGCCGCCGACGCAGCCCGGATGCGGCGGGCTGAATTCCGGCCTGTCGGACGGCGACATCACGCTCGGTACGCCGCTGGCGCCGGGGGCGAGCGTAGACGTGGTGTTCCGGCTCGGCATCGTGCAGGGCGGAACCTTCCGCTTCTTCTTCAACATCGAGGCTGTCACCTCCGCGCCGATGATGGTCGCGCCTGAATCAGAAGGCGTAGTCGGCGTGAGTGGGAGCACTGTTAAACAGGAGAGGCGCGGCGCGGGTCCCGTCTCGCCGACATCCAAGCCGGGGAGCAAGAACTAGCAAGCAGAGCAGTAGAAAAGCCCCCGGCGTGGGCGTAAGCGATTCGACTGATAGAGTCGAATCGCTTACGCCCACGCCGGGGGCTTTCTGTTGCTCACCGGCTTTATTCGGTCGGCGCTCAATCGTTCATATTGAGCCACTACCCCAATTGCAACTCGCTCTATCTCCTAACTACCCACTATCGGAATTGCGATTCACGGTGCGGGCGGTATGGCGCGCGGGGATGCGCGGCGCTCAACGCGCGCCGCCTCTCTGTCTCAAGCGATGGAGAGGGTGACGGGGAGGAAGACTTATCCCTTGCATCGCGCACCGCTTCTTGATTACAGCGCCGCTTCGCCGCGCTCGCCGGTGCGGATGCGGATCACATCGTCGAGCGGGATGATGAAGATTTTGCCGTCGCCGAACTTGCCCGTCCGCGCCGTCTTCATAATGGCGTGGATGACGAAGTCTTCAATGTCGTCGGGGATGATGACTTCGAGCTTGATCTTCGGGACGAACTCGATTTGATATTCCGCGCCCCGGTAGGTCTCCGTGTGGCCGCGCTGCCGCCCGTAGCCCTGCACCTCGCTGATGGTCATGCCCAGCACGTTCACTTCCTGAAGGGCGTTCTTCACCGCGTCCAGCAGATGCGGTCTGATGATGGCCTCGACTTTTTTCATCCTCACTCCTCCGCCATGAATTTTCAGTCTGATGTTCGTAGCCCCGTGCCGGACGGCGAGAGCCTCTCCATGAGGGCTGACTCGACGGCCCGCGTCGCCGACTCCGACAGCTTCAGCCCGTCGGCGTCCGTAACGTAGAAGACATCGAGGGCGTCCGATTTCTCGGTGGCGATCTTCGCGCACACGATGTCGAGCCGGAGCGAGACGAGGGCGCTCGCAATCTTGTGCGCGAGTCCCGGCTCGTCCATCGCGTGAATCTCGATCATGGTCGTGGACGGCGAAGCCTCATTGTCGCACGAGACGCGCGGCAGCCGGCGGCGGCGCGCCTGCACGAGCGCCGTGCGCCGCCTCGGTGCGTTCTTCGTGCGCCAGCGCTCGACCAGCGCCGCCACCTCCGACTCGCCGTTGATCGAGCAAATGAGCGCGCGTTCGATTCTTTCATATCTATACTCTTCGACGGCCTGATGCGTGGCCGCCTCGCGGAGCATGAACACGTCAATGGCGATGCCGTCCTCGCGCGTGTTGAGTTCGGCGCTCAGGATTTCGACGCCCTGCGCGGCGAGCGTGCCGGCGATGTTGGCGAAGAGGCCCTGCCGGTCGCGCGCGCAGACCACCAGTTCCGTGCCGGAGCCGCCACGACGACGCCAGAACGTTTTGCACACGTCCGCGCCGAGTTGCTCGACGAGACGCAGGTGCGCCGCCACGTCCGCGGGGCGCGCGGTGCGCGTGTAGCGTTCCGGCAGGAGCGCAAGGTGGCGCTCGACCTCGCTCGGCGGCAACTCCCCCGCAAGCGAGTCCACCACCTGCTCCTTGAAACTCGCAATCTCCTGCCGGTCGTCCGGCGGCGCGTCAAGGCCGGTCAGGTGCGTGCGCGTGCGCTGGTAGAGTTCCCAGAGCAGCGTCCCTTTCCATTCGCTCCAGACGCCGGGGCCGACGCCGTTGAGATCGGCAAACGTGAGCAGCACCAGCATGTTCAGCGAGTCGAGCGATTCCATCTCGGTGGCGAAGTCCGCCGCCACGCGCGGCTCTTTCAGGTCGCGCCGCTGCGCGAGATGCGCCATCGTGACGTGGTGCTTGACCAGCAGCACGACCTGCGCGGCGGCCTCTCCGTTCAGGTGCAGCCGGCGGCAGACGCGCTCGGCGATTCGCACCCCGCGCGGGATGTGCCCGCTGCCGCGCCCCTTGCCGATGTCGTGCAACAGAATGGCGAGGTAGAGTAGCGCCGGGTCTTCAATCTCTTCGAAGACGGCGCGCAGGTGTGCGCGTTGCCGCCCCCGCCCGCCATGCAGTTCGTCGAGCGCCTCGACGGCCTTCAGCGTATGCTCATCAACCGTGTAGTGATGATAAAGGTCGTGCTGGATGAGCAGGCTGATGCGCCCGAACTCCGGCAGGTAGCGACTCAGAAAGCCGGTCTCGTGCATGAGCCTCAGCACGCGCCCGACGCGCCCGCGCCGCCGCAGGAGTTTGAGAAAGCATTCGGCGGCTTCCGCCGAGGCGCGGAAGTTTCTATCGAGGGCGACGAGGCTCCGGCTGACGGCTTCGCAGAGGGCGTGGCCGAAGGGCACGTCCGCGGCCTGCGCGAGGGCGAAGGCGTCGAAGATCATCAAAGGATTCTGCTCGAAGAGTTGCGCGTCTCCGTGAAGGCGCAGGCGTCCGTCGCTGATCGAGAACGGCTCGGCGAGCCGCTCGGCGCGCGGCCTCTTGAACCAGCGCGACAGTTGCTGTGGGCGCTCCGCCGCCTCGTTGACGCGGGCCATGAGCGACTCGCCGAACTGATGAAGCTCACGCGCGCGACGATAATAGTCGCGCATGAAATTTTCGGAGGCGAGCGAGTGCGGCTCCGATTCATAACCGAACTCGGCGGCAAGCGCGGGTTGCAAGTCGAGCGCGATGCGGTCGGTCTTGCGGCCCGTCAACAGATGCGCCGCGTGGCGGACGCGCCAGAGAAAATCGTAAGCCCGCTCGGCGCTCCGCTGTTCGTCCTTTGAGACGAGTCCGCGCGCGCACAACTCTTCGAGCGTGCCGCGGCCCGTCCGGACATGGCTGACCCACAGCGCCGTGTGCAGGTCGCGCAATCCGCCGGCGCTCTCTTTGACGTTCGGCTCCTGTAGACAGACTGACGCGCCGAACTTCGCGTAACGCGCGGCGCGCTCTCGCATGAGCGCGGTCACGAAGTCGTCGGCGCGCTTGCGCCGCTCGCGTTCGAGGGCCGCGCGCAACAGATCGAGCAGCGCGCCGTTGCCCGCCAGCAGTCGCATCTCTGTTAGAGAGGTTTGCAGGTGCGGGTCGGTGCGCGCCGCCGAAGTGCATTCGCTTACGGTGCGGAAGCTGTGGCCGATGGTGAGGCCCGCGTCCCACAGCAGACGCAGCACGCGCTCGACGAGCTGGCGCATCTGCGTGGCCCGCCGCCCCGTGTGGAGGAACAGAAGGTCGAGGTCGGACGAGGGCGCCAACTCCGCGCGCCCGTAGCCGCCGACGGCCACCATCGCGCAACTGTCCACCGCCGCGCCGACGAAGACGCCGCCTTCGTCGGCCTGCGTGGCCATCTGAAACGCGCGTCCCGCCACGAGGTCAAGGACGAAACTGCGCGCGGCAGCCGTCTCGCAGCCCGACGCGCCGAGGCGAAACGCCATCTTCAGACGCCGGTCTTCGACCTTGATAAAGGCTCGGAGTTGTTCGGAAACTTCGGTCGCAGGCGGGGGAAGTTTGCCGTTAGCGAGCCGTGTGGCGGCGTGCGCCAAAACCCTGTGACGGTAGGTTCGCGTCGGTCGGATGGGTTTAACCTCTACCTCGCTTTTCGCCATTTATTGCACGGTCGCCGCCATCCCGGACGCTGCTGAAAGTCTTTTGATAGTGCGGTCAGATAGTTCGCGGCTCAACCCCTGTTCGGGTGACAGGCGGCGCAACCGGAGAGCGCCGTGGGCCAGACCGGGCGCTCGGAGCGCGTCGCCTCTTCCGCGAGTTTCGCCAAATCCTGCGCGCACATTTTGATCCCATTGAGGGTCAACGCGCGGCGAGCCGCAAGCGCCGCGAGGCTCGATAAGATGCGCGCGTTGAGCGCCTCGGTCGTGATGAATTCTTCTCCGCTTAGTACGAGTGCCATAAAGTTTCGCCCGCCCCCTTTCAAAAAACGGAAAGGCTGATCTCCCCTCCGTGGCTCAAGACTGTTATCCGCCGGCTGGCTTCGTACACTCCGGGTAGCAACATGCGTTCCGCGTGCTGAGACGCAGTCCGCGTCGGCAGTTCAGAGAGGTTTTGCGAAGTTTTGGCAGCTATCCTCGATAAATTTCGAGCGGCGGGAGGCGACATTTTTGTCGCGCGTCCACATGGGCGATGCAAAAGTGTAATGAGGATGACGAGAGCATCGCGTGGCGTTAAGAAATAGGTGCGTACCGTCCACTACCGCGTACTAACCCGAGTGGTTATAAAAATCTGTTAGAGAGTTCTCGATGAGCCGCTTCGCCGAACAGTCCGGAAGTGTCAAACGATCTCTAAGTGTGCGCGAAGGACGAACAAAGATTTGAGCGTTATCTGAGCCGCCTTCACTCTTTAGAGTATGTCTAAAAAGCCATGCGTCGTAGCTCCGTGAGGAGCGGAATGTTTATAGCCCATCGCGTGACACGAGGTCGCTGAAGCTCCGTGAGGAGCGACATGTTAGGCGCTGCCGCCCCTCCGGCGCTTGAAAGAACAAGGGGAGAGCGGCGCGGGCGACAAACATTCCGCCCCTCACGGGGCTTTTTAGACACGCTCTTAGTTTCACTCAAGAGCGAGTTGACCATCACAGGCCGGTCGAATTGACGATCTGGAAAGCATCGCGGCGACGAGACAAATTTGTCTTGAGCCGGTCGCCCTCCAACGAAAATGTCACGCGTGAGAAATGTAAAGCGGAAGAAGTTCACGCGGCGCTTACCTCGCAAAGTTGAGACTATCCCCCGGCAAATCAACGCTTCGACTTTCCTCACGCGCGCGTTGCATCCACTGGCACAAAACTTGTCAGGCGCAACTTTCTTGAAGGCTGAAATGTTGGGGCAGGGGAATCGTTCGAGGTTCTCTGCTTTCATAGACCTTCTCTTCACCGGGCCTTGCGGAAAATAACATGGCCCACCCGTCATCAGCTTTGCGGGCACGAGACGGGCAGGCCACTTTAAGTCGTCCCTTTACGGAGACGATTGTGGAGCAAAAGTACAACATGCTCAGAGCGAAATCAATGGTCGGGGCGGGCGTCGCCCTGCTCTTCATCGCGTTGTCGGGCAGCCAGAACATGAACGCACAGTCAACCCTCTTCAACATCCCTTCGACCGACGTGGCGGCGAAGAAAAAGGTCTACACGGAGTTCGACTTCATCAGTCACCTCGAATCGCACGACAACGGCGGCTTTCAGTCCTACGTCCAGCGCGTCGTCGTCGGCGTCGGCCACAACTTCGAGGTCGGCGCGAACGTGTCATTCACGGACGCGCTCGCGCCCGACCAGACCGTCGAGTTGCAGCCGAACCTCAAGTACCAGTTTTACAGCAACGAGGAGAACGGCGTCGCGGCGGCGGTCGGCGGCATCCTCTACGCGCCCATCGCCAACCGCGCGGGCACGGACACCTTCGGCCTCCTCTACACGACCGTCAGCAAGAAGATGAAGGGGAGATATGGCCCGCGCCTGACCGGCGGCGGCTACGGATTGGTCGGACGCGCCAACGGAAACGGCAGCGAGGGCGGGGCCATCTTCGGGTACGAACAGCCTTTGTACGCGAAGGTAAATTTCGTGGCCGACTGGTTGAGCGGCAAGAACCGCTTCGGCTACGTCACGCCCGGACTCTCTTTCTCGACTTCCAACACCAGCGCGCTCTATGTCGGCTACAGCATCGGCAATCAGGGGCGCAAGAACAACGCGCTCTTCGTCTATTACGGAATCACGTTTTAAACCGGAGCGGAAAGGAGGTGTGTCGAACGAAGATTGTTGTGAACCAGACTGTTTCAAAGTCGTAGCATCCACGGGCCACGAGTGGTCGCCGGTCGTCTTCGCCCGCCGCCCGCTCGTGGCCGCCGTGGCGCGCGCCCATGCCGGTCGCCGCGCCCGCATCTTTAACCCGCACTACAACCCTGAAGGAAAACTATTCATGAGCATCAAAGATGTGCTGAAGTTTGCCGCCGACGAGAAGGCGGTATATGTCAACGTTCGTTTCACAGACCTGATCGGGGCGTGGCACCACCTGACCTTCCCCATCGAAGAACTTTCGGAAAAATCTTTTGAAGAGGGCTTCGGCTTCGACGGTTCGTCCTTGCGCGGCTGGGCCTCGATCCACGAGTCCGACATGCTGCTCGTGCCCGACCCGACGCGCTATTGGATGGACCCGTTCATGTCGGAAAAAACGCTCTGCTTCGTCGCCGACGTGGTTGACCCGATCACGAAAGAAGGCTACTGGCTCGACCCGCGCGGCGTGGCGCGGCGCGCGGAAAGCTATCTCAAGTTCACCGGCATCGCCGACACGATCAACTTCGGCCCCGAAGCCGAGTTCTTTGTCTTCAACGATGTGCGTTTTCATAACGACGCGCACACCGCCGGCTTCTCGCTCGACAATCCGGAGGCCGCTTGGAACACCAACGGGCAGAACGGCAACTCCAATCTCGGTTATCACATTCGCCACAAGGAAGGTTATGTCCCGCTGCCTCCGCTCGACACGCTGCAAGACTTTCGCAGCGTGGTTGCGAACGAACTCAAGAAAGCAGGCATCACGGTCGAGTGTCATCACCACGAGGTCGCCACCGCCGGTCAGTGCGAGATTGACTTCCGCTACTCCACCCTCCTCGGCACCGCCGACAATCTCCAAATCTTCAAGTACACGGTTCGCAACGTCGCGCATCAACAGGGCAAGGGCGCGACCTTTATGCCGAAGCCTTTGTACGGCGACAACGGCAGCGGGATGCACTGTCACCAATCCTTGTGGAAGGACGAAAAACCCCTCTTCGCCGGCGATGGCTATGCCGGACTCTCCGACCTCGCCCGCTGGTACATCGGCGGCCTCTTGAAGCACGCCGCCGCCATCGTCGCCTTCGCCGCCCCGACCACCAACAGCTACAAGCGCTTGGTGCCCGGCTTCGAAGCGCCCGTCAATCTCGCCTACTCGGCGCGCAACCGCTCCGCCGCCATCCGCATCCCGATGTTCTCGACCAACCCGAAACTCAAGCGCCTTGAGTTTCGTCCGCCCGACCCGTCGTGCAACCCGTATTTGGCGTTCGCGGCGATGCTGATGGCGGGCTTGGACGGCATCCAGAATCGCATTGATCCGGGCGAGCCGTTGGACAAGGACATCTACGATCTTGCGCCGGAAGAGTTGAAGAAGGTACCCAGCTTGCCCGGTTCGCTCGACGAGGCGCTGACGGCTTTGGAGGCGGATCACGACTTTCTGTTGAAGGGCGACGTGTTCACGCCGCAACTGATCGAGCGGTGGATCACGTACAAGCGGGAGAAGGAGGTTCAGCCCTTGCGGATGCGTCCGCACCCGTTGGAGTTCAGCATGTACTTCGACATCTAAGCGGGTTCGTGATTGAGTGTGACGCGCGGTCGGATTTAACGCAGAGGACGCGGAGAGGCGCGGAGGACGCGGAGAAAAACAGATTCAAAGTTGAATCTCGAATCAGCTATTGCTTCTCCGTAGCTCTCCGCGATGCTCCGCGTTCTCCGCGTTAAATCCTGACCTGCCGGACGTTCAACCTTATCGCTTCAAAGTTGGGCAGCGACCCCTCCACCTTTCATTTATGAGCGGCTAAAAATAACTAATTATACAAACTGGGGCGAAGACTGTAGAGTATGCTCGCCGCACGAGATGCCCACCTGTTCGGTCAGCATCTGGTCGGCGGCTATCTCGCTTGAAGACAATTGAAATGTATCCTGCGTTTCTCTCAGTCGAGTCAATTCAGTCAGCTTCCCGGCGTGGCCCGGCGGCGCTCGTTGCGCTCTTCGCGCGCGTACTTCCGCCCTTCGTCACTATTAGCACCGGGAAGCGTCCGACCTGATGGCTTGTCACTGAGAACTCGACGCACTTGTCACAGGCCATCAACACGGAGAAGGTTGATGGCCTTTTTTTATAAGCACGGACCCGGCATGGCGAAACGGTTTTTTTGAGGCGATGAAGAAGACGAGCGCACATCTGACTGAACTTGGCGGGCCGAGCGGCGTCGGGCTTGCGCGCCAACGTGCCGGTTGGGCGCACGACGAGAGCGAGCACGACGCCTGCGCCATCATCGCCAACGTGAAGAAGGACGGGCGCGCCTCGCACGGCAACGTCAAGCGCACGCTCGAAGCGCTCGTCCGCATGGGCCATCGCACCGGCGAGATCGAGGGCGAGGGCGACGGCGCGGGGCTTCAGACCGATATCCCGCGCGAGCGCTGGGCCAAGCGGCTCGAAGCCGTGGGCCTGCGCGGCAAACTCTCGACGCGCGTGCAGTTCGTCGTCGCGCATCTGATGATCCCGCACGAGCACCGCGCTGAGGCCGAAGAGATCAAGCGTCGCGCGCTCGCGCTTTTTGAGGAGCACGTGCTCGAAGTGCTCATCGCCGAGCCGGCGCGCGTGCGTTCCGAGGCGCTGGGGCCGCTC
>JBGTBQ010000081.1:0-2083 GCA_041749275.1 Pyrinomonadaceae bacterium | reverse complement strand
GGGCGGGCGCCGACACCACGGCTCCCACGCGGACGACGGGCGCCGCCGCGTCCACGACCGGCGCGTCCGCGACCGGCACGACGGCCCATGCCTTCGCGCTGCTTCAGCAGAAGCAGTATGACGCCGCGCTGAAGGAAGCGAAGCAAGTCGCCGCCGCCGATCCGAAGAATGCCGAGGCGTGGAAGATCGCCGGCTTTGCCGGGCTGGAACTAAAGAATTACGAAGAAGCCGCCGCCGACCTTGAGCGCGCGCTCGAACTCCAACGCGCCGCGGGCCAGCCCGACCCGAACACGTCGGACGCGCTCATCCGCGCTCTGATGCGCGCCGAAGAATTTGAACGCGCGCTGCCGCTCCTCGTCGAAGCGACGACGCGCACAGGGGCGACGCCGGACGCGAACCTGCTCTATTCGCGCGGTCTCGCCGAGTTCAAGACCGAGAAGCCGGCGGACGCCGAACGCTCTTTCGCGGCGACGGTCAAGGCCGACCCGCGCCACGCCTACGCGCTCTACTACCTCGGCTCGCTCGCCTACAACCGCAAGGACTGGGACGCGGCCATCAACTCTCTGAACCGCGCGACGCTCGCCGACGCGCGGCTTCAGAATGCGTGGACGCTGCTGACCTACGCTTATCTCAGCCGCGCGCAGGGCGCGACGGGGGCGAAGAGCGACGCCGACTACCTCGCCGCCGTGCGCGCCAGCGAGTCGCTCATCAAGCTCGCAAACGATGACCAGTCGAACGCGCTCCACGCGCAGACGCTCATCCGCGCCAAACAGTATCCGCGCGCCGCCACGGTGCTCGAACAACTCGCCGCGAAGCCAAACGCCGACGGCACGACGCTCTACCTGCTCGGCTTCGCCTACTCGCGCGCGAAGAACTTCCCGAAGTCCGCCGCCGCGCTCGAACGCGCCGCGATAAAATCGCCCGGCAACGCTGAAATCTTCCGCGAGCAGGGCTACGTCTACGAGAACCTCAAGCAATACGCCAAAGCTCTCGCCGCCTACGAGCGCGGCTTACAGATTGCGCCCAACGACGCCGACTTCAAAGAGGCCGCCGAACGCATCCGCCCGTTCGCCAAGTAAATGATAGTTAGGCGTAACATTCCATACTGAGTTTGAGATATGGCGAACATAAACATACAAGTTAATAGACCTTACATTGATAAATTGAATCTGGAGCTTAAACAATTTGCGTGGGAGAATTGGGACAATCCAGACGTGCTCTCAGCGATTCTCGTTGAATTGCTGTTTAGAAGAAGGAGGCTTGCGGTCATTCTAAGAAGCCAAATAGTAGAGAGAATTATTGAAATCCAGATGGAAAGTTTTTCGTGGCCTTCTACAGAAGTACACACTGGCTCTGGGGAGTTGGATGGCGCGAACTGGCCGAAAGAGAGCTTGCTTTCGTCTATGGGATATAGGACGGGACAGAAAGGCGCTGATGAAGAATCGAGGAGAGCCATTTTAGATTTCATATACACAAAAAATGTGTATAACGTAAACTCTATCGAGTATATGAGAAAATGGGATAGGCCACATACCGGAAAGCGTCTGTTGCAGATGGCACGCTCGTTGGCAAACTTTGTAAAAAATGAGAAAAGAAAAGACCCTTTTGCTTATGCGATCTCTATTGCGGAGCGGGAGGCTGACTTAGAGTATCTGAAGAGGAAATACTATATCGGTAGGTATGATTTTACATGGCCGCGAACTGATGTGTAGTGCAGCTACGCCTAACAACGGCATGCACCCGACCGCGAATAGCGCGGCTGTCATCCGCGAGACTTGGATGCTTGTTTCGGTTCGTCGCGGCGGGTTAATTCGGGCGTTCGGCTGCTCGCGTTTCTTATTCACATCATCAAAGACTTGTCGCTTATCAACCACGCGCGGCAATTGAATGGAGGTGCGGGCTGTCGCATTCCTTGCCCGCGCTAGACTATCCCCGCCGCGCTTGCGTGGCATCTTGGAGGCGGCGTGACGAAAGGTGAATGGCTCCGGTCAAGGCAGTCAGCGAGCGGTGGGTGGTACAAGTCACGGGCAGCCGAACAAGTCATTGCAGCGGAGCGCGGTAAGCGCGGCATTCATCCGCAAGA
>JBGTBQ010000080.1:0-9899 GCA_041749275.1 Pyrinomonadaceae bacterium | reverse complement strand
TTTAATAATCTGGCGTTGGGCATGATTCGTCACACCGGATGGGAGAATGTCGCTGAGGCGAGACGCTTCTATGATGCTTACCCCGCTCAAGCATTGCAGCTAATTTTGAAGCCGCCCTCCTGACTTTGCAAACGCCCTACAATAACGGGAGATGTCAGAACAGCCTGCGGTAGCGGGCGGATTTCCTGTGACAGGAGGCTCGCCCGTTACCGCAGGCTGTTCTGACCTGTCACCTCCCCGCATTGAGCCACTACCAGATTGTGAAGCAGTAGTCTTTCACAATCGCCTTCCACCGTTTGCTTTCTGCTTATTCCGCCGCGGCGGCAAGAACTTCGACCCGCAATTTATCGGCGAGCGAGGTGCGCCACAGCTTCTCAAGTTCAGCGACGCTCTCCGCGACGCACTCCCCGCCATCCACGTTGACGCGAAGCGTGTCGCCACCCGTCCGTCCGATGACACGGAAGGGGCAAGCCTGTGCGACGGCGATCTCTTCGAGCCGCGCGCGCGCCGCACTCTCGAAGCTGACGACGATGCGCGAAGGCGTCTCGCTAAACAGGTGCGCGGTCGGCGTGAGCGCGCCATCGAGTTCGACTTCAGCTCCGACGCTCGCGCGCCCAAGTGAAGAGAAACAGCTCTCGGCGAGCGTGACCGCGAGGCCGCCGTCCGCGCAGTCGTGCGCCGATTGCAGCAGACCCTCTTCAACGGCGCGCAGCGTCGTCTCCTGCACAGCGCGTTCCCTTTCGAGGTCGAGGCGGGGCACGCCGCCCGCCGTTGCCATCTCTTCAAACGTCCGTCCGAGCACCGTCGCCGCGTACTCGCTCACCGCAAGGTCGGCGCCCGTCTCGCCGAGGAGCGCGATCAGATGCCCCTCGCTTTTAAAACCCTGCTGCACGACGCGCCGCACGTCTTCGATCAGCCCGACCATGCCGATGACGGGCGTCGGGTGGATGCCGCGCCCCTCGGTCTCGTTGTAGAAAGAGACGTTCCCCGAAATAACCGGCGTCGAGAGCGCGCGGCACGCCTCAGCCATCCCGTCTATGACCTCCGAAAACGCCCACATCACTTCGGGCCTTTCGGGCGAGGCGAAGTTCAGACAGTTCGTGATGGCGATGGGCCGCGCGCCCACGCACACGACGTTGCGCGCCGCCTCCGCCACCAAGTGCTTCGCGCCCTCGCGCGGGTTGATCGCGCAGAAGCGCCCGTTCCCGTCGAGACACATCGCCAGCGCGCGGCGCGTCTCTTTAATCCTGACGACCGCCGCGTCCGCGCCCGGCAGCACCGCCGTATTTGTCCGCACCATGTGGTCATACTGCCGGTAGACCCATTCCTTCGAAGCTATGTTCGGCGCGGCAAGCAGACGGCGCAAGGCGTCGTTGTGATCCACGACGACGGAGACGACCGTGCTCGGCGCGCCGAGGATGCCGTCGAGTTCGTCCGAGTTAATGACCGATGCGTTTTCAACTTCGCCGCTCGGCCCTTCATCAACGAGCACGTCGTTCACTTCTCTGCCACGCGCCACGCCGACGCGTTCCGGGGCGCGCATCTCTCGCTCGTAGCGCGGCGCCTCGTCCGTCAAAAGCTTGCTTGGAATGTCGGCCAGCCGCTCGCCGTGGTGTTGGACGACGACGTTGCCGGTGTCGGTCACGCGACCGATGACGACGGCGTCCAAATCCCAGCGGCGGAAGATGTCCACCACCTGCCGCTCGCGTCCCTTGTGCGCGACGATGAGCATCCGCTCCTGCGATTCCGAGAGCATGATCTCGTAGGCGCTCATGCCCTCCTCGCGCTGCGGAACGAGAGTCAAATCGAGTTCGATGCCGTTGCCCGCGCGCGCCGCCATCTCGCATGACGAAGAGGTGAGTCCCGCCGCGCCCATGTCCTGTATGCCGGCGACGGCTCCGCTCCGCATCGCTTCGAGGCAGGCTTCGAGCAGCAGCTTCTCCAAAAACGGGTCGCCGACCTGCACCGTCGGGCGTTTTTCGAGCGCCTCGTCGTCGAACTCGGCGGAGGCCATCGTCGCGCCGTGAATGCCGTCACGTCCCGTCTTCGCGCCGACGTAGAGGATGGGGTTGCCGACGCCGGTCGCCGTGCCGAAGAAGATTTGATCCTTACGGACGAGTCCCAGAGCGAAGGCGTTGACGAGCGGGTTTAAAGCGTAGGCATCATCGAAGGCGACTTCGCCGCCGACGGTTGCGACGCCGAAAGCGTTACCGTAATGCGCGATCCCCGCCACCACGCCCGCAAGCAGCGCGCGGTTGCGCCGCCCGTGCCGTTCGTCTTCGAGCGTGCCGAACCTGATGGAGTTCATCGCGGCGATGGGGCGCGCGCCCATCGTGAAGATGTCGCGCAGGATGCCGCCGCCGCCGGTGGCCGCGCCCTGAAACGGCTCGATAAATGACGGATGGTTGTGCGATTCAACCTTGAAGGCGGCGCACCAGCCGTCGCCCACATCCACGACGCCGGCGTTCTCACCCGGCGGCACGATCACGCGCTCGCCCGTCGTCGGCAGGCGCTTCAGGTGCACGCGCGAAGATTTATAAGAGCAGTGCTCCGACCACATCACCGAGAAGACGCCCAGCTCGACGAAGGTCGGCGTGCGCCCCAGCAGTTTCTCGATGCGTGCGTATTCTTCCGGGCTGAGATTGTGTGCGGCAATTACTTCGGGCGTGATTTCAGAATTCATTACGAGATAAAAAGTCCGGGACGGAAATGAAGATGATAAAACAGAAGCTCCGCAAGGACAGGACAGCATAAAGGCTCGCGCGGGATTCTTCAAACGCGCACGTGAGCCTAGCGGGATGGAAAGCGCGTTATGGGACGGGCGGCAGACCGAGTTGTTCGGCAATCCAGACGGTGCGGTCGTGGCGGATGATGCCGGCGCTCATGTCGTGGTCGGAAGGATAGGTGGCGATGCGCTTCGGCGTGGGCGCGGCCATGTAGTAGGAGATAAAGTTGTCGCGGGGCGTGTACTTGTCGGCCTCGCCGAACTGAAAAAAGAAAGCGCCCCGCGCCGCGCCGATGACGCCGACGGGGTCAATTGCGGCCAGTTGTTTGCGGTATGCGTCGAGCGCCTCGCCCGCCGGTTTGCCGCTCGACGAGCCGAACAGATACCAGTCGGCGAAGCGGGCCGTCCCCGCGATGAGGACGTAAGCCTTCGGACGCGCGTCCACCGCCGCGACGAGCGAGCCGAACATCGCGCCGTAGTCGTGACCGACGAGAGCCAAGCGACGCGCGTCAACGCCGGGCCGCGCGGCGAGCACGTCGAGCGCGCGCCGCAGGTTCTTGCCCTGTGTGACGGAGTTCTCAAAGTCCGTCTGCCAGCGGCGGGCCTTGTAGCGTTCAGAGTCGGACCAGAAGGTCGAGACGAGCAGCGAGACCGTGCCGCGCCGCGCGAGCGCTTTCGCCTCGTCGAGATACTGCGTGCGGTTCGAGGTCGGATCGGGCGGCGCGAACCAGTGGACGAAGAGCACGCCGGCAAACGGCCCCGCGCCCTCCGCCGGCCTGACGACGTAAGCCGCAATCGTCTCGCCCACTCCCTGAAAGGTGATGTCCTCGACCGTCACGCCGCCCTGCCGCTCCGTGCCGATAGTCTTGATGTCGAGCGGCGCGCTCGCGTCGTAGGCGAGCAGTTGCGCGAGGCTGGCGCTTGCGGGCGAAGTGGCCTGCGCGGCGGATTGCGCGGCGGGGGCCGGTGGAGTCTTCGCGGCGAGCACGCCTTCGATGACGCTCTGAAGTTGGGCGGGCTGGACGCGGCCCATGTGTTTGAAGGCGAGCTGACCCGCACGGTCGAAGAGGAAGGTGGCGGGCAACTCACCGCGCCAGTCTTTGTCCACGAGGCCGATGGCGGCTTCGGGGTCGGCGGCGTTCAGCAGGTAAGCGGGCATTCGACCGGCGCGCATCTCCGCCAGAAACGCGGGTACGCTCGTCGCAATCTCGGACGGTTCGTCGAGCGAGACGGTGACGAAATCGAGTTGTTCGTCGGTGTGACTCTCCCTGATTTTTACGAGGTCTGGAAACTCTTCGCGGCAGGGAGTACACCACGTCGCCCAGAAGTTGACGAGCAGCGGGCGGCTGCGCCCCACGCTCTCCGCGAGGAGCGTTTTCAAACCCGCCTCTTTGATCTCCGTCACCTTCGGCTTTTCCGACGCGGGTGTGGCGACTTCTTTTTTGGGCGCGATGGTTTTCTGCCGCGCGCGCACGACAGCGCCGCCCCCGATCATGCAGAGGGCGGCGCTGAAAAAGAGAACGAGAAACAGCGTTCGTTTCATCTTCGATTACGACGCGCGTTTGATCGAGCAGCCGAAGGCGAGCGCCTCCGCCTTCTCGACCGGCTTGCCGGCGAGGACGGCCTCGATGGCGTCGCGCAGTTCCGTCGCGCTGATTGAGTCGCCGTTGCGCGAGTTGTCAATGCGGCCCCGGTAGACGAGCTTCATCGAGGCGTCGAGGAAGTAGGCTTCGGGCGTGACCTTCGCGTCAAGCTGGTCGGCGACGACGTTACCCTTGTCCTTGAGGACGGGGAACGAGAACTTCTGCTGCGCCGAGTGCTGTTTGATCGCGTCGAGCGTTTCGGCGGCGTTCGCGTTGATGCCAACGACCGCGACGCCGCGCGCCTTGTACTCCTGCGCGAGCTTCTCCATCCGCTCGTTGTAGGCGTTCGAGACCGGGCACCCGGTCGAAACGAAGATGAGCACTACGCCGTGCTTGCCCTTCAGAGACGAGAGTGCGTGCTCCTTGCCGTCGGCGTCGGGCAGTTTAAAGTCGGCGACGGTCGAGCCGATGGCGCCGTTCGACGGGCTTGCGCCCACGGCGTTCGGGACGGTTACGTTAACGGCAATCGCCAGCGCGGCGGCGAGGAGAAGTGCGGATGTGTAAATCTTTTTCATGGCTGACAAGTTCGGACTCCTTTTCAGAATTTCCTATTGGGAAGAACAAGAGATTACCAACAGGGATTCAAAGTTCAAAGTTCACAGCACAAGGTTTTACACCAATTTTACACCTGCGTCTGCTTCATGGATTTTCCTTCGCGCCTTTGGAAGCCGCCGACGGCGCGCGCGGCTCTTTCAAACCTGCCGCGTCTGTGTCACACTGCGCGCCGCTCCGGTCGGGAAAAATTTTGAAAGTGAGGAAGAAGAGATGAACCGCAGGTGCAAACTTTTGGCGCTCGTCATCATCGCCGCCGCGGCGGCCTGCTCTCTGCCCGCCAAGTGGGAGAAGTTGAGCGAAGGCGGGTTCACGGTCGAGATGCCCGGCAAGGCTGAGAAGCAGACGCAGACGGTGCCGACCGCCGCCGGCTCCGTCGCCATCAACATGTTCACCGTCGAGAAGGGCGGCGAGGCTTTCATCGTCGGCTATAACGATTTTCCGGCGGCAGCCGCCGAGGCCGTCAATCTGGATCAGATGCTCAACAACGCGCGCGACGGCGCCATCCGCAACGTCAACGGCAAGCTGACGAGCGAGCGCGCCGTCACGCTGAACGGGGCGCCCGGCAAAGAGTTCGTCGGCGAGGCCACAACGCCGCAAGCCGGGACATTCACCGCCCGCATCTACTGGGCCAAGCCGCGCCTTTATCAAGTTCTCTATGTCCGCCCGAAGAGCGCCGCCGCGAGCACGAACGGCGAAAAATTCCTCGCGTCGTTCCAGTTGACCGGCAAGTAGCCGCGCTCGCTGTCGCGGAAAAACTTTCGACCCGGATTTGCCACGGAGGCACAGAGACACAGAGAAAGAAGGAAGAAATGAAAAAGAGGAGGGAGAGTTGAATGATTCAACTCTCCCTCCTCTTTCTACTTTTACTTGATCTCCGTGCCTCTGTGTCTCTGTGGCAAATTTTTCTTCGCCCTAACGACCTTGCAAGACCTTCGCGGGCGCGCGCACCTCGTCCGTGAAGGCGTCGCCCCCGCGCGCCAGTAACTCCACTGCTTTGTCGGCGCTCATCGCCTCGGAGAAGAGGAAGCCCTGTGCGTAGCCGCAGCCGAGCGCGCGCAACCGTGCGAGTTGCTCCGGCGTCTCGACGCCCTCGGCCACAACCTCGATGCCGAGGTTGCGCGCGAGCGCGATGATCGTGCGGACGATTTCGGCGTTCTCCCCGCTGTCGCACATGCGGCTGACGAAGGAGCGATCAATCTTGAGCGTGCTGATGGGAAAGCGTTGCAGATACGAGAGCGAAGAGTAGCCGGTGCCAAAGTCGTCCACCACGAGCCGGACGCCCAAATCGCGCAGGTGCTGAAGCGTCTCGGCGGTCGCCTCGGCGTTCTCCATCACGACCGACTCGGTGATCTCCAAACGGAGTGAGCGCGGGTCGAGTCCGCTCTCGGCGACGACATGACGGATGCGCTCCAACAGGTCGGGCTGCGCGAACTGCTTGCCCGACAAATTCACACTGACCGAGGGCGAGCCGCCCGGCCCCATGCGTCCCTGCCAACCGCGCGCCTCGCGGCACGCCTCTTCGAGCACCCACGCGCCGAGTTCGATAATGAGGCCGGCCTCTTCGGCGACGGGGATGAATTCCGTCGGCGCGACGAGACCGCGCTCCGGGTGCCGCCAGCGCGCGAGCGCCTCGAAGCCCGTGACGCGCCCCGTGTCGAGCGCGACGATGGGCTGGTAGTGAACCACCATCTCGCCCCGCCCGACCGCGCGCCGGAGATCGTTTTCCAGTTGCAGCATCTGCAACACGCGCGCGTGCATCTCCTGATCGAAGACCTCGTGATGGCCGCGCCCGCGCGCCTTCGCGCGGTACATGGCCGTGTCGGCGGCGCGCAGGAAATCTTCCGGGCGCGTGAAGCCGATGCTTGAGAGCACGATGCCGATGTTCGCCGTGGTGTAGACCTCGTTGCCGCCCATGTCGAACGGGCGGGCCAACTCGGCGTGAATGCGTTCGGCGACGCGCGCGGCCTCGCCCGGCTCCTCCATGTCGCGCAGGAGAATCGTGAACTCGTCGCCGCCGAGCCGCGCCACGGTGTCGCCGCCGCGCAGAGACTTTCTGAGACGCCAACTGATCTCGACGAGCAGACAGTCGCCGGCGATGTGGCCCAGCGAGTCGTTAACCAGCTTGAAGCGGTCCATGTCGAGGAAGAGGACGGCGAAGAGGTGCTCCGGGTGGCGCTTCGCCTGCTCGATGATGAGGCGCAGGTGCTCCATGAAGAGGCCGCGGTTGGGCAGCCCCGTCAGCGCGTCATGGAAGGCGTCGTGCGTGAGCTGTTCCTCGACTCGCTTGCGGCCCGTGGTGTCGGTCTGCGAGCCGGCGATGCGCGTGGCCCGTCCCTCGGCGTCGCGCACGGCGATACCGCGCGCGTGCATCCAGCGATAGTCGCCGTTCTTGTGGAGCATCCGGTGCTCGTTCTCGAAGTGCCCGGTCAGTCCTTCGAGGTGCTCGCGCAACTGATGCCTCACAGCCGGCGCGTCTTCCGGGTGGATCCGGTCGAACCACTCTTCGGGGCGACCGTCAATCTCACCGTCCGCGTGACCGAGCATCGCCTTCCAGCGCGGCGAAAAGTAGATGCGTTGACGCCGCAAGTCCCAATCCCACAGCCCATCGTTCGCGCCCTGCGCGGCGAGCGCATAGCGCTCCTCGGATTCCTCGAGCGCCTCGCGCGAGCGCTTGGCCTCGGTCACGTCGCGCGCCGTGCCCTGAATGGCGACCACGCGGCGCCCCTCGTGGATGAGACGGATGCTTACTTCGAGGATCACCCGCCGCCCGTCGCGCGTGAGGATGTCAACCTCGGTGACGGGCGGCTCCGCGCCCCCCAGCGTCTCGGCCAGCATCCGGCGCGAGGGCTTCAGGTGCTCGGAGGTGACGAGGTGCGCGATGTTCATCCCGAGCAGTTCGCGGCGTGAGTAGCCCGTCACGCGCTCGCCGGCCTTGTTGACGGCGGTGAAGTTGCCGTCGAGGTCATGCGTGTAGAGGATGTCGTTGGCGTTCTCGAACAGTTCGCGGTAGCGCTCCTCGGATTCGCGCAGTCGTTCCTCAGTGCGGCGGCGTCTGGTGATGTCGCGGGCGATGCCCTGCACACCGACGGGCTTGCCACCCTCGGAGATGAGGCGCGAACTGACTTCGAGCGGCACCCGCCGCCCGTCGCGGGCGATGATTTCGATCTCGTAGAAGGTGGACGCGCCGCCGTCCAGCTTACGCGCGAACATCCGGGCCGCGACCTCGACGTACTCCGGCGCGAGCACGTCGGTCATCTTCATCCGCAACACTTCATCGCGCGTGTAGCCGGTCACGCGCTCGCCCGCGATATTGATCGAGGTGTAGTTGCCCTCGAGATCGTGCGTGTAAATGATGTCGTTGGCGTTTTCGACGAGGATGCGGTAACGCTCTTCGCTCTCGCGCAGGGCTTCCTCGGCGCGGCGGCTTTCGGTGATGTCGCGGATGAAGCCTTCGTAGTAGAGCAGTTCATCGGTTGCCGGATCGCGCACGCCGCGCACGTCCTCGACGATCCAGAAGCGGCCCCCGTCTTTGCCGCGAACTTCGGACTCGAAGCCACGCACCACGCCAAGTTCGTCGAGCAGCCGCTTGAACTCGGCGCGGCGACCCGGCTTGACGTAGTACTGCCGTTCGAGGTCGGACAGTCGCCCGATCATTTCCGCCGGAGAGTCGTAGCCGAACATGCGTGCAAGAGCGGGGTTGGCGGCGATGAAGCGGCCATCGGGTGTTGATTGAAAGATGCCTTCGATGGCGTGCTCGAAGATCGAACGATACTTCTCCTCGGCCTCGCGCAGACGACGCTCGACCGACATCGAAGCCGGCGCATCTCTGCCCACCGCGTCTGCTTCGAGGTCGCCGGCGCGGAGCACATCTTCGCCCCGCTCCGCGGCTCCGGACTGATTCGAGTGCCGAGACACGTTTACGCCTCCAAAGTAGGAGAGACGGAAAACCAATAGCTACGGACATGAGGAGATCGTAGCCATCCGATATTTCATCAAGCTTCCATACTTAAACGAATGCGTGCATGACAGGAACCACTATGGCCTGAATCGAAAGGTCTCTAGCTGGGGCGAACTTGCCGCTCGATGGGCCTGCTAGTGGATGTTTAGCACAGGCCGGGCGTATCCGCAACGAAAATGCGCTGTGGTCAATTAAGTTGTGGAGTTGGCGGATCATCCGAAGTATGCGAGACGTGACGAGGATTAGAGATTAGCGGCGACTGTTTAACGCCCGGCATCACCCGCCGCGCATTCAACGGAACAGGCATTTAAGTCTTGCGGATGAGAGCCGCGCTATTCGCGGTCGGGTGCATGCCGTTGTTAGATTCGTGTTTCCCTGCTACTCGCTCAGTTCCGGTATCTTTAACTCTCTGTAAATAGCTAGAGGACAGACAAGAGGTTCAAACCTAAGTCCGCTCTGATTCAGGGCGGCCTCAAAAGCTCTAACCCGGTTGAATAAGTATCGTAGGGGGTCTCGTAAGCCTTTTGATATAGGTAAATTTTCCGTCAGGCCAGTGTTAAATGCATCAAGGTTGTCAATGGTATGAATGGATGTTGAAGTTATTTGTCCAACCATTGTCCAAGATGACTCTACTGCTCCACTATATAATGATCGAAGTATTTCAGGTTTGATGCGAAGCCAATCTCGATTGATTATTCCACGAAAAGTTGAGTATGCAGGGCTGCCGGAATTGATAACAATTTCAAAGTTCTTACCATAAAACACTTCAAGGATTAGTCTAATTCCCTTTATAAGTTCAGGGTCATCAAGCAAGTTTAACTGCTGGGCAAGCAGCTTCGGGATTTTCAGCTTTTTGATTCTATCGTTCAGTTGCGCCTTTTTATTGTCCCCGTCGGGGAGGGTTAAAACCCTCGCCTTCAGGCGAAGGCTTTAGCAGGTTTTACGCCCCGTGCTAGATTGCGCTCCATGACAGAATATCGACACGGCGCGCATACAGTCTTTCGCATCCATCTGCACA
>JBGTBQ010000079.1:0-26299 GCA_041749275.1 Pyrinomonadaceae bacterium | reverse complement strand
CCGCCGCTATCCGCGGGTTGGCCGCATTCGCTTTAGAGTATGTCTAAAAAGCCCCGTGAGGGGCGAAATGTTTGTCGCTCGTCGGGTGCGCCGAAGTCTCCAAGCTCCGTGAGGAGCGGCATATAAATGTCTGTCGCCCCTTCGGGGCTTGAAAGAGAAAGGGGACGGGCACGGGCTATAAACATTCCGCTCCTCACGGAGCTACGGCGCATGGCTTTTTAGACACGCTCTTAGCTTGCGCGTAGCAGTTTCGCCTCACGTCATCTCAGCCTTAGACTTCTTCATGCTTAAGGATGACGAGAATGCAGACATCAACGAAACCCTCTATTTGGCTCTTCCTGATTACCTTCGCACTCGTCTTCTATGGTATGGGCGCGTCCTTCGTCGAGAGCTTTGTCAACTACCCGACGTGGCCTCTCATCGGCGCAGATGAGTTCCGCACTTATCACCAAGCCCTCAGCCCACGAGTCATTAAATACATGGTCATCCCGATATTCTTCACCACCCTGCTCACCGTTCTGCTGCTGTGGCTGCGACCAGCCCCCATCCCGCGCTGGGCAATCTGGCTGTCGGTCGTGCTCCAACTAATCCCAATAGTATCGACTTTCGCCATCCAGATACCGATTCAAGTGCAGTTGAGCCGGGACGGTCTATCGGTGCCGCTGATTGAGCGGCTTATTGTCACTAACTGGTGGTTACGCAGGGTGCCGCTCCTTATTAACTCTTTGCTGTTTCTAGGGATGATGTCTTTGTTGCTACGGGGGAATTTCCGTGACAGGAGCGAAGCTTAACCACGGCATGCACCCGACCGCGAATCGCGGGGCTTTCATGCGCGAGACTTGGCCGTCATCACGTTGTGTGCGCGGCGGGTGGGGCGGCGTCTCGGCGGATTCGCCGTGAGCAAGCCATCTTCGACTCGACTTTATCCATTTTGCCGCTTATCTACCAATCAAGAGATGTAACGTGGAAGTAACGTCAAGGGATTTCGTGATCTCTGCTCTGCAAGCTGATGTCACCTAATTCCGAAGTGGCGAAAATACAGCCCATTTCCAGGCTTCTTACCGCAGTGCCAAATTGGATAAAGTCGAGTTCGATATACTTGCCGCGTTCGTTATCCCCTTTTTGACAGGAGGCCGGTATGCCCAGAGAGAGTTTGGAACTGATTCGCGTGCTCTACGATTCTTTCAGCAAGGGTGATGTGCCGGCGGTGCTTGGACAGATGGATGAAGCCATCGAGTGGCGAGAGGCGGAGAATTTCATCTACGCGGATCGCAACCCCTACGTTGGGCCGCAGGCGGTACTGGAAGGAGTGTTTATGCGGCTGGGGACGGAGTGGGAAGAGTTTACGGTGACGCCGGAGGAGTGGTTAGATGCCGGACACCATGTAGTGGTGTTGGGGACGTATACGGGGAGGCATAAGGAGACAGGCCGCGAGGTGCGGGCGCAGTTCGCGCATGTCTGGGGTGTGAGAGGCGAGAGGGTCGTGAGGTTTCAGCAGTACACGGACACGAAGCAGTTTGCGGAGGCGGTGGGCTGAGAAGTTGGCGTTGTTGACGATACGGCCCGCGAAGTCTCGACGCTGTTCTAAACCACATAACTTGACCACCTGTCCGAGGGTGATGAGTAAACACCGGGTTGATTTTCGTTGGAGTCAAACCATGGAAACATTCCTGCTCCTGTCGCTGCTCCTGCCGTTCCTCTCGCCGGGTCAGAACGCAGGGAGCGAAGGCCACGGACACGCCATGGGGGACGGAGATGTGCCGGAGCCTGTAAAGGACAGTCTGGCAACACCATCTCTCAAAGCCCGCGGCGATTCATCCCGGCTTCTGGCTTTGCTCTTTACACCTCTGCTACATTGCCGCGCATGAGTGTGGCGCTGCGCGTCGAGCGCGTCTCGAAGCAATACCGGATTTACGAGCGTCCGGGCGACCGCCTGACCGAGTCTCTGACCCGTGGGCGGTTGAAGCGTCATCGGGAGTTCTGGGCGCTCAAAGACATCAGCTTCGAGATCGAAGCGGGGACGACCGTCGGGCTGGTCGGGCCGAACGGGTGCGGCAAGTCCACGCTTCTCCAGATCATCGCGGGGACGGTGGAGCCGACGCACGGTGAGGTCTGGCGCGAGGGGCGCGTGGCGGCCCTGATGGAACTCGGCGCGGGCTTCGACCCTGAATTCACGGGCGTCGAGAATGTCTACATGAACGCCGCGCTGACGGGCCTCTCACGGCGCGAGACCGACCGACTCTTCCCCGACATCGAACGCTTCGCGGAGATCGGCGACTTCATCCACCAGCCCGTTAAGACTTACTCCTCCGGCATGTACGTCCGCCTCGCCTTCGCCATCGCCGCGAGCGTCGAACCGGACATCCTCATCATAGATGAGGCGCTGGCGGTCGGCGACATCGTCTTCCAACACCGCTGCCTGCGGCGCATCAAGGAGGTTCAAGAGAGCGGCGCGACCGTCCTCTTCGTATCGCATGACACGGCTACGGTGCGCGCGCTTACACAGCGCGCCATCCTCCTGAACGCCGGGCGCGTCGTGGCCGACGGCAAGCCCGCGGACGTGCTCAACCACTACCAGAAGCTCATCATGGAACGCGAGGAGGCATATGAAGCCGACCTCTCGGCTCGCGCAGGGAGCGAGTCGCACGACGCCGAGGAGACCGCCTCCCCGCCGCTGCGCTACACTTTCCGGCACGGTGACGGGAGCGCGGAACTCACGGGCGCCGAGTTGCTTGATGCGCGCCGCCGCCCCGTCGAATCGGTCGAGACGGGCGAGAGCGTGACAGTGCGCGTGCGTGCTCGTTTCCACGCAGACGTAGAAAATCCGGTCGTCGGCTTCCTCATCCGCAGTCGCTACGGCGTTCACGCTTACGGCACCAACACGAAAGAGCAGCAGATAGACTTCGGACTGGTGCGCCGGGGCGAGAGGGTCGAGGTTAGTTTCGCCTTCAACTGCTGGCTCGGCATGGATTACTTTTCAATCTCGTTCGCCGTGCACAGCCATGACGGCCTGAGCTACGACTGGATGGATGGCGTGCTCTTCTTCCACGTCACAAGCGCGATACAGGTCGAGGGTGTCGCCAACCTGAACGCAAGTGCGGCGGCGCGGCGCTTGGAGTAGACAGCGAGACAGAGGAACAGCGAGAAGGGAGAACGAGTAGAATTTTGACGGCGTAGTTCTTTTTCTCTCTTTCTCTTCTTACTGCTTCTCGTTCCGCAAGCTAAAATTCTTCGGGGGAGTCATGGCCGACACGGAAGTCGAAAACGTTCTGCGCGAGATACGCGAGCGCGTGCGCGCGGAGTCGGCGTCGAGCGCACCGCTCTCGACGAGCGTGGCGGCGCGTGAAGGCGTCGCTCAACACGCCGCCAACGAGACTTCCGAGGCGCTGGCACGCATGGAAGCCAACCTTGCCACGACGGAACGCGCGTGGAACCGCCTGCCGCCGCTCGTGAGCAACCGGACGGGCTGGGTCGCGCGTCTCGAACTCTGGCTCAAGCGCCTGCTCAAGCGCGCGGCGCACTGGTTCACGTGGGAACAGGTCAACTTCAACTCCGCCGCCCACCACGCATTACGCGATGCGCTCTCGGCTCTGTCCGTTTACGAAAAGCAACTGGCCGAAGCTCGCGCCGACGCGGCTGCGACGCGCACGGAACTGGCCGCGCTCCATCAGTCGCACGACAAACTCGCGCTCCGAATGGAGTCCGAGGGCATGGAACAAGCCGCGCTCCGCCAGTCGCACGACAAACTTGTGCTCCGAATGGAGTCCGAGAGCACGGCGGAGAAAGCACGGCTCACCGCGACGGAAAAATTGCTTGCCAAGACCGAAGCGCGCCTCGCCGAGGCCGAGAACCTGCTTTCGACTTCCGGAGCGCGTTTTGCCGAGACCGAGAAAATGACCGGGACGATTGAAGCGCGCCTCGCGGCGGCTGAAGCGCACCTCTCTGAGACCGCCGCTTTGTTCGACACTGAAATTGTACGCTTCCACGACGCGCTGGCGGCGGCTATCGCGCAACTGCGCGAAGAGGAACAAGCGCTCGCCGGGAATCTTATCCAACTGCGCGACGAGCAGCGCGCGCTCGCCGCCGCCGCGAGCGCCGAACGAGAGACGCGGCTCATCGGTCTGCAAAAAGAGCTGCACGAGCGCGCCGAGCACCTGCGCGAAGAACTGCGCGTCAGCTTCAAACAACTCTCGCTCGAAGCGGGCGAAACGGCGGTCATGCAAGACCGCGCCCGCCGCCAAATCGAGGCCCGTCTCGAAACAATAGAAAAGAAAGTCTGAAATCTGGAGGCTTGAATCTGGAGTCCTGATGCTGCCGATTCCAGCCTCCGGACTTCTTCGTCAAATATGAAGGAAGACTTGTACGAGCGTGCCGGCGTCGCTGATGTGGCGGAGTTTTACCGCACTAAGTTCGCCTCGGACGAGGTGCTGGACGCGCGTTACTTCCGCGCGCTTGACCGCTTCGACGTGCGTTTCGCGCGGACGATGTGGGTCTACGATAACGTGCGCGCCGGCTCCACGGTGCTCGACCTCGGCTGCGGGGCGGGGATGCTCGCGCTCTTGAAACGTAAGAGCGTGACGCTTGCGGGCGTTGACCTCTCGGCGGAGTGCGCGCTTGCCGCGCGCCGCAACGGCTATGACGCGACCTTCCGCGCCGTGCTGACGCATCTGCCGTTCGCGGATGCTACATTTGATTACGTCGTCAGCCTCGACGTGCTCGGCCACGTTGGCTTTGAAGAGAAGGATGCCGTACTCGCCGAAATCACGCGCGTGCTCCGGCCCGGCGGCGTGACGATGCATGGCATCGAGTGCATTGACCGCCGCGCGCAGAAAAGCTACGAGGAGATGTCCGCGGAAGAACTCAGTCGCTTCGTCGCCGTGGACGGGCACGTCGGACTCGAAGAGGAGCAGGAACACGCCGCGCGCTTTCGCAAGTTCTTTCAACACGTCGCGTGGGAGCCGCGCTACACGCTCTGCCTGTCGAGCGAGGAGTTTCTGAAGCAGGCGGACGAGTATGGCCTGCCGTTCGAGCGCGACTTTTTAGATTACCTGCGCGGCCTCTCTTTTAAAGAGCGCCGCGCGTTCGACATGGCGATGGGTTATGTCTTCGGCAAGATTTCCGACCTCCATCTCTCCCTGCCAAAGAGCGGACTCTACGTCTTCCTCAAAGCGTCGGACGAGCCGCTCGGCCCGTTCTATAACGAGCACCGCGACCGCCGCGCTCTCTTCCCTTCCGGTATGAATGAGGATGCGGAATCGCCATCGCTCTGCCTCGACCGGGGCCGCGAGGCCATCTTCGACGACGGATGGTGCGAGCCGAACGTGCTGCCGCCGGTCGCGCGCTGGATGGGCGCGCGTGGCCGCATCCGTTTCCGCGCGGCGACCGTTTCGGCCATCCGCCTCGACCTCACCTCACACATGCCCGACCTCGCCGCGCGACCGCTCGGACTCGAACTCTCTCTGAACGGCGAGCGCGTGTGCGCCTTCTCGCTCCTGCGCCACGGATGGCTGGAGCTGCGCGTCGCCGTCCCCCGCGAACTCGCTGAGGGCGCGCGCGGCGAGTTCGAGCTTGAGATACACGCTGACCGGACGTGGCAACCGCGCCCCGACGATGAGGAGAACCGGGACGACCGCGAGTTGTCAGTCGCCGTGTGCAACATTGAAGTAGTCGGCGGCAGGCAGTAAATAAGCTTTCATTTTTGGAGAGTTAGGGCGAAGGCATCCCCAACCGCTACGCACAATCAATTGCCTACCGCCTACTTCTATTTATGCCGATTCGCAACATTCTCATCTGCACCACGCAAGTTCCCTTCACGCGGGGCGGGGCCGAATCGCACGTCGAGGGGTTGCGGCGCGCGCTCGTCGCGGCGGGCTATGACGCCGAGGTGGCGGCGCTGCCGTTCAAGTGGTATCCGCCCGAAGAGATCATGCGCGGAGCGCTGGCGTGGCGGATGCTCGATGTGAGCGCGGCGAACGGCAAGCGCGTGGATTTAGTTATCGGAATGAAGTTCCCGGCTTACATCGTCGCGCACCAGCGGAAGGTGTTGTGGGTGATGCACCAGTATCGCGCGGCTTACAACCTCGCGGGGACGACATTCGACGATCTCTCGCACTACCCCGAAGGGCCGCGCGTGCGCGAGTGGATACGCGATTGCGATAACCGCTTTATCGGCGAGGCGCGGAAAGTCTTCGCCAACTCTAAGACCGTCGCCGAGCGCCTCAGCCGCTACAATCGCATCGAGAGCGAACCGCTCTACCATCCGCCGCCGCGCGCCGAGAGCTTGAGGCAGGGCGCGCAGGGCGACTACGTTTTCTATCCGAGCCGCCTTGAACCGCAGAAGCGTCAGGAGATTCTGATCGAGGCGCTCGCGCATACACGCACGCCCGTCCGCGTCATTTTTTCCGGCGCCGCGCACGACCGCGCGCATTACGAGTCGCTCGTCAAACAACACCAAGCCGGCGACCGCATCGAAATGCGCGGCTTTGTCTCGGAAGAAGAGATAATCGAACTGTACGCGAACGCGCTCGGCGTCTGTTATCTGCCGTTCGATGAAGATTACGGCTACGTGACGCTCGAAGGAATGCTGGCGGGCAAGCCCGTGGTCGTGGCGCGCGACGGCGGCGGCGCGACCGAGTTCATCGAACACGACGGCGAAGGACTTGTCACCGACCCGACCCCGCGCGCCGTCGCCGAGTGTCTCGACGCGCTCTACGCCGACCGCTCGCGCGCCGCCCGCATGGGCGGGCGTGGCCGCGAGAAACTGCTGGCGATGAATCTGTCGTGGCGTAACGTGGTCGAGAAGATTATCTCGGCGGCGGAGTGAGGGGCGACCCGTGGGTTAGTGCGACGCCTTCTCGCCAATCAGAAAAAGATTCTTCCCGATGCGCGGCCTGATGAGGGACTCGATTCCGCGCGCCACGGGGACAACGAACCGATCATAAAACTCCACGGCGCCGCGCTCCATGGTATCCGACTTGAGCAGACGGTACTTCACCCACCATGGCGCAATGCCGAGGAAATCCATGTAGCCTGATTCGATAATTGCAAACCCCGCACGCGCCGTTTTCTGTTCCAGCTCGGCCCGTGTGTACCGGCGGAAGTGGCCGATCCGCTCGTCGAATCTTCCGTAGAGCCAGCGCAGGGCGGGCGCGAAGATGAGGACGCGCCCGCGCGGCGCGAGCGTCCGGCGCACGGCCTCAAGCTCCGCCTCGTCGTCGGCGATGTGTTCGAGCACGTTGACGTAGAGAATAGAGTCGGGCGGTCGCACGTCGCGGATGCGCGCGGCGACTTCGGTGAAGGTCGCGTTGTACGTCTCGACGCGCGTTCGTGAAGGCATGTGTGGGACGCGCGCGGCGAGTTGCCGGCACATCTCCGCTGACGGTTCGACGAGCGACAGAGTTTGACAGGGGTGCTCCTCGAGAATCAGTTCCGAGAACGAGCCGACGCCGGCCCCAACCTCGACGAGGTGCGCGCCTAGGTAAGGCTTGAAGACGCGCAGCACCCAGCGATGGTAGTTCACCGCGAACGACATCGCCTCCAGTTCCCTGCCGGTGTAAACGAAACTCTCGTTCATCTGTGACGGAGCGCTCAGGTGAAAGTCTGCGTGCGGTCGCGCGCGCCCTCAGTCGCATGGACGCCGGACGGGTGGCGGTTGGACCCGCGCTCAAGTTCCGGCAGGCGGCGATAGGAGGCGCGCAACCCGCAGAACAGGTTGAAGCGCAGGACGAGCCAGAGGGCGACGAGGCCGTCCGTGAGACCGATCTTTTTGCCCTCGCCGTAAGTTCTGCCGTAGTAACTGATCGGCACTTCGTAGATCGCGCACTTCAGCTTGGCGACCTTCGCCACGAATTCGATCTCGAAACCGAAGCCGCTCGACGTGATGATCATGTTGCGGATAATCTCGCCGCGGAACGCCTTGTAGCCGGTCTCCACGTCGGTCATGTTGAGGTTCGTCAGCGCGTTCGAGAGGAAGGTCAGTAACTTGTTGGCGAGGAAGTGATAGAAGTAGAGCACGCGCGCCGCCCGCCGCACGAGGAAGCGCGAGCCGAAGACGACATCGGCGTGGCCTTCGAGGATGGGCTGGATAACGGCGTGGATTTCCGTCGGGTCGTATTCGAGGTCGGCGTCCTGCACGATCACCACGTCGCCGCGCGTCAGGCGGAAGCCCGTCCTAAGCGCCGCCGTCTTGCCCGAGTTTTTTTCGTGGTGCACAACCTGCACCCGCGCGTCCTCCGCGGCCAGCGCCTCGGCCACGCTCCGCGTCTCATCTGTCGAACAGTCGTCAATGATGATGACTTCGAGCAGGCGCGGGACGAGGAGCACCTTTCGGACCACTACGCCAAGCGTTGCCCCCTCGTTATAAGCCGGGACCACCACCGACAGGATAGCCGCTTCTGTTCCGTTCTCCTCCATTCCAAGCCACTCCGTTTCGATCTTCAGCCTCTTTCCTCCCACGAGCGATCTATCTTGCCTCAATGACTTTTGAGTGACAACCCATCATGCGCCGCGGATGATGCCGCAACCGGAGCCGTTGGCTCGGCCTCTGGCTCCGTCTTCGTCAACGCGTACAACTCATCCCTCCCCCCACTTGTGCCGTAGACGCCAACGAGTCGAAGCCGGCCCGTCTCGACGCCCCGCCGTAAGAGGTCTTCAATCGCATCTTGATTTCCGACAGGCACCGCCCCGTGGTGAACGACGAGATATGAGGTCGGGATTGCTTCGAGCAGATCGAGAAAGCGGTCGGGAACAGGTTCAGCATTGGACATCCGCTCCAGCCCCACGACGATACCGGGCAGAAAGCCGGAGACGCCGTTGATGAGTGGACGCTGGTGATCCGCGGCGCGAAGTACATACAGATAGTTCTGGTGGCCTGTTCCCGTCGGCAGCTCGACAATACCGCCCCTCATCGGCGTTTGTTTTAGTCGCAGTGTCAGCGCGTCCGGATCAACCGCGCCGCGAATTAAATTAAGCGGCGCTTCGCGCTGCTCAAATAACAGGAGCGCGACGGCAAGCGCATAGATGATTGCCATCGCCCGACGGCCCCTCCGCCGCGCGACGGCGTGCGCGAGGCGGCGAACGCCGAGGGCCGCCAGCAGCGACAGGCCGACGAAACAGATCATCGCCCAGCGCGCCGGGACGCGCGTGCTGCGGAAGAGCGGCACGTATTCGTAGAGCGTCCGGTGAAAGACGAAGTTCATTCCAAATGAACCGGCGAACCCGACGACCGTCCAAATCAGGCCGACGCCCACCGCCTCCGATAGCCCCTCCGCATCACCGCGCCTGAACAGCTTTCTCCATTCGATTGAGCGCAACGTCCCGGCTCGCGCCAGAAGCCAGCGCAACAGTAGGGCCGCGACAGCAAGAGCGAAGGGGCGCTCCGGACTGGAAGCGCTGAAGAGGAAATAACCAAAGGGCTTGAAGCGAATGCTGCCGTATACCGCCGCCAGCATCATCACCACCGTCGCTCCGATGGCAATCGCGTCCAGCAATGCGACGAAAGCCATCCGCACGGTAAAGCGTCTGCCCTCCTGCTTCCGCATGAGCGGGAAGACGGCTGCCAGCGCGAACAGTATAGGGAGCAGCCCCGGAAACAACGCCAGTTCCGTCTGGTATGGCGTGAACGCCGTGCCTATCCCCTGCCAGAGCTTGTTCTGCCAATCTACAGTCAGCCAATGCGACAGGCGCGCGGAATAGACGGCGACCTCCGCCGGCTTCCGCACAAAGCCGTAGAGCTTGGCAACGCGCAGATACGGAATCAGGAACGGCAGCAGCGCGACCGAGGCGACGCCGAGCGTCACGCCGCCGCGCATCAGAAAGCCGCGCCACGGTCTATCGCGCCGACGGAGCAGGAGAAATAGCCCCGTCAACGTAAGCGGGATGAGCGAGAGAACGAACCAGTGAATGCACGTCAGCGCGTTCAGGAAGAACGCGCCGCCGAGCCATGCCGCGCGCTTCCAACTTCGCTCTCGTGCAAAAAGTATCAGCGCCTCCAGCACGAGCGGAAGCCAACCCGCGAACAGGTAAATAATGTGTGGCAGGTGGTGGAAGCGGTAGGGCACGAAGGCGAAGGCCACACCCGCGACCCACGCTGCGCCGGCAGAACCTCCAAGCGTCCGCGCCAGACGAAACATCCCGTAGCCACACAGCGCAAAGCCCATGAGCGTCGCTACGCCATGCACCGTCAGCGGCCTGAAGCCAAGTGCATAGAGCGGGAAGAACGGGAGTGCGAGGCCATAGTTGTTCTCGCTGAAGGCAAGCGTGTAGCGGTATGGATAGAAGATGTTGGCGTGAAAAAGGTTGAGCGGGTCGTTGAAAGTCGCGTGGTAGTCCCACCACATGATCCACGCACTGAGGTAAGAGTCTCCGGGGTCGCCGGCGGCGTCGCGCAGGTGCAGTGCCCATGGCCACGTCATCAGTACGGTCAGCCCGACGAAACCGAGAAAGACGAGTAACTCCCGGACGAACGCGCGGCTCCTCTTCGCGCGGCGAGGGTGAAAGAGGGCGGCCTCGTCCGGGTCGAAGACACCGCCGATGCGTGTGGTCGGCTGCCGCGGTTCGTTTTGCGCGTTTGAGTTTGCGGGCGTCAAGTGATACGGTCTGGCGTTTCAATCTCAGAATCCGGGCGCCTTCCCAAGCCCCCGCGAGCGGTCAGAATTTTTGTGGTATTTTCTATGCCCACGGGGTTCGCTTGTCAAGCAGCGCGACTTCTTGTCGCGCTCTTTGCAATGACTGCCGCCGCCAGTTGTGGCGGTAATCACTCGGCAGAGAGCGACGAGGCCGTGCGCCGCGCTGAAAGGATTGCAGGGATCGTCGAGGCCGCTGGTCCTTTGCCCGATGGCGCGTTCAGAGCCAACATCTCTCTGTCGGCTCCGCCCCTGAAAATGCGCGCGGGGCAAAAACAGACCGTCCGGGTCAAGGTGAAAAACGCCGGAGACGCGGACTGGCCCGCGCATGGGCGCGCTGGGGATGGCTATTATCAGGTGAACCTCGGCAACATCTGGCGCGACGCCGGGGGCGCCGTGATCGAGGAGTCAGGTTATATCAGGAGCGGCTTGCCTGTAGATGTCAGACCGGGCGAGGAGGTCGAAGTACCTCTGACCATCATCGCCCCACAAACGCCCGGCGAGTATACGCTCGAAGTTGACCTTGTGCAGGAGATGGTCTCATGGTTCCACACAAAGGGTTCAGGGACTTTTAAAACCAAAGTACGCGTTGAATAAGTCTCGCGGGAGAATAGAGACTGTTCCAGACGACGTGAGGAGAAACGACGAAGATGAAACTCAAGTATCTTTCCATCATGCTGGCGCTCGCGGGTATGCTCTTGCTCGCTGGCTGCGGCGAAGACAATGCCGGAGACAATTCTGGCGCGGTTCCGGCTTCCAACGCCGGGGCGCCCGCGCCCACACGCGCGACCGAACCGCTCCCCGACAGCGGCTTTAAAGCCAACCTCACTGTCGCCAATCCGCCGGCCAAGCTCGCACCGGGAGAGCCGGCGACGCTGACCGTCAAAATCAAGAATACGAGCAGCGCGACATGGCCGATGGCCGGGAGGTCAGCCGATGGCTTCTTTCAGGTCAATCTCGGCAACCACTGGCTGGACGCCGCCGGCAAAGATGTGAAGATTGACGACCGCATCGCCATGCCTCGCTCGCTCGGCCCCGGCGAAGAGTTAGATATGGCGCTCCCCGTGAAGGCGCCCGACAAGGCCGGCGACTACGTCCTTGAAATTGACATGGTGCAGGAAGGCGTCGCATGGTTCGCGCAGAAAGGCTCGCAGCCCCTCAAACTCAACATCAAGGTCGGACGGTAAAGCGAGCCGGGGCGAGGGAAAGGTCTCAGGCCATGGGCTGAAGAACCTGCCGCATCTCATTATGAGACTAGCCTACTTCAGCCCGTTCAACCCGCAGCCGTCGGGCATCTCCGACTACAGCGAGGAGTTGCTGCCGCACCTCGCCGAGCGCGCCGGGGTTGACCTCTTTGTTGACGGCTTCGCGCCGAGCAACCGCGAGTTGGCCGCGCGCTTCCGCGTGTTCGACTATGGCCGCGCTCCGTCGGCGCTCAAACTCCTCGACCAGTACGATGCCGTCGTCTACCACATCGGCAACGACCATCGCTATCACGCGGGGATTTTCGACGCGATGCGCGCCCGACCGGGCGTCGCCGTCTTCCACGACTTTGCGCTGCAAGACTTCTTCCTCGGGTTGGCGCGCGCGCGCGGCGAGGCGCGTATCTATCTCGAAGAGGTCGGCGCCTGCCACGGCCCGGAGGCGCGCCGCGAGGCCGAGGAGGCGCTGGCTCGCGGCGGGACGCCGTCCGCGCTCGCTCTCCCCACCGAGTTCCCGCTCAACTACCGCCTCGCGCGCGCCGCCGAGGGGCTGATCGTTCATTCGGAGTGGAGCCGCGCGCGTTTCGAGATGATCGCGCCGGGTGTGCCTCTCGCGCACATCAATATGCCGGTGAGGCCACCCGGCGCTGCGCCTCCATCGCGGGCCACAGCGCCGGAATCAGAGACGGCGCGGCGCGCGGTTTCGATTGCGACCTTCGGACTCATCACGCCCGGCAAAGGCATCGAGCGCACGCTGCGCGCTCTCTCCGCGCTCGGCGACCGCTTCCGGTTCCACTACACGCTTGTCGGCGCGCCCAACCCTTACTTCGATGTGAGCGAGTTCATCCGCGCGAGCGGCCTCGGCGAGCGCGTCCGCATCACGGGTCACGTCACGCTCGCGGAGTTCGAGCGCCGGATCGCCGAGACGGATATCGCCGTCAACCTGCGCGAGCGCACCGTCGGCGAGACCAGCGCGAGCCTCTGTCGCATCATGGCCGCCGGTGTTCCCGGCATCGTCTCGAACGTCGGTTGGTACGCGGAGATGCCGAACGATTGCATCGTCAAGATAGACCTCGACGAGCACGCCGACGCACTCCTTCAGGCTTACCTCGAAAAGCTGATCGAAGACCCACCGTTGCGCCACCGCCTCGGCCAGAACGCGCGCCGGCACGTGCTCGCCGCGCACGACATCGAACGCAGCGCCGATGCCTACATCGCCCTCATCCGCGAGGTGGTCGCGGGCCGTGCGCGACGCCGGTTCGTCGGCGGCGTTGCGTCCGAGATGCAACTGCTTGGCGCTCATGCGTCCGACGAGAATTTCATGCGCGCGGTTGCCACCGAGGTTGCTCTCCTCGCCCCCGCGTCCATGCTCGATACGAACGACGCACATCAGCACAATGGCGACAACCGTCGCGCACGGGCGTATGCAACCAGCGACAAAGACGACCTGTCATCCGACAATTCATCGCAACCGGAAACGACAGCCGCGTCGAGTGGCTCCGCGCTCGGCCACGGACGCACGCCGAAGATCGAGGGCGTGGACTACAAGCGCGCGGCCCGCGAATACCTCGGCAGGTTGAACGACGAGCGCCAGCATCACCTGCGGACGAAGCCCTTTTACAACCTCGCGCACAAACCGGCGAAGTACAAAAACGACGGGCTGGACGAAGACTCGCACCGGCACTTCTGCGACTTCGCCAACATGGCGGTCGCCCTCGCCCTCACGCCCGGCGCGCGCATACTCGATGTGGGCTGCGGCTCCGGCTGGCTCAGTGAGTATTTCGCGCGCCTCGGCTATGAGGTAAAAGGCATTGACATCAGCCCCTCGCTCATCGAGATGTCGCGCGAGAGGGTCGCGCGCGTGCCCTATCCCGTTGACCACGAGATGCCGCTCCGTTGCACCTTCGAGGTGCACGACATTGAGCTTTCGCCCCTCGATGAAAAATTCGACGCCGTCATCTGCTACGACTCGCTGCACCACTTCGAGGATGAGCGCGCCGTCATCCTTCATCTCTCTCAAATGCTCGACGTGGGCGGCCAGCTCTTTATCCTCGAAGGCGAGCGCCCGCCCGCAAGTTCTCCGAGCGAGGAGGAGTTGCGCGACGTGATGCGCGAGTTCGGCACGCTTGAAGCGCCCTTCGACCCGACGTACCTGCGCGCGCTCCTCGACGAGAACGGCCTCGCCGTCGTCGGCGACTACCTGAGCGTCAACGGCCTCTTCGAGCGCACGGCGCTCGAAGGCCACCGCCTGCCACTCACCAACGTGGCGACGAACTATCATTACCTCATCTGTAAAAAAGTTTCCGACGGCGCTCCCGCCTCGACCGTGCCCGACAGCCTCCGTCCCGGAATCTTGCGCGCGCACCTCGCGCCGCTCGACCGACTACCTGAATATTTTTCTCCGGGCGCGAAGATTGAAATCCGTCTCGCCGTCACGAACACGGGCGACTCTCTCTGGCTGACGGGACAGACCGTGCGCGCCGGGTTGGTAATGCCCGCTCTTCGTATCTTCGACGAAACCGGCCAACTCGTAAGCGAGCGGCACGGCCCCTTGCTCGCCCGCGCCATCGCGCCCGGCGAGACCATGACGCTCCGAGTCGAATGTCACGCTCCGCCGCGCCCCGGCGCATATACGCTGAAAGTTGACCTCGTTGACCAGCACATCTCTTGGTTCGAGGAGCGAGGCTCCGAGCCGCTCGTGTTAAAGTTTGAGGTTGATTGAATCCCTAACGAATGAAGATGACGCGCGAAGAAACTCTGTCCGAGCTTGAACGGCTCCAACCGTGGTTCCACCGCATAGACCTCGGTGGCGGTCTCTACACCAAGACCGAGAGCGTGATGGGCGAACCCGTGGATCACCCGGCGGGGCCGTGGCGCATCATTCAAACATGTCTGCCCGAAGACCTCACGGGTAAGTCTCTGCTCGACGTGGGCTGCAATGCCGGCTTCTACGCTTTCGAAGCGAAGCGGCGCGGCGCGGCGCGCGTCCTCGGCGTGGACGGGCAGCGCCAGCACGTCCGGCAGGCGCTCTTTGTCCGCAAGGCGCTCGGACTGGAGGTCGAGTTTCGTCGGATGAACGTCTACGAATTGACGCGCCGCAACGTGGGGCAGTTCGACATCACGCTTGCGCTCGGCCTGATTTACCACTTGAAGCACCCCGTCCTCGCGCTCGACAATCTCTACGAGGTGACACGCGAGCTGCTCATCATCGAGACGGCCATCATGCCGCCCGAACGCACGCCCGAATCCTTCTCGCACCCGCTCGGCGAGTCCGTGATGCGGCTGCACGCGCTCGCCTGCGTCGAGAACCCCGCCGGGGCGAAAGAACAGGTCGCCAACTGGTTCCTGCCGGGCGTCGAAGCGCTCCGTGCGCTTTTGCGAAACACGGGCTTCGACGAGGTCGAGGTCGTCGAAGTAAAGGAGGAGCGGGCGGTGCTCGCCTGCCGGAAGACGGGCAGCGACGAGCGCGGCGCGGATGTGCTCCAGCACTTCGTCGCCCTGCTTTCGCTCGAAGAGGGGCCGCGTGTGTGCCGGCCCTCGGAGGAACTGGTGTTCCGGCTCCGCGCGGAAAACGCCGGGCTGGCGCGCTGGCCCGCGCGCGGCGAACCCGTCAACGACCGTGGGGCCGTCCACCTCGGCGCGCACCTGCTCCGCGCCGACGAGGAGGAGGTTGATTGGGACTATGGGCGCGCACACCTGCCGCGCGACCTTGAACCGGGCGACGCAGATGTCCTCGAACTCCGCCTGCGTGCGCCCGAAACGCCCGGCGCTTATGTCGTCGAGTTCGACATGCTGGTCGAGCATGTCTCATGGTTCGAGGACTTTGGCTCCGGCACGCTGCGACGCCAGATCGTCGTTGAATAGGGAGCTGAAGCTCGGAAGGCGTAACAGCCGGAACGAGCACGAAAAGAGTGCGAGAAAAACCAACTTTCTCCGCTCCCCCGGCGTCAAAAGTTTTCGGCTGAGAATCGCCTGCCACGCGCGCGCCGGGTCGCCAGCCGCAAGCCTTAAAGCTTTGTGAATCTCTTAGTTGACAAAAAGGCGGGGCGATGTCTAAACTGTTTTTGGTCGTGAACGGGAGCAGCCCCGCGCCCGCGTAAGCTTCTAGACATCTCGCTGGGAAACGGATTTTCAGGACACCTGCCTTTCTGAATTGGGGAGCACCATGATGCGAAAGTTTATCGTTGCAGCCTTCATCGCGGCTGTCACCGCCATCGGCGCTTTGGGGCAAAGTCAGAGCGCGCCGACGCTCACCATCGTCGCCGAGGATGGCAACCGCCTGCCCGCCGAGTTGATGTACGGGAACACGAAGGTGAAGCCGGTTCGCCTGCGTCCCGGCACCAACACCCCGATCACGATTGCCGACGCGGACTTTTTCGTCCAGCAACAGTACGTGGACTTTTTAGGCCGCTTCCCCGATCAAAGCGGGTTCGCTTTCTGGCAGAGCAACATCACGCAGTGCGGCGCCAACGCCTCTTGTATCGAACGCGCCCGCGTCAACGTCTCGGCGGCCTTCTATCTCTCGATTGAATTTCAGGAAACGGGCTTTCTGGTCTATCGCACACACAAGGCAGCCTTCGGCGATTTGCCCGGCAAACCCGTGCCCGTCGTCCGTGAGAGCTTTATGCCGGAGTCGCGTGGCATCGCCGCCGACGTGATCGTCGGCACGACGGGCTGGCAGCAACGGCTTGAGAATAACAAGAACGCCTACCTGCTGGCCTTCGTCCAGCGCGCGGCCTTTCGCGCCGCTTACCCGGCGAACCTGACGCCCACGCAGTTCGTTGACAGTCTGAATACCAACGCGGGCGGCGGCATACTCGACGCCACCGAGCGGACGGCGCTCATCAACGAGCTGACGGCCAACAACACTGACGCGGGACGCGCGAGCGTGTTGCGTAAAGTGGCCGAGGATGGGACGCTCTACCAGCGTGAGTTCAACAAGGCGTTCGTGCTGATGCAGTATTACGGATACCTGAAGCGCAACCCTGACGCCCTGCCTGATTCGAACTTCTCCGGTTACAACTTCTGGCTCTCGAAGCTCGACCAGTTCAACGGCAATTTCGAGCTGGCCGAGATGGTCAAGGCGTTTATCACTTCCATCGAGTACAACGCCAGATTTTAATTGAGACCGCGGACAGAGTCCGGTCGAGATTACAAAGTTGGGGGTCGCCCGCCGGGTGGCCCCCAACTTTTTTTTCGCCGACGCTTCAGGCGGAAGCGAACTTCTCAATCCTGAATCCGAGCATCGCAAGCGCCTCCCGGTACAGCCCGACCGAGTAAGCCCATCACGAAGCGGGCCGGGCTAGTAGCGAAGTCAGATTCATATTTCGCTCCTCATAATCTTGTTCGACTTGGGCGCGAACAAGCGCCGCGCACGATCTTCCGGCAGGATGCGTGTAGACCAGAGCACCAGCGCCGCCAGCGTCAGCAGCGAGATAGCGAACCCGACGAGCACCGATAAGGGACGATAGACGAACTCCACGACGTGCTCGCCCGCCGTGAGCGGCACGCCCCGCAGGTTGTAGTTGACTCGCACGATGCTCACCGCTCGCCCGTCCACAAACGCGCGCCAGCCGGGGTAGTGGTTATCGCCGAGGACGAGGAGCGAAGCCGCGTCGGAGACCGTCTTCACTTCAACCCGGTTCGGCTCGTATCTCGTCACCTCCGCACTGCCAGACGCCTCCACGTTCTTCAAGTCCAACCCCGGCGGCGACACAAGCAGCGCCGTGCGCCGAGGCTCCCACGCGCCGCCATTGGGCAGCCTGCCGGTGCGTATGGCGTCGAGCGCAGCCTGTTCCGTCAGAACCGCCGCCCCGGTCGCCAGCCACGCGCGCGGTAGTGCGCGCGTGTTTTCGTAAACGCCGATGCGTTCGAACTGTGCGACGCTTCGCCAGCGCGTCGCGGCGTCGCCCGGAGACGGCGCGGGCGCGTCGCCCTTTGCCACCCAGTCGCCGCGCAGTGCCGTCGCTAGGTCGCTGCTCGTATCCACGAGTGTCGCGCGCGCCACTTTCAAAGAGAGTTCGGGCGCCTCCGGGCGCGCGGCGACCGTGATCTCGCCGCCGGTCACTGTTACTCTTTCGGGGAGCGCGAACGCCGCGACGTAGGTGTGTCCCTCGTAGGTCTCTTGTGCGTCTTCGACCGTGTAACTCGTCCCCGTGGGCGCGCGCCGGTGTTTGATCTTCGCGCGGATGTCGGTGCGGTTATATGCCCACTCGGAAGTGTGCACGCCCGCGCGCAACTCGAAGTCGAACGTGCGACCGTCTGCCGCGCGGAGCCGGACGGTCGCAATCGTCTTTCCGTCCGGCACGGCGACCGACCATGACAGGTTCGTGAGCAGCGCCAAACGGTCGGCCTCCACACGCGGCACGCTGAACGAAAGACGCTGGCCGCGTTCGAGGTACGGCGTGTTCAATTCCTGCTCGGCGAACCACTCATCGCCGAGGCGCATCGTGGCCGGCGAGATCGAAGTCGAGGATGAGGATGCATTGCCCGCCGCGCCCGGCAATGGGCGTTTCGCCACGAGGTAACGAACGTTCAGCAGATCAAACTCGCGCCCTTCACCGTACAGGCTCCGCTCCGGGTTGACGAGATCGCCCCAGACCTTCATGTCGTCCGCGAGGCGACTGTAGCGCGCCAGCCCGAATCCGTCGTAGCCGGCGGCGTTCTCGATGCGGTGCGGCATGTATGTGTCCGGCTGCAACGAGAGGAAGAACTCATCATCATCCTCCGTCGCGGCCTTGCGGAAAGGCTCGCGCGGGTCGAAGGGTTGCGAGTAGGTCAGAATCCTCTGGGGCGTGCCCGATACGCCGCTCAGGAATTTCATGGTGTGGGGGGCGTTCCACAGTTCACTCTCGCGCGGCGGACTCGCCACACGCCATCCGCTCGACTGCCCCCACAGGCACAGGTCGAGCGCCAGCACGGCGAGCAGAAGAAGTGTCGAGGCCCCACGCCCGCGCGCGCGCACGAAGACATAGAGCGCCCACACGCTCGCGGCGGCGATGACAAGCGGCAGAAAGAGTTCCGGCGCGCGCATAATGCTGACGGGCGCCGTGCGACCGAGCTTGAGTTCCGCCGGGCGCCCGATGGTCACCGCAAGGCACGTCAATAGAAAGAAGCACGCACCGAGCAGGAGCGTCCAGCGGACGACGCGCGCGCGTTCGTACATATTGGACAAGACATAAGTGACGCCGCGCCCCGCGAGCACGGCCAACGCGAAATCAACCTCCATCAGGTGTCGCGCCGGCACGCGGAACAATCCGAGCACCGGCAGGTAATAGATAACGGCGTAGAGTTTGAAGGGCCAGTAACGACCGAACGCCAGCGCGAGACAGATGAGCGCCGCGCCGGTCCAGAACTTCGTCCGCGCGTCGCGCTTGAGGATGAAGGCGAGCGCGGCCAGTACGAGGCCCGCCGCCCCCACGTAGCCGATGAACTCGCCGTAGTAAGGCGGGCCGCCATATACCGCGCGGAACAGTCGCCCGTCGCCGCCTCCGAGCGCATAGGGCGCGGCGAACGTCCACAGCAGTCGCGGCGGCAGTGAGAAGGAAGTGAAGAAATCGAAAGAGGACGCCGAGCGCACGCTGTTGCGAAGCAGTTCGAGCGTCGGTAAGATTTGCACCGCGGCCAGCGCCACTCCCGCCGCGACGAGTATCAACGATGAAAGGTAACGCGCGCGTGCATCCTGCTGTTTCGACGAGCGCGCCAGACAGACGGTGTACGCGCACGCGAGCAGGAGCGAGTAGGCGAGCGTCTGCTGGTGCCCGGTGAAGGCTTGCAGACACGCGAATACGGCGATGAGCAGGCCGTCTCTTCTTTTGCCGCCCATGCCGTACCCATCAATCGCCCACAGCAGCCACGGCAGGAGCGCCGCGGTCTGCACGATGTTGACGTGGCTGAGTTGCCCGACGAGGAAGCCGCACCACTGCCAGACGAGACTGGTCACGACCGCGCCCGTGATTGAAGACCCCGCGCGCCGCGCGTAGAGATAAGCGCCGAGCGCCGCCAACATGTACCCTGAGATAACCATCAGGTTCGTCGCCGTCGGCGGCTCGAAGAGGAGGTAGAACCAGTTGAGCGGGAAGAGCACGCCCCCCTGCGCCGCGCCGTGCAGCGGCATCCCGCCGAAGATATACGGGTTCCACAGCGGCAGGAAACCGTCTTGCATCATGCGCGCCGCCGTGACGCGCAACGGCACGTTGAAGGTCGCGCCGTCGGCGGGCGACAGGAAGATGAGGCCGCGCACGGCGGCGTGAAAGTAGGCGAGCGGCGCGAGCGTGACCAGCAGCGCGGCCAGCCGGTCGGGCGTCATTCGCGGGCGGAGGCTAGATGGACGAATCACTGAAAGCGGAGTGGGAGTCGTTCGATGAAAGGCGGTTGATCGAAGCCGCGCGGCGACGGTTCGTCGCGGCGTGGCGGTGGACAATCGCGCGCCGGGCCGAGACGCTCTGCGTCGTGCTGCTGTTATTGATGTCGGCGAACCTGCTGGCGGCGACGGCGCGCAAGACCATCACCGTTGACGAGATCGTGCTCATTCCGGCGGCATACTATCACTTTGTCGCGGGCAACTTCCAACTCGTCCACGAGCACCCGCCGCTTTGCAAAATCGTCGCCGGTTTGCCGCTGCTCTTCGTCCAGCCTCACGAAATGTCGCGCGCGGAAGCGGAAGCGTTCAGCTCCGCGATTACGGATCCGCACGCGCGCAAGTGGGTTTATCAGGATCACTTCTGGAACAGCAACCGCGCCGACTTCGAGCGGATCGCCTACTGGCCGCGCGTGGCGATGGTCGCCTTTACGGTCGCCCTCGGCGTGCTGCTCTTCGCCTTCGCGCGCGACCTGTTCGGCGCGCGCGCCGCCGTGCTCGCCGTCCTTCTCTACTCCATCGAGCCGACGGTGCTCGCGCATGGGCGAGTCGTGCAGACCGACATCCCGGCGGCCTTTGGCTACCTCTTCGTGTGCTTCATGCTCCTCCGCTATCTGCGCGCGCCAACGTGGCGACGCGCGGCATATCTGGGCGCGGCGTGCGGCGTCGCGCTCCTGAGCAAATTCTCGATGCTCATCATCGCGCCCAGCCTGCTCGCGGTCTTCGCCGTGCTCTTGTGGCGCGCGGCGCGGTGCGAAGGGACGAAGCCGACGGCGCTCGTCCGACACGCGGCGGTGACGGTGCTCGTCACGCTGCTCTTCATCCATGCCGCGTACTACTTTCACAGCCGCGCGCTGACGGGCGAAGACCTCCGTTGGATGGCGTCTTCGTTTCCGGAGCGCGCCGTCGCCGTCGAGTGGAGCGTGCGCGTGCTCTCTTACGTGCTGCCGACAGACTTCGTCCTCGGCGTCTTCTGGCAACTCTGGCACGGCGGCGAAGGGCACCCGGCGGGCTTGCTGGGCATGTACAGTCACACTGGCTGGTGGTACTACTTCCCCGTCGCCTTCGCGCTGAAGACGACGCTTCCCTTTCTGCTTCTGTCGCTCGCCGCGCTGGCGTGGGGTATTCATCGGACGATCAGGAAACGCGAAGGGCGCTTTCTAATCTTGCTGCTTCCGTTCATCATCTACACCATCTTCGTGTTGATGAGTCCGATCAACATCGGCGTCAGATATTATTTGCCGGCATACATGTTTCTCTTCATCCTCGGCGGCGCGCTCCTCGATGCCGCGCCGCGTCTCGGCGGACGCGCGCGACTGCTCGGCGCGGCGCTCTCCATCGTGCTCGTCGGCTGGATGTGCGTCGAAACGCTGCGCGTCTACCCGCACTACATGACCTACATGAACCAACTCGCCGCCGCGCGACCGCATTGGTGGTATCTCTCGGACTCGAATGTCGAGTGGGGCGACGACGTGAAGGAGTTGGCGGCGTACCTGCGTGCGCGCGGCGAGACACGCGTGCGCGGCGCTTTCCTCGGCGGTTTTATGACGCTGCGCCACTACGGCGTCGAGTACATAGACTTTCTGCCGCCCGCCGGCCCTGATATCCCGCCGACACGATACTACGCCGTCGGCGCGAGCTACCTCAACGGCTCGACCGTGCCGGGGCGAGTGATAAACGGTCGCGGGCAGACGGACGTTGAGCGCGTCAACACCCTCGACGCCTATCGGCGCCGCGCGCCCGAAGCCGTATTCGGCGGCTCGATCTATCTTTTCCGCGAGGACGAGTAGCGTGCGCCACCAATGCGGTACATAAAGATGGAGACCCGGAGAAGTTGGACGAGCAACCGCCAAGCGTTCAGAGTGCCGACTTTTAGTCGGCTGTCTCTCGCGTTCGGCAAGCCGACTAAAGTCGGAACTCTGAACGCCTGTGTCCACTTCGCGTCGGTTTCGATTTAGCGTGTCAGAGACAAACACCGCAAACGGTTGCCTGTCGCGTCGCCGCGCGGCGCTCATCTATCTCGCCGCGCTCGCGCTCGGCGCCGCGCTCTACACGGCGGGCGCGCTGGGGAATCCGCCGGGCTTCTATCTTGACGAATCCTCCATCGCCTACAACGCGCATTTGATTGCGACGACGGGGCGCGACGAACACGGCGAATCCTTCCCGCTCTTCTTCCGCGCCTTTGGCGAGTATAAGAACCCGGTCTACATCTACCTGCTCGCCGCCGTCTTCAAGGTGACCGGGCCGAGCATTACCGCCTCGCGGCTCTTGAGCGCCGTCGCCGTCGTCGCCGCCGCGCTCGGTCTGGGACTGCTCGCCACGCGCCTGACGCGACGCCGCGACGTGGGGCTGCTCTCCGCGCTCATGGCACTGCTCACACCGTGGCTGTTTCAGTTGGGCAGCGTCGCGCTGGAGGTGTCGCTGTACCCCCTCGCCGCCGTGCTCTTCCTGCTGGCCGTGCACCGCGCGGCGGCGAAGGCGTGCTGGTCAAATGTGGACGCGGGCGCCATCGCCGCGACGCTGGCGCTGCTGACATATACCTATTCGGTCGGGCGGCTGCTCGCGCCGCTGCTGGCGCTCGGCCTGCTGTTGTTCCTCCGCCGCGTGCGATTCTCCTCAGTGCTGCGCGCGTGGCTGCTCTACGCGCTCGCGCTCGTCCCGCTCGGCGTGTTCCACTGGCGACACCCCGGCGCGCTCTCCGCGCGCTTCTGGTTCATCACATACATCACGCCACGGAGCACCACCAGTGAAATCGCGCGCGAGTTCGTCAAGAGCTATCTCGGCAATCTCAACCCGTGGTGGATGCTCTTCAAGGGTACGCCGGAGGCTCCGCCCGTCAGCGTCGAAGGCTTTCCCCCGGTGCTCGCGGCGACGTTTCTGCTCGCCGTTGCGAGCGTGTTGATCGTGGTGCGGCGCAGGTCAGGCAATGCGTGGTGGCGCTTCGTTCTCTACGGGCTGGCGGTTTCGGTCGTCCCCGCCTCGCTTACTAAAGAGTATCTGCACCCGTTGCGCCTCGCCGCCTTCCCCGTCTTCCTCCTCGTGCTCGCCGTCCCGGCGCTCGCGTGGCTCGTCGAAGAGAACGCCGTCCGCCGTTCGCGGCGTATCGTGCTCGGTCTGCTCGCGGCGCTCGTGCTGGTGGAGGGCGCGCTCTTCCAGTGGCACTATCACGCGGACGGGCATTCAACAAAAAAGCTCCGCGACTTCGATGCCGACTACGCCGCGAAGATTCTCCCGGCGGCGCTCGCGCATCCCGCGCGCCCCATCCACCTCGCCGACACGCAACCGATACCCGGCTACGTCCATGCCTACTGGTACGCTACGCTCGCGGGCATCCCCCCCGGCACGTTCAAACTTCTCCCTCCCGACGCGCCGGCTCCGGAGGGCGCGCTCGTCATCACCACGGAGGACAGTTGCCCGCGCTGCCGCAAGCTCTACGAGCGAGAGCCTTACATCGTCTACGTCGCCGAAGGCCCCCCGCGCTCCCCCGCGCCGTTGCCCACTAAGGACTTCCGCGCCGAAATCCGCGTGTCCGACACACGCACGCGGGCGCGTGTGCGGGAAGCCCTGACCGTCCGCGCCGTGGTCAGAAATACGGGGAGCGTTCCGTGGCCCGCGCGCGAGCGCATGGGCGCGCCTTTCCAGTTGAGCCTCGGCAACCACTGGCTGGACACGGCGGGCCGTGAGGTTGTGCATGATGACGGGCGCGCTCCCCTGCTCCGCGACCTGCAACCCGGCGAAGAGATGGAATTTGAGTTCGTCGTCAATGCTCCGAAAACGCCGGGCGATTACCTGCTCGAACTCGACATGCTGCAAGAGGGCGTGACATGGTTCGCGTTGCGTGGCTCGACGACGGTGAGGCTGCCCGTGCGGGTCGAAGCGAGTTGGCTCGATTGAGTAAGTCCGAACGCCGGCCCCGTCAACTCACCGGAGTTGACAACTCGGACGCACGCGCGCGTTGATAGTTTCTACATGCGCTGGCGAGCAGCAACATACAGAGCACCAACGGCGCGACGAGCCACGCGGCCAAAGGCATCACCCGCCACTCGCCGCGCCACAGGGCCGCGAGGTACGGCCAGAGCGCGTAGTGCTCGATTTCGCAGTACATCGCTCCATACAACGCTCCCACCGAAGTGATGAAGACGGAGGCCGCCCCCACCAGCACGATAGCCGCCAGTACCAGTCGTCTCGGCGTTGGCGCGCGAAGGTTCCGAAGTCCGATCAGACCGAGACAAGCATAAGGCATCGCCGGAAGAAGGAAACGCGGGCCGTAGTGGCAGCCTCCGTGGGTCTCGATATTCAGAATCTGAAATACCAGCGCCAGCAACATTCCGAGCATCACTAACCGCTCGCGCCACAGGTCGCGCGGGTAAAACGCCAGCCCTACCAGCCCCGCCCACACAATCGGGAGATAGTAGGTGATCTCCGAAACGTAGAAGCGTGCCTTAGCAACTGTATTGTGCGGGTCGAAGTGCAAGTACGAATCCGGGTATCCTCCGGCGATGTTCGGCGGCAGGAGCGGGTTGCCGAAGGAGAGCGCGTTGTAGATTAGCAACGGGGCCACCCCGGCCACGCCTCCGAGCAGCGCCGGAACGATCAGCTCCCATCTTCGCAGCGAGACGAAATAGATACCGACAACACACACCATAAAAACCGGGAGCATGGATGTGGTAATCGTCAGACCGAGCATGAGTCCGGCAACGCCGGCCACAACTTTCGCGCTCCTCCCGCTCGTCCGTTCGCGCGCAAGCGAGACTACAAAGTGAAAGGCGATGACCAGATAGCCCGAAGCGAGGCCGTCGTGATGCGCGATGCCTGAGTAGACGAAGGCTATCGTCCCCAGCCCGTAAACGAGAGCAACAGCCAGCGGCCACAACAGCGTATCGCCGCCCGTGAACTCACGCGCGAGGCGAAAGACGGCGACCGCGGCGGCGGCGGTGATGAGTGAGGTGGTAAAGAAGGTCACCAGCGCGGAGACAAGCAGATAATTTTCGACGTAGTTGAGACCTAAGAGGCGCAGGACAAAGTAGACCAACGCGCCCGCCATAAACTGTCCGGGCTGCTTGGCCGCATACTGCCGACCGTCGTAGAGGAACGTGTCGCCGAAAGGCTTGTCGCCGTCGTAATAGACTCGAATCTGTAGCTTCGGCGCGTCAGACCCTTCGAGCGAGAACTGACGGCGCTCGACCATCGCCTCAACGCCCGCCTGTTGCAGATTGAAGGCGTCGAGGTTGCCGGAATTGATCGCGGCCCCGTAGACACACCACAGAAAGAGCAGGAGCGACAGCTCCAACGCGCGGGTGGACAACCGCCGCCGGGCGGGAACAACCGACCGAACAGAGCTTTCACGACGCGCCGCGTCCGGCCCCGAAACGTCTTCGCTCATCGTCCATTCCGTTCCAGTTTTTTCAACGCGTCCATGTAAACGTCCAACGTCATCCGCGCCGTCCTCTCCCACGAAAATCGAGCGGCTCGTTTTAGTCCGGCCTCCGAAAGACGTAGGCGCGCTGCCTCACTGCTTAACACTTCGATGATGCCGCGCGCGATTGAGTCGGGGCCGTCGGGATTGATGTGGAGCGCCGCGTCGCCAGCCGTTTCGACGAGGGCCGGGATGCCGCTACAGACGACGGGCGCGCCGCATTGCATCGCTTCTAGCACCGGCAGGCCGAAGCCCTCATCGAGTGAAGGATAGATGAAGAGGCGGCACGAAGAATAGAGAGCGCGAAGGTCTTCATCGTCGAGATAGCCTGTAAATATAATGCGATCCTTAACCGGAGAGTTTTCAACTTCGGCGAAAAGCGGGTCGCTCAACCAGCCCTTGCCCCCGGCGATGACGAGGCGCAGATTTCGCCCGGCCATCGCGTGCGCCGCGACCGTCTCGAACGCGCGGATGAGGGCGCGGAAGTTCTTGCGCGGCTCGATGGTTCCGACGGCGAGCAGGAAGTCTCCGTCAATGGCGAGGCGTCGGCGCGTCTCCGCCGTCTCCGCGAAGGGCAGCGGGCGGAAGACGGCGCGCGCCGCCTCCGGCACGGCGTGGACTTTTTCGACGCGCACTCCGAAGCGTTCGCACACTTCGCGCCGCACGCACTCGGTCGGGGTGATGATGCGCGTCGCCGCGC
>JBGTBQ010000078.1:0-38671 GCA_041749275.1 Pyrinomonadaceae bacterium | reverse complement strand
TTTCATCCTCCTCACCAACCGCACGCACGCGCGCACGCTACCTTTCATCAACATCAACAGTGTCCGTCTCCGCTTCCACACCCTCGCCGTCGAAGCGCTTGAGCGACTTTAGAGCGTGTCTCAAAAGCCCCGCGAGGGGCGAAATGTTTGTAGCTCGCAGGCGTTCTCTTGTCCCCTCTCAGCCCCGGAGGGGCGGCACAGCCCACATGCCGCTCCTGACGGAGCTGCATCTCTCAGGGCTGGCGGCGTGCTACACACATGCCGCTCCTGACGGAGCTGACTCCAAGCTCACTTTTTAGACACGCTCTTAGAGCGACCGCGACCGCTACCTGCCCGCTCTACTTTACGACCGCGACGAAGCCTCCGCGCGGCGGCAGCGTGAGCTTCCATCCGCGCTTGACGTTCAGACGTAGCGTTTCGCGTCGGAACGAGAGGTTGCCGCCGTCGCCGTCGGTGATGCCGGCGATGTACCAATGCCCTCTGCTCCGGCGAGCGAGAACCACGTACTTGCCGGGATAACCATCGAGGAACTTCGTATCATCCCACACGCTTGGCGCCTCCTTGAGAAAGTCACGAACGTAAGCCGGGGCTTTCTCCATGCTCTTCGGCAATTCCACGTCTTTGAACATCTTGGATTCCGGATAGACTTCTGTTCTTTTCTACTCGGAGCGTCATTCCGCGACCCTATCATGCACCACGATTTTTATTGTGCTCTTTCAACCTTCGCGGTCGTGGGTGTAATTAAAAGTGAGGCGCAGTAATAATCACTTTCGCTTACGATAGTTGAGCGGAGGTGAGCGATGACAAAAAGCGAGACACAAGCCAAGAGCTGGCAAGAGCTATCAGCACGACTCAAGCGGCATCCGGAGGTGTACGAGCGCATTGGCAGATTACTGGAGATCGTCGAGAACGCTGACGGCGATAGTTTGACGGCAGATGAAGTCGAAGAGCGCGTCGTGGAAGAGATTCGGCGGATCGGGCACGATGCCTTGCAAGGGTGGGCGCAAGGCAAAGCGCGGCGGCTCGAAGGCGAGTATGGGCGGCGTGCGGGGTTAGAGCGGCGCGGTAAAAAAAAACTCTACTGGCAGACGCGGTTCGGCGAGATAGGGGTTGCGGAGCAAGTGTGGCGAGAGAAGCGGAGCAACCAGTTGGGGCGTCCCTTCGCGCGGGCGGCACGAGTCAGTTGTCGCGGCTACAGTCTGGGGTTGCAGCGGGTCGTCACGGAGTTTGCTGCCGACAGCTCTTTTGCCGGGCGGTCGAGAAGGTCAAGGAGCATTACGGCGTCGAAGTCTGCGCCGCGACGGTGCGCGCCATCACTGAGGGACACGCCGCCGTGATGAGTGAAGAGACAGAATGTCCGGTGCGGATGCCGGTCAGTGGCGTGGGCAGGATGATCGGCGAGACAGGCCGCGAGGATGAATTGATTGTCGAGTGGCTGGCCGCGAAGGATGCGCCGCAGATCAACATCTCACAATGCCCGGACTGTCACGGTACAGGGATGTTTTACCCGGAGGGGTTAGGGAAAGGCGGCGTGAAAAAATGCGACCACAAAAGATTGAAAGAAGCGTGAAGCCTGCGCGCCTAGCGGAGAGTTAGGGATAAGACACAGCGCGCTCAAATCAGACCGGCTTGTTGGAGCGCATCGTAGAATTGATCGGGGTAGTAGTGAATGACGCAGTAGTCGTATGCGAGGTTTGGAAAGCTGATGCGGACTTCGCCGGTGGCTCGGAGGGTGCGGTTAGTTTCTTCGTTGCGCCACTTGTTGACGATCTCGTTGTACTTCTGTTTTTTGATCGGGCTTTGCGCGCAACCTCGGAGGGCGCGAATTGCTGCTACTTGAGCGCGTAACACTCGGTTCTCATAATTTTTGAAGGCTTTAGGAAAAAGCGCGTTGAGTAGGTCATACAAATCACAGAAGGCTTGCAGGCAATGCTCATCGGTAATCGTTAAGCCTGTCATGTCATGATTGTGGAAAAACTGATTGCGGTTTGCCCTACGCCCATCAATGCTGGTGAGCAGGTCATTGACAGTTTTATTGTTGGTTAAGAGTTGGCGAACCTCCTTAGACACATCTTTGAATCCTTTGAAATACTCTCTGCCGTTGCCCGTCCGAATTACCGGCGACCATTTGTCTTTCTTAACCTGAAGGAAACTCTTCAGGATGAGTTCGCAGAGGTCGTCAATCTGGATGTAAGCCGAGCGCGCGTTGCCCGTTGGGTTGACGAGGTAAATCTCGTTGGCGGTCTTGATTAAATCAACAAGGTCGGCTTCACGCGACATGCGAGGCTTCCTCACCGAGAATCATCTGCTCAACGCGCCTCTTGGCGTCTTCGAGTAATTGATTGGCGTCTTCGTGAGTTTGATAGGCTTCAGCGACTTTACTTTGAATTTTATCGCCGAGTTCGCTCATATATTGCTCATCGAAAAGCGGAACCATTACGCTTTTCAGATTGCCTAAGCCAAGAAACGGGTTGATCTGTCCAGTGCAAACTTGTTCAGTCAGAGCCTTACCAGCCGCAGAATTAAGAAAGCCTGCAATGTAGTAAGGATGAATCTCATCTCGTAAACGTATAAGCGCAACGTCTTGGTTGATGTTTGTCGGGCGCGGCAGATTTTCAACGACGGCGACATTGCCGATGCGCCCTTTAATAGTGACGAGTACATCCTTATTTGATAATTGGGTGCGCTTTAGTTGTTCTACGTGATGGCTTGCAAGCACGCGCTTGTCGGATTCGTAGTCTATGCGGAAGTCGAGGACGTGCTCGGCGGTCAGAAACGGGATGTCTCCTTCGCTTAGGTCGTGACGGAGCGGTGTTTGTCCATTAGTGATTGAAACTAGTAACGACTCAAGCGGGACAGTCGCTTTAGGCTTTAGTGAGGCGATTGCATCATGCACGCGGTAGAATTTTGGTTGATAGTGCTGTGCATCAATGCGATCTGCTGTCGCGACTTCGCTAAAGTTGCGCTCGTAAGTCAGTTCGTGTGAGAGGTCGAGCGTGTCGAGTCCGAGTTCGTGGAGTAGTAGGTTTTCTGCTTCGGCATAAAACTGATTTGATTGTAGTCTGCGCTCGTATGATTGAATCGCAATTTTCGCAACAGCGTTTTGTTGCGGAAGCAGCGGGATTATTAACTTTCTGACCGCGCCGAGGGAAAGATGTTTTTGCACTTGCCCCGTAGATTCAAAGGCTGCCTGCATTCGTCCTAACTCGCTATTGATGAAAACGCTTACATACCACGGCGACAAGTTTGTTTTGTCGTGAATGCAAATTCTCGCAACATCTTGATCTATGTTAGCTGGCAGAATATCTTCGGTAACTACACCGGCACTACCAATAGTTCCAGCAGTTTGAAGCAGCACATCTCCTACTTCGAGAGATGAGCGCATGTTCTTCAAGTGTGTTTCTATTGCCAATCTGTCTGCGTCATCTGCTACAACTATGTTGTCAGTTACGCACTTCGCCGTTATGTGCTTGATGTCGCTTTCAGGATCAACCAAGTGGTAGCCATGTTGGCCATCAGTAACGTATGCCACATCACCTAAACGAACATGCGGAAGGGCGCGCAATGCTGCCCGCTCTTTAATGAAAACTGGTTGGTAATACTCCGCATCAAGTCGCCCGGCGCCCTCGATCTCAGCCAAACTTATTTCACTCCAAACAGCCATTAGTCCTCATCCTCCTGCCAGAATGAGAAGTCGTGACGCTTGGCAAATTCAATGAAGGCTTCGGCGATGGTCGGACGTTGCGGTAGATGCTTCAGCAGTTCGGTGTAGCGATCTTCGTGGACTTTGAGCAATGCGGGATTGGCGGCGTCTTTTTCGCGCAGCTTGGTGAGTTGCTGATGCAGCACAACGCGCACGTCAAACAAATCTTGGTCAAAGATTTCGTGATTAAAGAGGTCGTGTAGCTTCTCGCCGGTGTCAGTGTTTTTGACGTAGATGTACTCGCCGGAATTATCCTTCCCGCCGTGTTCGCTCGTCGCAAAGAAGATCGGGTACTCATCAACCTTCGGGCAGAGCGCGCCCGCCTTCCGGTCGTCGTTCCACTTCTGCACAAACAAAACGCTCGTCTTCGTGCCGGTGTGCGGCTTGAACGTGTTGCCGTGTAAGCCGACGACGGCGAGGATGCGCGCGTGCTCGGAGATGAAGTGACGCAGGCGCGCATCGCTGACGTTATTAAAACGACCTTGCGGCAGGACAATCGCCATGCGCCCGCCGGGCTTCAAGAACTGCAAGTTGCGCTCGACAAAGAGCAGATCGCGGCTTTGATTCTGCGACCACTTGCCGCTTTCCTTGAAGGCATGACGAAAACGATTGTCGGCGTAACGCTCGCGCTCCGCTTCGTCTTCTAGCGCCTCAAGGTCAATCGCTTTCCACTGCTTGGCGAGTTCGTATTGATGCAGGATGCGCGAATCGGAAACGTCACCGGCGAACGGCGGGTTAGTCATCACGATGTCAAAGTCAAACTCACGTAAGGTCTTCGCATTCTCCTGTGTGTCAGCCGCCTTTGGAAAGCGGCGCAGGCGCGGCTTCATTCCGACGCGAGCGTCTTCGCCCCACTGGAACGGAGCGAGCGTGTTGACGCGGTAAATGTTCGTTCTGCCATCGCCCGCGATGAGGTTCAAGGCTTTGCCGATCTTGACGCTACGCGTGTCGAAGTCCAACCCGTAGACATATTCGCTCGCATACTCGGCTTGCTCGCGCGTCGGGCTGTCCGAGGTCAACTCGCCGCCCCAGACGTGAAAGATCGTATGGAACGTGAAGCCGCAACTGCCCGCCGCCGTATCAATCATGTACTCATCGTCTTTCGGATTGAGCATCCGCACGCACATATCAATCACATAACGCGGCGTGAAGTATTGCCCCTTCGCGCCTTTAGCGACCTGCGTTGAAAGGTACTCAAAGGCTTCATCAATAATCTGCAAGTTGGAATTGAAGAGCTTGATGTCTTGCAGGAATGAGACGCAGACGGCGAGCGCGTCCGGGCTTAAATCAATCTTCTCGCCTTCAAGAAACACACCTTGCCAGCGCCGCTTGGCTTCCTCAAACAGATTGTTAATCTTCTCGTAAAGTTCGGAGTGCGTTTCGCCGGACGCGCGAAACTCGACGTAGCGACCTTTGCGCCGCTTGGCTTGCGCCTCGTCGTACAGCTTGGCGTAGATGAGCTTAAAGACTTCCTCGAAAGCATCCACGCCGGCATTTGCCAGCACTAAATTTTCGAGGTCGAGGATGATCTTTTTCAGCGTCCACTTTTCAGTAACGAGTTTATTACGAGCGGCGAGTTCTTCAATCGTGACGCGCTCGTTAATGATCTCGGCGAGCGTTTGATCGGCGCGCGGGATGCCAGAAAGATTCTCGTAAAGGTTCGGGTCTGTGCGGCGCAAGATGACTTCTTCGCCGCCATTTGTCCAGACCGCAATCGGTGCGCCCTCCGCGTTGCAATAGGATTTAAGTTGTTCTAATCCATCCTTGCGCTTTGGTTTTTTAACTTCGACGATGATGTAAGCCGCCGTCTCGTCATCCTTGTCGTGAATGACAATGTCTGCGCGCTTCTCATGGATCGTCGCACCGAACTGCACACCCTTTTCAACCGAGATGCGCGACGCCGGATAACGATAAGTGTTCATTAGCCGGTAAATAAACAACTGCCGCACGATCTCTTCAGGCTTCGCCGGTCGTTCTTTGTTATTAGTGAAATCGTACAGATAAGGCTTGCCGCGCTTTTCGTGAATCTTGATCGCGGTCTGTTCTTCTGGAGTGAAAATCTGGAGTGAATAATCGGAGTTCTGGATGATGTCTTGCAGAGTAAATGCCATGTTTGAGTGTGAGCCTTCGGGATTATTGAAAGAACTCGTCGCCACTCTTGATCTTCAGTTTCTTGTGGTAGTACCGGATTGCCTCAAAGTCGGAATCATTGGTAACGACCGTCACGCCTTCACGCGCGGCGCTGACGGCGATCAGCACGTCCATGACCAGTTCTTGTTTGGCCGTCGGCGTGCGGCGCGGAGACTTCCCACGCGCCTTCTTCTTCCGATCCTGCGCGAGCAGGTGCAGTAGGCGCGCGACGGTCGGCCAATCCTCGACCGCCGGCACAATCAACTTTCCGGCCTGCGCTTGGCGCTGCCATGTGACTTGATAAACCTTGAACTCGTCGGCATCGCCCGCCGTCATCAACTCCGTGAGAACGACCGCCGAGACATAGGCGCGTTGCGGCAGCGCGGCGAGCGAGCGTTCGGCGACGATGTTCGTGTCAAACAGGTATTCGGCCATCCGCTACTCTCTGACCTTCATCCGCTACTCTCTGACCTTCCGCTTGCCGTGAACGCGGTCATACGTCATGCGGTATGCCAGCAGCGTTAAGTCTTCGAGCGGCATCTGCTCCAGCTCTTTCTTCGTGTACCGGCGGCTGGTATCAATCTCTTTGGCCGCGCCCCTCGCGCCATTGGTCGAGGCGCGCTTGCTTGTCGTCGCGCGTCCTGGGGAACTCTTTTTTGTCGTCTTTGCCATTACTTCCTTCCTCCCGTCGCGGCGCTCTTCGGCGGTCTGCCGGGCTTGCGATCTTCTACAAGTTTCAAGTCGGCCTCGCGTATCACGTAATCACGCCCTAGCTTCTGCGCCGGCAGTCGCTCCGCCGTAATCAGCGCCCGCACGCGCGTCACATGCACGCCCAAACGCTCCGCCACTTCGTTCGTCGTCAGCATCTTCATGCGTTATTTATACACCGGACAAAACTATATTGCAAGAGTGATATTTATACCAACAAACTATCTCTCATGCGATATAGTTACACTTGTCGGTTACATTTACTCGAAAGGAAAAAACGATGGTCAAACTTACAACGGCGGAGGCAATGCAGAAGGCGATTGACAAGGCTCGCGCGGTCAAGCCGCGCGTCCGCGTGGTCAACTTCGGCAGCTATATCGTGACGAACAAACAGACCGGCGCGGCCTATACGGTGACGTGCGAGAAGAGAGACGGCGAGCGGTTAGCACGCGCACGAAAGAGCGTCAGATTTGCCCTCAGCGCCATCGGAGACGGTCAACCCGACACTGAGGCCGTCTGCGAGGCCGAACGCGCTTTGGCTGGCGCTCTGCGCGAAATGGAGCAGTTGCAGATCACGCTCGCTGTCATGGGTGTTGGGGAGTAACGGAACAGGGAACTCGCTTAAGGACGCCCACATTTGTGAAAAGCGTTACTCTTCCCGAAGCCTCGGTGAGAGACGAAGGAGAGAAGGACTTCGCTAAATTTGAAACTTTTGCAAACCCCCAGCACCGGGCGGATTTTCAGACCTTTTTCGTTCGCAAAAGTCAGTTGCAAAACCCTTCTCTTTTGCGAGGTCTTTTGCGAATCGGGGTTCTTGCGTTCTGCAAGTGCGAAAAAGCCATCAAGCCCCTTTCTTAAGTGTATTTCCTGTTCCGCTACTCCCCAACACCCGAGAACGCGGAAAAGATGCTGGCGTTGAGAACCATGAGGGCCAATGGAGAATGGCACTCATACTGGCGGCAGCAGCGTCAAGCTCATGCGTAGCCTTTTGATTGTCGCGCCACACTTTTAATTACACCCCGCGGTCGTTACGTGACCCGTCGCGGCTTGCAACTGAACCATCATGTAGTGCATTATACTCAGGTTTTTCCTTCTCTCGCGCATCGACGGTGATGCGCCCCGCGCCTCGTTTGGCCGCGGCGTTCTGGATAGTACGAGAGCGGGCTTACTTCAACACTTTAGAAGCCGCTCCTACAGAGCATCCGAAGCCGGGTCCTTCGCTGCCACCGTTCCGACGAAGCCACTTCGATTCGCAGCTTCTCACTACATTCCGCGTAGGCGGAAGAGGTACACATACATGTCTATGAAACTTTACGTCGGTAATCTCTCGTTCCAGACTTCGAGCGAAGATTTGCAGGAACTTTTCGCACAGGCTGGAACGGTCGAGTCGGCTTCCGTGGTCGAAGATCGTGACACGGGCCGCTCGCGTGGCTTCGGCTTTGTCGAGATGTCCTCCAGCGAGGAAGGCCAAGCGGCCATCCAACAGTTCAACGGTAAGGAAGTCGGCGGTCGCGCGCTCAACGTCAACGAGGCCAAACCCCGTGAAGACCGTGGTGGCAGCCGTGGCGGCTTCGGCGGCGGGCGCGGCGGCGGCGGCGGCGGACGCAGCGGCAACTCTCGTTACTAGCTCGCCGCTTGCTATTTCCGGCGACTCTTTTTCAAAAAGCCTCCGGCACAAATTTGCGCCGGAGGCTTTTTCCGTTGATAACGGGTCACTCTCGCTGACCCCGGCACCGACGAGGGAGGCCCCAGATTGTCTAAAGAAGATTTGATCCCCGCGATGGGGGTGATTGTTGATAAACAGCCCAACGCATTCTTCAAAGTCCAGATTGATAACACCGAGCACATCGTGCTCGCGCAGATATCCGGCAAGATGCGTAAGAACCGCATCCGCATCCTCGTCGGCGACCGCGTCAGCGTAGAGATGTCTCCTTACGATCTGAAGCGCGGGCGCATCACTTACAGATACAAATAAAGTTGGAGAGGGAGGTTCCTTTGGACGAGCAAAATCATACCGTCGGCGAGCGCGTGGAGAAGTTTTGCGCGGCGTGTGGCGTGGAGCGCGGGCATGTCGTGGTCTCGGTCAATGCGCGCGGACACATCTCGCGCGTCAGTTGCCCACAATGCGGCACGCGTGGAACATTCAAAAGAAGCGACAGCACTTCAACCCGCTCGGCGGTGAACTCCGGCGCGCCCTACGACCGCACTCGCACCTACCGCACCGGTCAATCCATGACGCACCCCGTCTTTGGACACGGAGAGGTGACGGCTGTCATCGAACCGCAAAAGATAGACGTGCTGTTCGCGGACCGGATGCGCCGACTCGTGCACGCACGCATCTAGGTTTATAGAGTTCGAGGGTCGGAGCATTTAATGAAAGAGAATAAGAAGACAAGACTTGAACCGCCGGAGGAGTCGTTGATTAGTCAGGCTAAGGCGGCGGAGATGTGCGGCATGACGCGCGCGGCGATCCGTGATTTGGTGAGCAGCGGGCGCCTCCGCGCGGTTGAAATGGAAGGCCGCGACCTCGTCTATCGCAGGGAAGTGGAAGAGTTCGAGCGAGGATTGAACTGACGGCCCAACGGCGCGGACGCCGGAGTTCACGCGAGGCGTAAATGCGCGAGCGAAGCTCGTGCGTCGCCTCCGCTCACATCCGGAGTAATCACTAATTCGAGCGCCGTCACACCATCGAGTTCGACTTCATATTCCTCTGACTCACGGGTCGCCCCGCCGGGACTGAAGTTATATTGCTGTCGGACGACTTCGCGGAAAGACCTCCCGCCGTCCAGCGACCAGCGGAGAACGAACTCCTGCGTGCGCCCGAATTCTTCTTCCCGGAACAGCAGGCTGATGCGCTTCAGCTTCAGCGGTTCATCGAACAGGAGTCGAAGCGCCTGTTCGCCCGGTAAGGCTGCTCGCCAGCCCGAACCCGCTCCTTGCACCAACGCCCCCTCGACCGGGTTCGCTTCATCCTCCGAAGATATTTCGACCTGAGCCAAACGCCCCAGATCGAGCCAGTGATGTTCGGTCTGAGCGCCATCCGACATGATCTGAGGATTGATCCGCTTCCGCATTCATTCACCTCCCACTGCTTTACAAATTACGCCGCTCCGAGATTCTCTGACCTTACTATTCGAGATAGTGCTCGAACAGTTGCCGCTGTAATTCATTCGGGACGGACTCTCGGTTGGCGAGGCTCAGTACCTTCAGCGTCAATCTGGATAAATGCACGCGAGTAAAGTGCCAGCGCCCGGCTTCCTCTTCATAGAGCCAGCGATAAAATGGGCCGTCGGCGCGCCGACTGTAGAACACTTCCCGTGTGCCGTTCGCGCCGGTTCGCGCCGGGTAGATGTAGACTCGCAGGTCATTCACCTCGGAACATCCTCGACTAACAACCCCAACCACGTGCGGACTGCCGGTATAAGTCTATAACCACACAGATCACACTGGCACCCGCAAAAGAGTGGCCTATGCCTGATCGAACACGCGCGCCCATCCTGTCCCCTCACAGTTCAGGCACGGGGCGGTCACGTTGCGTCTGCCGCTGCCCTCGCACTTGCGGCATTTCGCCGCTGGTTGGGCCACTGATACTTTTCCCTTTCCGCCACACACCAGACACGAGACGATATATGCCACGGAGACGGCCCACTCCCCCGTCCCCGCACACCACGAACACGTTTCCGGCGCGTGATTGACCTTTGCGCGGCTCATCTTTTACCGCCGTTCGACGCACGGTGTCCGAGAGAAGTGCATGGCGCCTTGAACATCACGGATATGTTCGCCGGGCAGAGCAGCCAGACTGAGCGTTGGTTGTTATTTGAAAAACGGAGTGCCTCGCGTATGGACATCAGGTGTCTCCATCATGGTCGCGTTCGGGAAAAACAGCGGACGGCACAAGGAGAAGAGCGGCGCGCGCAAATCCTGATGTCGAGAGTTCTGTTTTCTAAAAATGGTCGGTAACTCTGGCGGAAGTATAGCACAGCTTACATTCCGGATGCGCTTTTCGTCATCCGCCAAGACAGCCCTTTGAAGTTAGCCTCACCGCAACTATGGAAGAGACTGCGTAAGTTCCCCGCACGAAATTCCGATGACCGCGGTTTCCCTCGCCCACAGCTACTTCCCTCTCTGGCTGATCCTTCGTTCCCGCGGCTCGTTCACCACGCCGATTAAAATTCGGATAAATTTTTCTTGCTTCACTCGTGCAAAACGAGTAAGTTGCTCCACACGGCGAGATGGTATAATGCGCTCGTTCATTTCTTAAGTTTCCACATCCGGCCCGGCGGCACGCGCGCCTGGCGCAAGGCTCCTGTTGAAATTTTCCGCCCTGTAAGATTGACGAGGCCATGCCCACAGAGATCACTAAGCACAAGACCATTCTCGACGCTATCGGGAATACCGACATCATCTCCGAACTGCTCGAAAAGCATCACGACCACTTCGAGCACGAACTCGACATCGAGGTCATCGCCTACGGGCGCAACTACAATGGCAAAAAGGTCGGCCCCTACATCCACCTCTATGAGTACAAGCCGGGTGAGGAGATAATCAAAGAGGGCGACTGGGGCGGGAACACTTTTTACATCGCTATTGACGGCAACCTCGACGTGTACGTCCGCGATCAGGAGACAACCGAGAATCGCAAGGTCGGAGAGATTGCGCCGGGCACCAGCTTTGGCGAGATGTCCATCTTGGCCGGCGTGCAGCGCAACGCCACGGTTATCGCCCCGCCAAACTCGAAAGCAACCGTGCTCGAAGTCCAGCGGCCCGCGCTCCGGCTACTCCGCAAGCTCCCGAAGTTCGGCGAACGGCTCGACTCGACCTACCGCAAGCACGGCCTCGGGCGCACGCTCGTTGACGTGCGACAAATTACACACAGCGCCTTTACCCCGGAGTTGATTGAAAAGCTCGGCAAGTCCGCGCGCTTCATGGTCTATTCGAAGCATCACGTCCTCTTCAACGAGGGTGAACCCGTTGACCGCGTCATCTTCATCCGCAACGGCTGGGTGCGGCGCGTGCAAGGGCTGGGTTATGAGGCCGCGCTGGGCGACCTGCTGGTCGCCGGGATGCCCGACGACGTGGGCGTTGATTTCCTCGGTGGCGGGAATTGCATCGGTCTCGAAGGCATCCCGAAGGACATTCAATGGGCTTACACGGCGACCATCCTTCAGCGCACGGAGGTGCTCGAAATCTCGATTCCCCGCCTGCGTACCGACCCCGATCTGCGCGCCACGCTGGAGCGCACATTCTCCGAGTTCTCGCCCGCCGACAACGACCCACATCCCACCGCCGGTGTTGACAAGCAAGTTGTCGCCGCGACCGAGCGCGAGATCGCCACGGGCATCGTGGACGGCACGAACCTGCTCGTGATGGACATGGATAAGTGCGTGCGCTGTGGCAACTGTTCGATGGCGTGCCATCAAGTCCACGGCCACTCCCGGCTCTTGCGTCGCGGCATCAACATTGAGCGCCCGACAAAACCGGGGAGCAGTTCGACGCAACACGTCCTTGTCCCATCGGTCTGCATGCACTGTCAGGACCCGGAGTGCCTGACCGGATGCCCGACAGGCGCCATCGGTCGTTTTGAAAATGGGCAGATAGACATCAACCCGAAGACCTGCATCGGTTGCGGCGACTGCGCGACGCAGTGCCCGTACAACGCGATTACGATGATCCCGCGCCGGCCTGAAGCGCCGAAGCCGCAGTCGCTCGCCGCACGAGTCAAGAGCTGGCTCAGTATCGCACCGTTCACGCCGCCGCAGCCCGTCACCGCCGTTGACAACCTGCTTGCCACCAAATGCAACCTCTGTAACAACACCCCGCTTAACCCGAAGGGCGCGAAGGGACAAGCCTTTTCGTGTCAGGAAAACTGCCCGACGGGCGCGCTCGTGCGCGTCAACCCGCGCGAGTATTTCACCGAGGTCAACCAAAAGCTCGGCCTTATCTACCGCGACCAAACCCACGCCATCGGTCGCAACATACATAAGCGCGACCCGATAGGAATTCTCTGGAACACACTCGGCATCCTCGGCACGCTCGCCATTACCGCCGCGATTGTTTGGTCGCTGCGCCTCTATGGTATTGACGAGCGGCTCGGCGGGACATGGCTCACGGTGCGATGGATCACCGGCCTCATCGGACTCGGTGGCATTGCGGTCGTGATGACCTATCCGATGCGTAAACAGGTCTATCGAAGACGCGCCGGGGCGCTCCGTTACTGGATGCTTTCACACATCTACTTTGGTCTCCTCGCCGGCATCGTCCTGCTCCTGCACGGCGGCACCTCGACGGGAGGGCTGCTCACCTCGCTCCTGATGATCTCGTTCGATGCAGTGATTTTAACCGGGCTGTTCGGCATCGCTGTCTACCTCATCTGCCCGCGCATCATGACGAGCATCGAGGTCGAACCCCTGTTGGTTGAAGACCTGCGCGCTCGCCGGGACGAGTTGCGCGAGAAACTCGGCGACATCGGACTGAAGAGCAGCGATAGCCTACGCGAGTTCATCCGCAAGAAGGTGCGCGGCAGAGTTTTCACTTTCTCCTACGTCCTGCGTCAGTACATCAGGCGCGAGAAGCTGCCGACATTGCTTGCGGCGGCGCGCGAAGAGTATGAATCGGAGGCCAGCAATCTCGACCCGGAATCGCGCCGTCTGTTGCTGGAAGCCGTCGAAACCACGGTCACGCTGCGGCGGGTAGACTCGCTCATCTATCTGCACCAACTGCTCAAGCTCTGGCTCGCTCCGCACGTTGTGACGACCGCGTTGATGCTCGTGCTCATGGTCGTGCATATCATTCAAGTGGTCTTCTTCATGGTGCGTTGATGTCACCTTCCAGAGCAGGTCACAAGCAAATGGTTTTAGATGTTCGCCATAGAGACAAGTGAAGATAGAGAGACCGGGCCGGAGGAATGAATAGCAAAAAGGAGAGTTGAGCGATCAAGGCTCTCCTCGGAACAAAGGTTCTGCTTTGCCTTTGTTTATCGTGTCCCTTTGTCTCCGTCGCTTTATTTTTAACGATTTCCCTCTTTAGTTCATCAACACGATATGCAGACTCAGGCCGGTAAATTCATCATCATCCGCGAAGACCTCAACGTTGACCCGCTCACGCTGGTCACCGAGGGGTTGAAGATCGGTCGGCTGCCGAGTTGCGAGTTGGAACTGAACCACCCGACCGTCTCGCGCCTCCACGCCGGCATCAACGAGGCAGGCGGGCGCTACTATTTCTACAACTTCAGCCAGTCGAGCGGCACGACCTTGAATGGTCGCGTCGTGGCAGTCGAGGAAGCGGAAGCCCTCGCCGACGGCGACGTTATTCAAATCGGCCCCTTCTTCCTCTACCTCAACCGTGTGGGCGAGTCCCTCAGCATCCGCGTCGCTCTCCAGATGGCTGCACACGTCGGCGATGCCGAGGTGCGCGGTGAAGCGCCGCCGCCGGAGGCAAAGAAGGCGGAAGATGTATCGTCGGAAGAGGTCTCGCAAGCCCTCAACGTCTTCTGGGAGAAGCGCAAGCGCGAGGCCGGGAAGATGCAGCGGCTCTCTCCCTTGCGCCCGCACGCGCCTTCTCGCGTCCTCGGTAAAGCGCGCTTCAACTGGACGCCGACGCGCGACCTTGTACGCCCGTGGCCCTTCTCGGTCTTCATCTGGGCGTTCGTCATTATCGGCGTGCTGTCGGCGGTCGCTGCCTTCGCCTACACGAACGCCTTCTCGCCGGCGCCCATTTCAGACCCCCACGCGCGGAGCGATTTTCGCTCACAGCCCGCGATTGCAAAACAGCCGAACGCGGCTTCGTGTACAACCTGCCACTCGCTGACCGGCACGATGGATTCCAATTGCGCTTCGTGTCACACGACGCAGGCGTTCACCTCGACCGTCACGAAAGAACACGCGGCGGCAAATATCGGCTGCACCGCCTGCCATATCGAACATCGCGGCACGGACTACCGCCCGCAGGTCGCTAGTCTTCAGACCTGCTCCAACTGTCACAACGACGCAAACAAAAAGACCTACAACGGCAAGACTGTCAATACGCCGCATGGCGGCACCTTCGGTTATCCGCTCGTCAATGGCAAGTGGGAGTGGGCCGGACTCGATGTCGCCGAATGGGAGCGCAAGCCCGCTGACGTGCGCGAGCAACTCGTCAGGATGGAGGAGGCGGCGCGGCGTTGGCCAGTCGCCGGCGGCACGGAAGAGCGGACGCGGAGCGCGAAGTTTCACGTCCTTCACGTCTACCGCGTGAAAGTCGCCGGCAATCTCAAAGGCGACAAGAACGGCGAGCTGACGTGCAACAGTTGTCATGCGACCATGCAACCGGTTGACCGCACTACACCGCGAACGACCTGCGGCGTCTGCCACAACGGCGACCCCGACGGCAAGTTCAAGGACGTGCTCTTCCCCGACAAACCCCACTGCGACTCGTGCCATGTCCAGCACTTGCAGGGCCGGCGCACGTGGGGCACGAAGCTTCTGGCGAGAGAATAAGCATAATTTCCGAGGACTGCCACTGTGACACCGTGGGGAAAAGAAGTTCGAGCGGGAGGGTAAAGTCATTCGACTCGCCCATAACTATGCGTCGCCCTTTCCCCGTCTTTCACAACTCTTTAGGTTTTCACGACTAACTTCTTAAGATGAAAAAGGCACAACTTTTCGTCACACTCGCGCTGCTGACTCTGCTCGTGGCGATCAATCAATTTTCGGTTGACCCCTCGAAGAAATTCTTTGGCGGACTCCCATGGTGGGGCTGGACTGCAATCGGCCTCTTCCTGCTCGTAACCGGCGTGGCCTTCGCGGTGCGCGACTCTCGGCGCGCGCGGGCGCTGTTGGAAGAACCCGTCGCCGAAAGGAAGAAAGAGCGCCAGAACGATCAGATAACAGAAGAGCAGCGACTGATGTACGACCCGGATGGGCCGGACTACCCTCACCCGGTCATCATCAAAGACCGCTGCATCGGTTGCCACGCCTGCGTTGACGCCTGTCCGCACGACGTGCTCGCCATCGTCAACAACATCTCCTCACCCATCGCGCCCGACCAGTGCATGGAAGACACAGCTTGTCAGGTCGAATGTCCCGTCAACCCGAAGGCCTGCATCGTCGTCAACACGATTAAGAAAATACGCCCGCGCCCCGTCCCAAACCGGGACGCAAAATTCATGACCGACGTGCCGGGCTGCTTCATCATCGGCGACGTGTCCGGCACGCCGCTGATCAAGAACGCCTCCAACGAAGGCGCGGACGTGATTCGCCACATCGCGCACGAACTCATGGACGGCGCGCCGCCTGAACCAAAAGCCGAGCTTGAGGTGGCGATCATCGGCGTCGGCCCCGCCGGTCTCTCGGCGGCGATTATGGCTAAACAACTCGATCTCTCCTACGTCGGCATCGAGCAGGATAAAGTGCTCGCCACGATTGACGCTTACCCCGCCAACAAGTACGTTTTCTTCAAGCCGGAGACGATGGAGTCGCGCGGCGCGATTGACGTGAACAGCGCGGGTCGCCAGCGCGAGGAGATTCTGGCTGACTGGAACAAGACGATGACCGACAATCAGGTCGTCATCAACGAACAAGAGAGCTGCAAATCGGTCAACAAGGCGGACGACGGCGACTACTTCATCGTGAAGACGGAGAAGGGGCTGGAGAAGGAGCAGGTCACGTATCGTTCGCGGCGCGTCATTCTCGCGCTTGGCAACCGCGGTACTCCGATGAAACTCAAGGTGGCCGGTGAGGAGATGAAGGTCACTCGCGATGGTAAGACGGAGGATAAGGTCAAGTACAAGCTGACGGACCCGGAAGAGTACCGGGGCCGCAGGATGATTGTCGTCGGCGCCGGCAACTCGGCTATCGAGGCTGCCGTTGACCTCGTCGCCCGCCGACAGGGTACGCAAATCACTTTCCGCCCCGACGATGAGATTAATGATGTCACGCTCGTCATCCGCAGCGACCTGAAGAACGATCTCAAATTCGGCAACAAGCAGCAGGTCTACGACTGCATTGACGAGGGCAAGATCAAAGTCTACTTCGGCACCTCCATCAAAGAGATTCGCGACAACGAGGTTGTGCTCATGAACGCACGCAGCGAAGAGGTCAAAGCGACCATCCCCAATGACTATATCTTCGCCCTCATCGGCGGCGACAAGCCGACCAAGTTCCTCGAAACAATCGGCGTCAAAGTCGGATAAGCTGATTCGCAAAGAGGCTTTCGCAAGCACAATTCGCATTATGGAGCAGGCATTAGATGTCAAACACAACCAGAGCCAAAGAGTTTGTGGTTCCGATGTTGATTGCAGCTCTATTCATCTTGGGCTGCAAATTATCCAATCAGACAAACTCGAATCGAACGATTCCGGTTTCCAGTTCGAACACGGAAACTCCGAAAACGACTCCGCCGCCGACCACCGCCGAGGCTGACGGCGTAATCCCTTCGGGGACGGGCGTGGAAAAAATGAAACCCGCCGCGGGCAAAGGGAACGTGCAGGGCAAAGCCTTCTACAACGAGCAGCCCGCCGTGGGAGTGGAAGTGCGACTGTGTGAAAAATTCAATCAGTTCTACGGCGGATGTAGCGGCGAGACGTTCAAGACCAAGACGGACAGCGCGGGCGAGTATTTAATCAAAGATGTGCCGCCCAGAGTTTACGAAGGGCTGACCGTGCAGGTTTTCAACACCAGATACTACGTCTTCGCAACTTCAGGCATCGTCCGCAACGCCAAATATAAAATAGCCGCGGATCAAACATTTTTCGCTCCCGACACGCACCTCTTCAAACAGGATTTGAAACTGCTGAATCCGAAAGCCGGGTCGAAAATCGGAGGGAGCGACATCGAAGTGAAGTGGGACGCTTATCCGGAGGCGGCCTATTACAAATTCAGCATCTTCGCCGACACAGCATCAGGGGCCACGGTGAATTACGATTTCATCAACAAGCGCGTGGACGGGCTGTCCTACGCACTGGATAAGCCACTCTCGCCCGGCTCATATACTTGTAAGGTTGACGCCTTCAACGGCAACGACATCAAACTCGCTCAAAGTTCGAATGAAATGAAGTTCACTGTCACGGGTGGGGCGACGAAGTAAAGTAACGACGGGTCGAACATCGGCGCGGGCACACACGGAACAGGCGGGGCATCGTTTTTCTACGATGCCCCGCCTGTTCCGTGTGTGCAACTTTTCGACTTACGGTTCCAGACCGTTGTTCGGGACCGGCCTGCCCAGAGACTTGTAGATTGACTCGATCATCTCGATCTTCTCTTTCGCTTCGGCGTTGTCCGGTTCGTACCGGAGGGCGCGTCGGAAATCGCCAAGTGCGTAGCGATAGAGTCGCTTGTCGCTCGCGTTGTAGAAGAAGTTGCCGCGCTCCATGTAGGCTGCCACTGCCGCCTTCTTGTCGGCGGCGGAAGCGGCGGCTTCTTTGGCTTTCGCCGCGGCCTTGTCAATCTTCGCGTCGAGTTCCGGCGTCTCGACGGGCGGCTTGTCCTGTGCGGGCGTGTTGGACGAAGCGCCCGCATTGTCACCGCCTCCGTGCGAAGATGCGACGGATGTTGCGCCCGTTGCACCGGGAGCGGTGGAATCAGGTCTGGCCGTCGTCATGGAAGTATTCGAGGTTGCACTCTGTTGCGGTGCATCTGGCGGAGTGCCGCCTCCGCACGCGGCGGCGAGGAGTAAGAAGGCCAGTGTTGGCGTGACGAGTAGAGAACGCATTTTCGAGTTATTGCTCCTGAGATATTGACTGCAAACGGATAACGCGCGGGCACTCGTCAAGAATTCAAATGAACGAGCAGCCCGCGCGTATCTATCCTGCGAAGGATTGATTATTTACCGGAGTGGCACTTGGCGCACTCCTGAGAGGTCGGTATCTTGAGACCTTTGCGAGCCTCGACCGCGCGGTCGTGGCAGGTGTTACAGTTGGCGTGATAAGCCACTTCGTTATTCAACACGGTGGGATCTGTGTCGCCCTCGTAAATGACAGTCGGGATCTCCGGCCCGGAGGAGGCTATTTTCGGCTTTTCGCCTTCCTGAGAGTGGCACGAACGGCACGAGATCACGTCCGGCGCCTTCGGGTCTTTGGCGAGCAGGTCGGTGGTCAAAGTCGTCGTGCGGTCGGCGGGCCAACCCGTCTTGAGCGGCGGAGTTTTAACAGCCTCGGCGGAAGGCTGGTCGGTGTGGTGACACTCGGTACAGCCAATCACTTTCGTACCGTCAACGCTGTAGTTCTTCTCCGAGTGACTTTTGTGGCTGAAGGGAACCGGCGGTGCGTCCGCCGGCTTCTTGGCGTCCGCCGAAAGGATGTACTCATCCTTCGGGGTGCGTCCGTCGAAGGCGACCGGTGCACTGGAACTGCTCGTGAACGATGCAGGGCTATATCCCAGAGCGACGCAAAGGTAGCAAGTGACGGTGGCCAACACGATGAAAAGTTTCATGTTTGAACGTCCTCAGTTTTCCGCGCAATTATTTCAAAAGCTCGTAGAGGAGAGTCTGAATTAGCACTGACCGTTGTCGGAACCGGTTATGCCCGATTCAGTTTGTGCTATTGAACTGATACAAGAATCATAGACGGGGCACCGTGGCTTGTCAATCCGTTTTTCCAAAGAGCAATGATTTATCCACAGTGACGAGAGAGATAAGCCAGCAAAAAATAAGGGGAGCTTAAAGGGAGATGGAGACCTGTTTCAACCCGCTCTTCACCACCCACTATCTTTACATTTCTTTCAACTCTTCATGCTTAATATTTTCGAGTGCGCCGCACTCGTTCCGTGTGTAGTAACGATAATCAAAAGCGGAAAGAGGAGCCTGTGTGGCAGCGCTTGCAGTCGTTGAAGTCGTCGCCGCCAAAGGCGCGACGGTTGTTGTGGCAGGTCATGCAGCTTTGTCCGCGTGTGGCAAAGTGCTGCGTGGGCCGCGGCGCGGTGACCTGCCGCGACTGCGGAGCGCCGGCGCGTACATTGTGGCATTCGTCGCAGCGCAAACCCTGTCGTGGGCTGTGCTCGGCGTGGCTGAAACTGACGGCAAACGCGCGTGCATTGGTTGACGTGCGCGCGTAACGGGCAAGGCTGTGACACGCGCCGCACGAGGCAATGTCGCGTCCACCGGAATTTGCGCCGGGCGTGTGGCACTCGTAGCAGTTCGAGTGCGCCGCGAGACCGGCGGGGATCGAGAGCGCGACGCCTCGGCGCATGGGCGCGTGGCAAGAAGCGCAGCCCGCCTCGGGGCGTGCCCCGCCCCGCAGGTGCTGTGCGTGGTCGAACTTGACGTTGAAGCTCGCAAGGCGCGGGAAGTCTTTGAGCGGCGGGTTGCTCGCTTCGAGGCTCGTATGGCAGATCGCGCACATCGGGTGGTTGGGCGTGAAAAACTGCTGCGAGTGGCAGTCGGTGCAAGCCTTGTGGCCGGGCAGCGTGGGCTGCGCCGAATTGTTTTCGCGTTTATGACATGAATCACAGGCGAGCGAGGCGTGCGCTCCGGTCGAGTGCGAAAACTTATCGAAGCTGCCGTCTGTCGGCGACTCGACTATACTGGCATTGGCGATGGGGGGCGTCGCTTCCGGGGTCGGCGCAGGTGTTACCGGAAGCTCCGACTTTTTCGTGCAGAACACAGTTGTCAGGATAAGGCCGACGCACAGCGCGAAGGTCGCCAGAAAAGAGAGAACGCGACGCCGGTGCGTTGACGATGAAGGTTCCGGCGCGGGTTCGCGGCGGGCGCTTCTCGTTTCGTTTTGTGGTTCGTCGTTCACGCTTTATTTCTTTGCCGTGGAAACCGCGTCCATGTGCGACTTCGGAATCTGCTCGATCGGTACATTGCCGAAATTGACGTGGCACTTCGAGCACTGGAACGTCGCGTCGCCGGTCTTCTTTTTGACTTCGTAGTTAAGAATCTTTTCCCTCGGCGCCGGCTTGATGTGGCAGCCCGTGCCGCCGCCGCCGCACGTCAGGATCGGGACTTTCAGCGTCGCTTGATCGAGAGTGTTAATCGCCGTGATGTTGATGTGGCAGGCCGTGCAACCAAGCGGTTCGTGTTTGGAGTGTCCGTGGTTGAAGGTGGCCGCATCGCGCCGGAGCCACTTACTGATAATCGTCTGATCGGTGATGCCCATCTGCATGGCGGTCTTCACGTCTATGTCAACGTGGTCGCGCGGCACAAACACGCCGGTCTTCCCTTCCGGCAAGAGTTTGTGGCAGCCGGCGCAATCCGTTGATAAGGGTTTCTCGCCGCCAGCCTGCCAGTGGCAGTTGAAGCAGGAAGCATGGCCGGTGGGCGTCGTCTTGAAGGTTCCTTTCTTCAGCCAGAAAGCCCCACCCGGCAAATCATCAGGCTTTTTGACGACGTAGGGTTCTTCCGAGTCGCCCTGCGGCAGATAGGTCTCGTGGCAGATCGAGCAACTGTCAATCCGCTTCTGTGTCTTTTGCCGCGCGAAGGACGCACGGACAAAAGTGACGCCCGAATCGTTGCTCCGCAACGGCTGTACATCCGCCATGACATCCTGATGCTTGTCGTGCGGAAAGTTCATGATGAACTGCGACCCGGCGGTCTTCGGTTTCTTCGTGGCCTTTGCGAATCCCTCTTCCGGGTTCTGGAAGGGATGCCGGGTGTCGTTGCGCGGCGAGACACTCGTGTGACAGATAGTACAGATGGCCGGACTCGCGCCGCGAAAGAACTCATTGCGGTGGCAGTTCACGCACGAAGGGTGATCGGGGTAGTCGGCCACGTCCGGGAATGCCTCATCGCCGGTACGCACACGCCGCCAGTTGGGAGTCGGAATCTTGTGGCACGAATCGCAGGACCGTTGATGCTCTTTCGTGCGGTGGTTGAATTGCGAGTAGTCAACGCGAGGTCTGCGTTGAGCGGGCCGCCGTCGGCGCTGACCAGACCGCGACGGCTCGAATTCCGGACTCGCCACAGCGACGCTCGAAGGCAGTCCGAGGCAAATGAACACGACGGAAGCAAGCAGGATCAAGATGGGGAGCGTTGCTGTGCGGTGTTTCATCGTCCTCACGAAGCGCCTCTTCGGTTTCGCCCGACGCGGCTCCGAGAATCAAGTCCGGGAGATAATATCGGATTCGTAACTGCCGGATTCAAACGAAAAGCTTTGTAGATCAGTTGTTACGGGTTGTAGCACATCTGCGATGTGCTGACAACAAATTTTTCCCGCTTCCTCCGCTTTCACTTCAGACCTGTGTCTCCTGAGCATGATGACGGAGAATGAAATACAGGCTATTTCGCCGCCGCCTTCGGTACGCTCAGGGTGAAAGAGATTGAGTAGAGCTGCCGCGGAATCGGCGGGGGAACCGTCACTCCGCAGTTCCAAAGAAGATTACCCTCTTCAAGCGGGGTCAGGTTCGTAATGTAGTAAGTGCGGAGTTTGACATCAGTGAAGTAAGCGACGCCTTCTTCATCCGTCATTACTGACATGACCTTGCCGCCCTTTTGCGCGGCCTGTTCAATCCAAGCCGTTTTGCGGTCGTAGAATTCAGTACGGACATTCTTCAGCGGAAAGTTAACCGTGATCCAACTCAGCGCGAGCTTCGGGTTCTGGTACTTCTTTATCCCATCGTCGTAGGCTTTTTTGAATTCCGGCACGGTCTTCACGGCCTCTTCATACCCCGCCTCGTATTCGGGGCAGTAGAGCGAATCGCAGGGAAACTTCTTGAGCCATGCGCGAAGCTCCGGACTCGCGCCCGCGAGATAATCGTCACGCTTCGGCGCGCTTTCCGGTTTGTAGCTACTGTCCTTCGACAAGTCTCGTTCGAGCAGGAAAAAGCGCTTGCGCTGAAGCGGTTTGCCGTCGGGGCCTTTCACTTCGATGCGGATGCCAGCCGTCGCATCAGGCGGGGCCGGGTCATCCTTCGTAGGCGGAGGAGCGTTTAGGGTGCAGACGGGCGGCGGCGCTTGTGCCCCGGCGGCGACGGCGAAAATGAAAAGCATGCCGAGCGCCAGTAACGAGCGGGAAAGGAACGTGCGCTTCTTCGGTCTCATGTTTTTCTCCGAAGGTTAACTGTCGTTGTAGTCGTCAATCGGTCGGCGTTTTCTTCTGCCCGGCAGACGTGCTGCCGGGTGCAGTCGAAGCGGTCGGCGGCTTTACGCGCGCCTCTTTCAACCTCTCGCGCAATCTTGGCAGCCGGTCGCTGTCGGGGCTGGCCTTTTCGAGCCGGGCGAAGGTCGCTTCGGCTTCGGAGATTTTGCCCGTTTCGATATACATCAGCGTCAGGTTGTGCAGGGTCACTTCGTGCCCCGGATCGCGCGCGAGCGCGGTGTTGAATTCCGCGACGGCGCGATTCACGTCCGGCGGGGTGCGGAGAAAATATGTCAAGGCCAGTTCCGAACGCGCGTCGAGGTCTTCAGGTTTACGTTTGAGAGCATCCGCGTACCAGCGGCCCGCCACCTCGAAGCGCTGCGCCTCGAAGTTCGCGCGGCCCAACATGAGCAGCGTCTCATAGTCGTCTGGCCGTAGCTTGTTGGCGCGCGTCAGAAAATCTATCGCCCCCTCGTAATCCTCCACGCCGACGCTCGCGTTGGCCGCGGCTATTTGCGAATCGAAATTCTCCGACTCCTGCCTCGCCTTCTGCGCGGCGGCTTCGGCCTCCGACTTCAACTTCTGCTGATCTTTGACGGCGTTCATCGGCAGGTTTTCCCCTGCCTGTTGCTGACCGCCGGGCGGCGTGACGCGCGGTGCTGTTTGCCCTTGATTCAGATACACGACCAGCGAAAAGGCCACGGCATAGCCGAATAGCAACCCGACGATGGCGAAAAGGGTATTCTCTCGATTCATAAAGAAAAGGCTGGAGATTGGAGGCTGAAGTCAGAACAAAGCATTTCGGCTTATTCTGACTTCAGCCCCCAACCTCACGACCGTTAAGCGTAAGAATGGAGACCCGGCAACAAGTAGCTGACGCCGAGGTAGGTAAAGATAACCAGCAGGAAGGCGACGATGGCGAAGTAGGCGGCGGCGCGTCCCGTCCAGCCGCGCGAAATACGCACGTGCAGGAAAGCGCCATATGTCAGCCACGCCACGAACGCGCCCGTCTCCTTCGAGTCCCATCCCCAGTAACGACCCCAAGACTCGTTAGCCCAGATCGCACCCGTCATCAGCAGCAACGCGAGTCCGGCAAAGGTGACGCCCGCCGTCTTGTACATCAGGCTATCAATCTTCTCCGCCGACGGAAGCGATTCGCGCAGTCGTTCGGTGCGGAAGCTAAAGATGATGACGAAGAGTGTGGCGGTGAAGGCCGTGATGAGCGCGGCCAACTCGACCGGGTTGGCGTTGAGGCTCAAAAACATATCACCCTGTCGCTGGCTGACGAGTTGCGACGCGGCCTGCTCCAGACGCTGCGGCTCAATCGCGGCGGTCTGTTGGGGCGTGAGACCGTCCTGCTGCGCCATCCAGACTCCGAAATTGCGGAACTGGTTCCGGCTGATACAGGCGGTGCCGGCGGGGCGCGAGCCGCCAGCTTCGCAAACGGCCACTTCCGACAATGCCTTGACCTGCCAGACCAGCAAGACGACGGCGAGCGCCTGCACGACCAGCGACACCTTGAGGAAATGATGACCCCACTTGCGCGCGGATTCGTTCTGCTTCAATAGGTAGATGCTGAAGGCGACGACAACCCCGACGAGCAGCAGACCGGCGAGCAGCAGCGCCCACCCGACGAACGGAATTTCCGCGCGCAGCGGCAGCGGGAAACGCGGCGGCAGAAATACTGACGCGCGATAGACGCCGAGGACACTGAGGTCGAAGTCCCAGAAAACGCTGCCGAGTCCAAAGACCGTGCCGCGGCTGATCGTGCCGAAAACAAGGAGGGCGAAGATGCTCGACCAGATCGCCATCGCTTCAGTCTTCACGCCATCCTTCAACAGATAAACCACCGCGACGGCGAAACAGACGAGCGCGATACCGTAAGAGATCGCGGCGATGCCGACGTGAATCGGGCGCCAATAGCTATCGAGCACGGGTGGCAGGTTGATAAATTCGTCGCCGATGAAGCGCGCCAGAATCAAAATCAGCGACGCCACGGGAAGCGAGACCGCGCCGACGAAGCGGAAGTTTTTACGGTGTGCGATGAGCAGCGTCGTGATGCCGGCGCCGAAGGCGAAACCGAGCGACAAGTCGTAGAGGTTGGCGAACGGGATGTTGCGAAAGACCCACGGCCATTCGCTTTCCGGCTTCGCCTGCTGAATCCACGTCGCCACGTCGTGCTCGCGGTAAGCGACCCAGCGGACGAGCCAGCTTCCCAAGTTGAAGAAGACGCCCAGCGTCGCGCCCCCCAACCCGATGCGCTCGAAGAGGCTCGACGGCGCATAGAGATTGACGAGGTAGAAGACCGCCGCGATGAGATAAGACGCCAGTGCGAGCATCATCAGCGCGCCGTCGTTGGGAATGAAACTGCCTTTGCCCTGAATGCGTGCGAGGCAGAGCAATACCGCGCCCACGACGGCGAGAATCGCCGGGGTGTAGGATACAAAGGAACTCTTCAGCTTCAGTTCCGGCGTGCCCATGACCGCCGGCTGCTTCATCACTTCACTCATTTTTCTTTCACCTCTAAAGGCTGTCCGCTGATCTTCGAGACGAGCCGCCGGAAGCGGTCGCCAAAGCCGAGCTTGTTGCGATTGGTGTTCCCGCCGAGGGCGACTTCAAACTCGCCCGCTTCACGCTCTTCGATACGTGCCCACACGCGCTGGTGCGAGAAAAAGAAGACCGCCGAGAGCGTCAGACCGAGTAATCCGAAGCCGACGTAAACCATCGTCGCCCCCGGGTCTTTCTGCACCGAGAGGACGTGTGCTTCCGGCACTTTCTCAAAGTCAACCAGCTTGAATTTGTAGCCCGCGACCGGAGCGCCGATAGGAGCGCTCTCCGGGAGCGGCGTCTGAAAAGCGTAAGCCCGCTCCTTTTGTCCGGCGGGCGTCGTCACGCTCAGAAACGCCGCCGGGTTGTTATATTCGCCCGATTTCGTGTCCGGCTTCCCGCCATTGAAGGCAAAGTCGGGGAAGAAGTTTTCGTATTTGAGTTGTGTTCCGTCGGGTAGCTGGGCCATGCCGCCGCGCTTGATCGTCACGTCCAACGGTTCGCCGCCGGCAGCGGGCGTCAGGCGAAGGTTGATATGCCGCGCGCGGCCCAGCGAGATAAAGCTCGCCTGAAAGAAACGGTAGCCACGATAATCGTAAGGCCGGTTCAAATGCACCAGCGCCTCGCGGTCGCCGTACTCCGGGTCTTTGATTTTGATGTAGGTCAGCCAGTCGAGCGTGTTGTCCGCTGTGATCGGGCCTTCTTTCTTGTGCAGTTTTTGCTGAATGTCAGTGCATTCAATCGAGAAGGGCAACTGCGTGACCTGACGACCGGGCTGGTCGAGGTTGAAGACCGTTTCGACCATCTCGTTCGAGGTCTCACCCGGCGCGAGCGGCATACTGCCCGTGCGTCCGAATTGCGCCGTCAGGAATCCACCGAAAAAGATCGTCAACAGCGCGACGTGGACGGCATAAGCGCCGAGCCGGTTCCAGGCGCTGCGCTCGCCGAAGACAAAGGTGACGCCCTTCTTCTCCGACACGGTCGGCTTCAGACCCACGGCGCGGAACGCCTCGGTGATTTTCTCCACGAGCGTCTCGCGTGCCACGGCCCGCAGCGAAAGCTCGGCGTGCTGCTCCTGTCCCTTCAGCCAATGCGCCGAAGCGTCCAGCTTTTTGCGCTTGATGTAAGTCCACGCGGTCGGGATGCGATCAATCGAGGCGAGGACGATGGTCAGCGAGAGAAGGAGGAGCAGCGCGTTGAAGTACCAGACGTGATACACGTCAAAGAGGCCGAGCCTGCCGTACAGCACCTGCTGCGCGGGCGTGAGCGTCGCATAGTATTTGTCGAAGCCCTCGACGTTCTGCTGCATGATGAGCATCCCGGCCATCGAAAATACGACGAGCACGATCAGCAGGCTCACGCCGAGGCGGACGGAACTAAGCAGGTTCAGCGCCCTCGTTACAAAAGACGGGCCGGATGCCACCGCCCTCTCTTTTGCTACACTAATCTCACTTTTTGTCTCTTCTATTGCCGACATTGTTCAATGAAACCAAGACAGTTGCGAACTTGAATTGATGACGCGGAGCGAGCCGCGCGTCAGAGGAAGACCTCTGTATGTTTCGTGACATCATAACCAAACGTTCGAGTGACGGCAACCTGTTTATAACTTCAGCTACACAACCGCGCGCTTCATAAAATACGACGTGTGCGTTATTCTTCTTCTCGAAACTTAACTTATGCCGGCTCCGCCCGGCGCTTGAACAATTATCATGTCAAAAAACGCCATCTTCTGCGTCATCGGAATCTTCCTTGGCTTCATCGTCGGTTTTTTTGTCGCCAACGGCGTCTCGCGCCCCAGCGCCCCCGTGGCTGCCGCAACCGCACCGGCCCCCGCGGAGCAAGCCGCGGGGCCGCTCGACCCGTCGCAATCCGATGCCCCGCTCCCGCCGGGCCACCCCGACATCGGAGGCGCGGGCGGTGCGACTGGCGCGGGAGGCGCGGGCGTTCCTTCAACGACCGCGGCGGCTACTTCTGCCGAAGCCCAGAAGGCGATGGAGAAGGCTGACCGCACTCCGAAAGAATTCGACGCTCAGTTGTCGGCGGCGCAAGTCTTTTACAATCTACAGGACTACAAAAAAGCCGCTCTCTACCTTGACCGCGCGCTCGCGCTCAAGCCTCAGAATTTCGACGCACTCGTGCTGATGGGCAACACGAAATACGACGACAAGGATTTCACGGGCGCCGCGACTTTCTACGAACAGGCGCTCGCGGTCAACGCGAACTCGCCTGACGTGCGGACGGACTTCGGCAATACTTTCTTCATGCGGACGCCGCCCGATTACGACCGCGCATTAGCGGAATACCGCAAGTCGGTTGCGCTCGATCCGAGCCATGTCAACAGTTGGAAGAATATCGCCTCCGCCGGTCTGCGAAAGGGCGACCGCACCATCGTCAGCGAAGCCATCGAACGCCTCGCCACGATCAGCCCGCAGAATCCGGAGTTGCCGGCCTTAAGACAGAGCCTCGACGCGATGTCGCGTTAGGCGTCGGCGGTTGAGATTAGCGCATCGCCTTCATCCACTCGATGCATTTCCGCAGATGCCCGCGCATGGCTTCAGTCGAGTCATGGTGGATTCGCCCGTGGCCGGGCAGCACCCACTCGAAACTATAATCCAGCAGCTTCTCCATGGAGAGCGTCTGTTCCAGCCACGAATGCCAACACACGCTTCTGAAAGCGGTCAATGAATTTCTCGCGGGCGACCACGCAAGATGATCGCCGGTGAAGAGAAATTTATCTTTGTAAAGCAAAACCATGTGGCCGCGCGTGTGGCCCGGCGTCGGGATGAGTGTGAACGTGTCGTCAAGACGCACCGCCTCTCGGCCTTCGATGATGCGCTCGACGCCGAAACGCGTGGCCTTGTCGTCAGCGTGCATGATACGTTCGGCGCTAAACTTTTTGGCGTATCGGTCGTGGTCGGCCACATCGTCTCTGTGCGTGAGGAAGATCGTCTTCACGCCGCCGAGCGCCTCGATTTTCTTAACGAGCCGGCTGGCATAACGCGGCGAGTCAACGAGGACGTTGCCGCCTTCTTCATCAGGACGGACAATAAGATAACTCCACGCTCCGAAACTGGCCTCGGACGTAAAGCCACAGAAATATACATTCTCGTCAATGCGTTCCGGAAAGGCATCAATGGCGGCGCGGTAGTTGTGATGCTCGACTGTGCCGATGGATGAGGTGGGGCAGGCAACGAGGGCTTTCAGCGCACGCAAAGTTTCGTCGCCGGTTTCCGGCTGGCGATAGACGCTCGATTGCTCGCCGTGGTCGCGGAACGTCGCGGGCGCGATTTGACGACAGGCATCACAATCTATGCACGAATCGTCAACGTAAAAATCCCCCGCGACGTTCTCCACCAATCTTCGCGCCGGACTCGCCATGCGGATAGTTTAAAGTGCAAGGCTCAAAGTTCAAAGTCAACGATTGACAGGTCAGAACCGCCTGCGGTAGCGGGCGGGTATAACGTGCTTGACCACGTAACTTAGATGTCAGGATCGTTCGACCCGCCCGCTACCGCAGGCGGTTCTGACTTCATTTCCCCAGCCCCTCAATCAATATCTCCGACAGACGCGACATCAAATGAAACGCCGGATTGTCGGGCGTCCACATCACTTCCGGCATATCGTCGCAGGTGATGGCGAGCGCGATGCGCCCGCGCGGGTGGTAGATGATACCGACGTTGCTCCGGAGCGCGTCGAGCGCGCCCGACTTGGTCGCCTTCGGCACGCCCCGGAGACCGCGCCCGATGCCGTTCTGGCCCTGCTCGCGCTTCATCAATTCAAGCATCTCTTTCGAGGCCGCCGCGCTGACGATCTCGCCACGTTCGAGCCTTTCCATGAGCGTGACCATCTCGCGCGGCGTGGTGCGCCCTAAACCGAAGCGCTTATTCTCTTCCCTCTTGCCTTCCGTGCTCTCTCCGCCGCCAAAGACCTTTCGCATCAGTCGCGTCTCCTTCAGACCGAGCGCATCCATCCGCGCGTTGATGGCGTCCGCCGTGAGCACGTCAACGACGAGGTTCGTCGCCGTGTTGTCGCTGAGGAGCATCATCAGTGTCACGGCGTCGCGAAAGGTGAGCCGCAGACCTTCCGTGAATTCAGGGAGGATGCCCGAACCACCGACTTTCTTCTCTTTCGTCAGGATGAGTTCGTCACTCCACTTTACTTTCCCCTCGGCGATGCGCGCGTAGGCTTCGACCATCACGGCGACTTTGATGGTGCTCGCCGTCCGCACGCGCTCATCGCCGCCGAGCGAGTAGACGGCGCCGGTGTCAAGATTCTTCGCGTAGACACGGACGTTGCCGCTGAATGTCGAGACTTCGGCGCGGACGCGCGCATCGAGCCAAGCGGCGGGCGTCGCCGTCGGCGTCGGCGCTTGAGCCTTCGCGGTTCCGGTGACAAAAGCCGCCGCCAGCGCGAGGGCGACAAGGGTCTTGCTTCGACGCATCTTACTCATTCAACCACCTTTTTTTGTACAGGATTGGCTTCATCACGCGCGCACTGCCGGAAGCGCAAGCGGCGCTTAACTCAAGTTTCTTATCGCGTCAGGCATTAGCCTTGGATCAGCTCTTTTCAATCTTCCGCCAATCCGAACTTCCGCGAAAGTACGAGACTGAGCGCGCCCATCAGCGTCGGCTCCCGGAGGGTCGAGGCGGCAATCCGGGCGGAAGGGAGGCCGCGCCGGATGCTGCGTTGGATGGTCTCTTCGAGCGAGGGCGCGATGAGCGGCCATGCGCGTGTGATGTGGCCGCCGACGACGACTGCCGCGGGGCTGAGGCCGACGATCAAATTCGAGATGCCGATGCCGAGGTAGTGCGCCGACTCGGTGAGCGAGTCAATCGCCGCCTGATCGCCGCCGAGCGCCCGCGCGACCACCTCGCGGAAACGCGCTCGATCAGATTCACCGACCTCGACGCCCGCTTTCATCCGGTAACGCGCGACCGCCGCACGCTCCGAAGAGAAGGCTTCCCAGCAATCGTGATTGCCGCACGAGCAAGCGACCGGCGCGTGCTGTTCGACGATCATGTGGCCGAACTCGCCCGCCGCGCCGCGCTCGCCCCGGTAAATCTGTCCGTCAATCACGATGCCGGTGCCGATGCCTTCGGCGACAAGCACCATGATGAAGTCGCGTGAGTCACTGACTTCGGGCCTGCCAAACCATAGTTCGGCCAGCGCCGCTGCGTTCGCGTCATTATCCACCACCGCCTTTAGCCCGGTCGCTTGCTCGATCTCTTCGGCAATCGCCCAGTCGCGCCACTTGAAGTAAGGGATAAAGATGGCGCGGCCCGTGTCCGGGTCCACCATGCCCGGCAGGCTCACGCCGACGCCCGCAATCGTTCCGCTACTGTCGCGGTCGACAAAGTCGCTCACGCACTCGATGATGCGCGCGGACATCTCGTCGGGGCGCGAGCTGTTTGGCACCTCCTCGCGTTCAAGCACGCGCCCGACCAGATCGCTCGTCGCCACGGTGGTCAAAGAGGGTGTGATGTCCACGCCAATGGCGGTCGCGCCGGCGGCGCGCAGCCGCAGCAGCGTCGGCCTGCGCCCGCCGGTCGAGACGCCCGCGCCAATCTCCTCGATCAACCCGTCGGACTTCAACCCCTCGACGATGTTTGAAACGGTGGAGCGCTGCATCTCCGTGATGCGCGCGATGTCGGCGCGCGAGATCGGCTCGCGGTCACGGATGTAGTTGAGGACAATCTGGCGGTTGATGTCGCGGATCGTCGAGGAGCGCGCGGCCTGCGCTTTGGTGAGATCAATTCTTCGCATCGGATGTTCTCTGACCGGTCGGCACGGGCGACACTGCTTATACATTCGTGTGTCTCCCACGATTTGCGGGCCGAGCGGGCGAGGGCTACTTGTATTCCCTCCGGGGTCTTTCGGTCAACCCTATTGTGATTTCGCACGCATGTAGTAGCCGTTTTGCAACCTTCCCCCCGGCGCGGGCGTGTACTTTTCGACGCCGCTATTTTTATCGCCAAATTTTCTCTCAACGTTTTCCGCACCATGAAGGTAGATATATGCGGAGGGAGCCGGAAAGAGGTCTTCAGCGGAGTATGCAAGGTGAGGTCGCAAGTATCGCTCTGATGACCGAGAACCTGACGGCGCGCGGCGTCGCGGAGAGCAGCGTCGCGGCTCTTTCCGCACTGGCCGCGCGCGTCAGCGCGGGCGACGCCTCTGCCTTCGAGCAGATTATGGCTCTCACCGAGCACAAAGTAGCGGCTACCGCATGGCGACTACTCGGCAGCCGGGAAGACGCGCGCGACGCAACGCAGGAATCTTTTTTGCGCGCGTACAAGTACCTGAAAAGCTATAGACCCGAACAGGATTTTCACGGCTGGCTCTACCGCATCACCGTCAATGTCTGCCGCGACATGCTGCGGACGCGAAAGCGAACCGGGTCGAGCGCGCATTCGCCCTCGCACGACTCCACACGAGAGCAGGCGTTGCTCGAAGGTATCGCGGGCGATGCCGACACGGAAGAGGAAGCCGTGCTCGCGCAGAAGCGTGCCATCGTCCGGCGCGCGCTGGAGACGCTTCCCGAAAAAGAGCGCACCGCCGTCGTTCTGCGCGATCTGGAAGGACTTTCAACCGAAGAGGTCGCGCGCCTGATGAACACGCGCCCCGCCACCGTGCGCTCGCAGGTCTCGACGGCGCGCTCAAAGCTCAAGCTCTACTGCGAGCGAATCCTGCGGGGAGGCCGCGATTGAGGAGTTTTATGATGAACTGTAAGCGGGCAGTGGAACTGATGCCACTCCACGCGGGCGGCGATATCAAAAACGGGCGCGAGCGCGAGACGTTCGCCGCGCATCTCGTTGGTTGCGATGCCTGCCGGCGACGCGCCGCCGAGTGGACTGAGAGCCGGAGGCTTCTCGGCCTGCACGAGCCACCCGAATTCGACGCCGCGTTCTTTAACGACATCCGCAACTTAGTGATGCGGCAGATTGAGGCAACGCCCACGCCGTTCGTTCCCGCCAGTCCGCTCATGCGATTTCTTCGCCCGCGGGCGCTCGCTTATACGGCATCGCTTGCGGTCATCCTCGTGGCGGTTGTCTTCGCCCTGCGCGTCTCACGCCCGGAGCCATCGCCGAAACTGAGCGCCACGGGCGACGGTATATCCGATGGGATAAACGCAACCGCCCGTTTCAAGGTAGATAGAATTGTGGACTCGCCACGAACAAGATTCGACTCGAAGGGCGAGCTTAGGCTCAGTCCGGCAAGGAAAACATCTAGGCGAAGAAATCTCGATGTGGCGGACTTAGCACATAACCCGCATCCACAAACATCCGCGCCGTCCCCGTTGCCCAACGGCGCGACTCCGAACAGCGACTCTACGTCTGCCGGTACGGCGACGGCCAACAACTCGGCACTGGCGGACGGGCGCAAGCTGTTGAGGATTGAATTGCAAACACACGACCCAAACATCCGCATCATCTGGCTCGCGCCACAAGGCGACGAACAAACGTCGCCCCGGAGATCGAACGACAACCGTTAGGAGGAATCATGTTCTCAACAAAAAACCGAATCCTATTCGCCGTCATCACTGCCCTACTCTTTGCCTCCGTCACGGGCGCGCAACAGAAGCAGTCGGAGCCGACCTCCAACCCTGACGACCGGCAGGCGGCCCCCAACAAAGACCTCCGCAGTCGCGTTTTTGAGATTAAGCACCGCGACGCACGCAACCTCTTGAGTGTGTTGATGCCGCTCGGCAGTCATGTCAAAGGCGCATCCATGAATTACAACGAAGCATTCAAGACCATCACCGTGCGCGACTTCCCCGAAGTCATCGCCACAGTCGAAGAGGTCATCAAACGGCTCGACGTGCCGCAACCTCCGACGCCGCCCCAACCCCCGGTTGAATTCCGCGTCCACATCCTGATCGCCTCGAACGGCGGCGCCGAGACGACGCAGTTTCCCGCTGATCTTGACGACGCGATCAAGCAGTTGAAGACGACGCTCAACTACAAGAATTATTATCTGATGACTTCGCAGGTGCTGCGCTATCAGGGTGGGGCGGGCAACATCGGCAACAAGGGCATCGCGGAACTGAAATTGAATGCCGACACACCCGCCGGCAAGAATCCGATCTTCTACAATTACGGCCTTTCAAACATCCGCGTCGAGACGACGGAGGCGACCGCCCGCGTAGGAGTGAACGAGTTCAACTTCAATATGAAAGTACCGCTCAGTGTGGGCGACGCGAAAATTCAGTATGAGGACATCGGCTTTAGAACGCCGGTCAACCTGCGCGACGGCGAGAAGGTCTTAGTCGGGACGACGAGCCTTGAAGATAAGGGCATCATCGTCGTGCTCTCCGCCAAAGTGTTGAAGTAAGTTCGCTCGTTCTTCGCCGTAAAAAATGAGAAGCCCGCGTCTGGATGCGGACGCGGGCTTCTCGATGAATTCCCACCTCTTGTTTAGAGACCGGCGCCAACCGCTCTAAACGATTGTACAGTTATCCGCTCGCCTTATTTTCCCTTATTGCAAAATCGGGTGACTGCCGCCGCGGCTGTGGTCGGCGGTCTGCGCGTAGAGGCGACGGTCGTTGTGATAGAGGATGATGTGCTCGCCCTCGTAGCGCGCCACGTCGGCGATGCGTTGGAAGTCGCGGTCGTGCTCGGCGATGATGAAGGCGGCGGGACTGTTCGAGAGCACCATCCCGGCGGCGTAGACATAACCGCCCTGATCGTAAACGCTCCCCCGGTACTGCGCCGCGCCGAGCGCAATGTCCGGCGAGTAAGCGCCGTCGCGGTTGCGTGTCCGGTCAGCGCGCGCGATGAAGACGGTGTAGTCGGCATGGTTGAGACGCGAGCGATAACCGCGGCGGCGCGCCACCGCGAACAATTCGCTGAGACCACTGTCAATCGCACGCAACGCTTCACCCGCCGGCCTACTGACCGACACCACGTGCACCCCACGCGGCGTCGTAGTCTCGAACCTGAACTGGTCTCCCGTGTAATATTCGGCGCTCGCGACGAGCCGGCGGTCTATGCCCCTCGACTGGGCGTGGGCGGGCGCCCCGATTTGCGCGAGAGACACGGAGCACAGCGCAACCGCCATCATCCAACGCAAGTAAACCTTCCTTGTCCCCTTCCGCATCTCTTACCCCCTTTACAAAAAATCACGGACGCTTGACGGAAGTCCGGGTGCTTCACTTCAAGCGTCCGCGTTCTCTTTACTGCCGGCTTCGCCTGACCAGCCTGTAAGTTCGTACCGGCTGCGGCCTCCCGCGCGCTACCAACCTGCCCGGTCGAAGCGGTAGGCGACTTCGAGGAGCAGCCTTATGGCTTTCCCTTCTTGTCTCCCCCGTCGCGGTTGTCGTTGCGGGGTGGCGGTGGTTTTTCGGGCTTGGGGATTTCCTTCTCTTTCTTGTCCGGCGGCGGCGGCTGTTGCCGGTTGTCGTTCTTCTGCGGATCGAGGGCGAAAGCGCTGATCGTTAGAGCACAGAAGACCGAAACCGTTAACAGTAATTTCTTTAAAACTTCCATCATTCCTAAGAGCCTCCTCATGTCCGTTCCTTAGATCGCGCATGGGAGGGAGAAGAGAGACGCGCGTCTGGTCTCGCCTCTATCGTCTGGCAACATCAGTGCCACGGCCTCGCGCCCGCAATCCTTACCGCTTTTGCGTGCATAGTTTACAGCCGCATCACCCTTGCGCGCACGCTTTCGCACGCTTTCGCACCGTATCGTGCAGACGCCCCTGAAGCGTTTATTTACTGCGCCGGAGTTCAACGTTTGACCACGATCCGGCGACTGCTCACGTTGCCACTGGCGTCGAAGACGCGGAACGAGATGGTGTGCTCGCCCGCGCCCGCCAGCGGCAAGACGAGCCGGTAGGTTTCACGACTGCTGTCCGCAATGCCGTCTTCGGGGAAGACCGAGTGCCATTCGCCGCTATTCACGCTTACGTCAGCGCGCTTGATGATGCCGCCCTCGTCTTCGACCACGAAGCTCACGCTAACGCTGCCCGGCTGCAACTTCGCCGCACCTCCTTCGGTCACGACCGGGGGCTTGTTATCAACGTCAACCGGCTCGCTGATGCGCTCGCCCGTGAGCGCCTGTCCGAGCGCGTTGTCCGGCGCGTCCGAGGCAACGACCTTGAAGACGTAGCGACCGTCGCCGAGAGCCGCGCCGTCAACCGAAAAGAAGTTTTCGCGCAGGTTCTCTTTCAGCAGGTGGAAGGTCGTCTCGCCGACCGCGCGGTAGTGGACGGCGTATTCAAGCTGGTCGCCGTTGCGATCTTCGGCCTGCCACTGGAGCGAGACGGCGCCGCGCTGGAACGCACGCCGCGGCGGTATCTGCACGGACGCGCCGAAGAGCGCGGGGTCGAGTCCCGATGCTTCGAGGTTTGGGTCAATGGGAATCTGCAAGGCGGGTTGGAGCGAGATGCCGACAGGGTGCACCTGCACGTTCAGGATTTCGGGCGCGACGTTGCGCGGCAGATAGGCGAGGCTCACGTCTTCGACGCGCGCGTCGCCGCCCGGCGACGACTTCAGCACTGCGCGCCATTGTATGAAACGCGCGCGCGGGCTGGTGATCGCCGTCCCCTTGTCGTCGCGGTAGGGCGCGCTCCAATCGCTCCACGTCATGTCGGGCCGCTCGGTGTTGCCGGTGCGCGTCTGCAATTCGACGGCGCCGCGACCGCGCCAACTGATGCGCCCCCACGAGGCGACGAAGCGCGCATCGCGCACCGGCGACTCGTAACTGCCCTCGGCATTGGGGTCGCCCGCGAAGCGGAAGAGTTTTCCCTGATTGGACGAAGCCGCGAACACGTCGCGCCCGCGCACGACGAACGACGAAATCTGATCTTCGCTCGACTGAACGAGAAGCGTGTCGCGCCCGTCATCCGTGACCGAGTAGATGCGCCCCTTGTCGCTCGTGCCGACGAGCACGCCGCCCCGCGGCGACGCCGCGACCGCGAAGGCCGTCACGGTCGGCGAACTCCACAGCACGTCCGTCCCGCCGTCAGGCATGATACGAAAGACGGCGCTCCGCGCGTTCTGCAATTCGTTGCGGCTGCGCGCCGGCTGTCCTGCCTGCGCGCCTAACTGCGATTGTTGCCCGCTCTCGTCCACGCTCGTCACGGTGCCCGTGATGGAGCCGCCCGCCGCGCTGATCGTCGTCTGCGGCTGCGAGGGCGCGGAGCTGGCCGGGCGTGGCCCCGTCGCCGCATCGCTCAGGGCGAGCGCGTAGATCGCCCCGTCCGGCGCGGGCGCGAGTGAATGCACCTCGCGTAGCGGCGAGTCGAAGAGCGCAAACATCTTCCCTTCCGGCGAGACGCGCAGGATGAGTCCGCCCGGATCAGTCCCCGCGATGAGGTTCCCCTGTCCATCAAGCGCGAGCGAAATGATGTGCGTTTCGTTCGTGTCAACGAGCAGCGCACTTTCCGGCTTCGCGCCCGCCGCGCGCACGCGATAGAGTTTGCCCGTGTCGCCCGTGGCGACGGCGAGCGTCCCATCATTCATCACGGCGAGCGACCAGATATACTTATCCGCCGGGTCGAAATAGACATCAGCCTTCCCGTCCGCGCCGATGCGATAAACTTTTCCGTCCGGCGAAGTGCCGGCATACAAAGCGCCGTCACGCCCCACCGCGAGCGCCGTCACGTCCAACTCCGCCGCGTCGTACAGCAGCGCGCCGCGACCGTCCACGCCGACACGGAAAATCTTTCCGTCGTGTCCCGTTCCGAGGTAGACCGCGCCGCCCGCGTCAACCGCGCTCGACCAGATGAATGCCTGTTCAGTATCGAAGAGTTGCGCGAAACGCGGCGCGAGCATGAGCGCGCCCGTGTCCGTCACGGAGACGCCGCGCGCATCGCCGGTCAACAGCGCCGCACGCGAGTTCGTCGCCCACACGACGGGGCCGCCCGCGCGGACGGGTGAAGTGGCGAGGAACGTTGCAGACAATAAAGAGACGGAGAGCAGGACAATCCGGAGTAAGCTTTTTTTGTTTGTCATCAATTGAAAAGAATCAGGTTTCAGAGTTTCGGTGGGCAGATGGGAAGACTTCATCGCCTCCTGAATCATAACCCGACACGGCGGGCGCGGGAAACTGCCGCGAATGGTTGCGGAACGAGGCTTGAAATTTCATCCCCGCTTCTAAACGGACGCATAATTTTCAGGTTCCAACATATCTCGCGTAGAGCGAGCGCGCTGTCGCCACATCATCGGTGCCACGGATGATGGCGCGCGCGTCCTCGAAAACCGTCAACTCGTAATCGCCGGCGCGAAGACGCACGAGGTAAGGGTTGACTTTGACCTCGCCCGCCGCGCGGAGCCGCTCGGCCAGTTCATTCAAATTCACCCGCGCGGCGTTGCGCGGCGCGACCTGCACGGCGTCGCGCCCGCACATGATGGTTGCGAGGTCGCCCGCCTCTGCTTCAAGCGTCTCGTACCGCGCGAGCGCGCACGTCGGGCAATCGGGCGCAGGCTCCTTGAGCCTGATGCGCCGCCACTCGTTGCGCCACACGTCGAACTGCATGAGCGAATTGTGTAGGCTCTCCGTTCGACCGGCCAAGAGCTTCAACGCCTCGCTCACCTGCACGGCGGCGACAACCGAGATGATCGGCATGATGACGCCCGCCGTATCGCACGTCGGCGCACTCCCGGCGGCGGGCGTTTCGGGGAAGACGCAGCGCAGGCAGGGCGTGACGCGCGGCCTGATCGTCATCGTCACGCCGTAAGAGCCGACCGCCGCGCCGTAGACCCAACTGATGCCGTGCTTCACGCAGGCATCGTTCAAGAGAAACCGTGTCGCAAAGTTGTCCGTCCCATCGAGCACGATGTCGCGGACTCCAATCAGCCGCTCCACATTCGAGAGATTCACGTCGGCGACCTCCGCCTCGCACCGCACGTCGGAGTTGATCTCCGCGATGCGTCGCGCGGCGGCGACCGCCTTCGGCACGCGCTCGCGTGCGTCCCGCTCGGTGAACATGGTCTGCCGCTGAAGGTTCGACTCCTCGACGAAATCACGGTCAACAATAGCCAACCGCCCGACGCCCGCTCGCGCCAGCATCTCCGCCTGCGCCGAACCGAGCGCGCCGCAGCCCACGATCAGCGCGCTCGCTTCCCGCAGACGCCGCTGCCCCTCCGCTCCTATGCCGTCGAATAGAACCTGTCTGCTGTAACGTTCCATAGAATAATCGTCAGATGCCGGATGTTAGATGTTAGTCAAAAACCGTCGTCGTACTGACATCTAACATTCGGTATCTAACATCTGTTTTTCCGCCGCGCCGCGCATCACTTCGAGCGGCGCGTCTTCACCCGTCCAGAGTTTGAACTGACCGGCGGCCTGCGCGACGAGCATTGGGAGGCCGCCGATTGTCTCGCACCCGGCGGCGCGCGCCTCGCGCATGAGGCGCGTCTCGGCGGGGTTGTAGACGAGGTCGTAGATGACGCGCGCGCCTTGGAGTTGCGCCGCCGTTGCCGCCGTCTCGCCCTCGCGCGCTCCGCGCGTGCCGAGCGGTGTGGCGTTGATGACCACATCGAAGCCCGCGAAGCGTGCGCCATCGAAAGGCAACATGTTTGCGCCGAAGCTCTCAGCCACTTCGCGCGCACGCACAACGTTGCGCGCGAAGAGCGTTGCGTGCGCGCCCTGTTCGCG
>JBGTBQ010000077.1:0-6476 GCA_041749275.1 Pyrinomonadaceae bacterium | reverse complement strand
CGCCTCGCGCGAGACGCGGCTGATCTCGCCGAAGAGAAACTGATCCGCGACCAGATCGCCGACAACCAGTATCCGCCGCTCAGGGAAAGAGCCGACGAGCGTTTCCAGTTCCTCAAGCGGCGATGTGCGTTCCGAGTTCATGGTGATGTGTAATGAAGTAGATAAACAGCGTGCGAAAATTCATGGCCCGACATTCGCGGCCCGACATTCGCGGCCCGACATTCGCGGCCTGACATTCGCCGCGTAGCGGCGGTTGAATTTAGCCCGGCCTTTCAAGGCCGGGATGGATGTTGCGGATTGATTTGCGTCGCGTCAGCGACGCCTGATTAAAAGGGCGGTTCAGCCGTCGCTGACGCGACGCGCACAAGCTACCGTCCTGTTCCCGGCCTTGAAAGGCCGGGCTAAAGTCAACCACCGCTACGCGGCGGAGACACACGGATCAGCCACATGAATTGCGTGCAACTCATCCCTCATCCCTCATCCTTCATCCTTCATCCTTCATCCTTCATCCCTCATCCTTCATCCTTCATCCCTCATCCCTCATCCCTCATCCTTCATCCCTCATCCCTCATCCCTCATCCTTCATCCTTCATCCTTCATCCTTCATCCTTCATCCCTCATCCCTCATCCTTTTTTCCGCTTCTTCCCGCGAAGTATGCGACTGTGCGTGCGAGACCCTCGCGCAGAGGCACGGTCGGCGACCAGCCGAGCAGCGTTTGCGCGCGCGTGATGTCGGGTCGCCGCTGCCGTGGGTCGTCCTGTGGGAGCGGGCAGTAGCGCGTCTTCAAGTCGGTCCCGACGATGCGCGCCACCTCTTCCGCCAGTTCCTTCATCGTGAACTCGCCGGGGTTGCCAAGGTTGACCGGCTCATGCACGCTGAAGTCCGCGTGCGCCCCCTCTTCGACGTTCATCAAACGAATGAAGCCTTCGACCAGATCGTCCACGTAGCAGAAAGAGCGCGTCTGGCTGCCATCGCCATAGATCGTCAACTCCTCGCCCCTGAGCGCCTGCACGATAAAGTTCGAGACCACACGCCCGTCGTTTTCCAGCATTCGCGGCCCGTAGGTGTTGAAGATGCGCGCGATGCGGATGTCCACTCTGTTCTGCCGGTGATAGTCCATCATCAGCGTCTCGGCGAGGCGCTTGCCCTCGTCGTAACAACTGCGGAGGCCGTTGCAGTTGACGTGGCCCCAGTAGGTTTCGGGCTGCGGATGAACTTCCGGGTCGCCGTAGACTTCCGAGGTCGAAGCCTGAAAGATGCGCGCCCTGACGCGCTTGGCGAGACCGAGCATGTTGAGCGTGCCGAGCACGTTGGTCTTGACCGTCTTGACCGGATTGGACTGGTAATGGACGGGCGAGGCCGGGCAGGCGAGATTGTAAATCTGGTCAACTTCCAACAGGACGGGTTCGATCACGTCGTGGCGCACCAACTCGAAACGCTTGTCGTCCAAGAGGTGAAAGACATTCTCGCGCCGTCCGGTAAAGAAGTTGTCGAGGCAGATGACTTCATTGCCTTCCGCGAGCAAGCGCTCACACAAGTGCGAGCCGATGAAACCGGCTCCGCCGGTGACCAGTATCCTCATTTCCTATTTCTACTCCGGGTGAAAAAATGGACGAGCGTGCGCGCACGCCCGGCGAAGCGTCATTGTAGCAGCGTTTCTCAAGCCGGGAGATGCGACCTTTCGTCGCCCACGGCGGCGCTCGTCACCTCCGCGTGCGAGTTAGAGCCGGAGCGACGGCGACGGCGGCGGCGCGGCTTCTCTGCTTCCTCGATGCGACCGTTCATCGTAGCGAGCGCCGCAAGGAGCAGAAAGAGGAGCGCGTTCGCCGTCGTGTGCAGCGTAAAGTCGAAGAGACTGTGGACGAGCACGCCCGCGCAGCCCGTCAGCGCGCCGAGCGCGACGCCGCGCCGGAATTTGTCGCGTGAATGCAGGCGCGCGAAGCCTTGACGGAAGAGCACGGCGACGAAGACCAGTCCGAGCAGCGCGGCGACGATGCCTCCGTCCGAGACGATTTGCAGGTAATCATTGTGCGCTTGTTCGAGCCGGTAGGCGCCGTTGCCCGTGTCGTAGCGTGGATAGACGGCGCTGAACGATCCCAGCCCCGTGCCCAGCAGTGGATGATCCTTGATGATCTCAACCGCGCCCTTCCAGAAGTGGGCGCGGCCCGTCGTCGGGTCCGCGTCGTTGATGCTGCCGACCAACCGGCTCAGAGACTGCTCGCCGCCGGAATAGAGCGCGAACAGAAAGAGCGTCACAAGCAGCGCGAACGCAAAGGCCACGCGCGCCGCCGCCGCGCGCACGCGCCCGCCTACCTCCCGCCCGCTCTCGCGCCCGACGCCCGCCGCGATGACGACGAGAAAGAGGATTTCGGCGACCAGACTGATGATGCCGCCGCGCGAGTTGGTCATCACGAGCGCGACCGACATGATGAGAGTGAAGAAGGCGTAGAGCGGCACGCGGTCGCGGTCTATCGCGCCCGAAAAGAGCAGACCGAGCGGCATCGCCAGCGCCAGTTCCATGTAGCCCGCGAAGTGGTGGCGATTGATGTACGGGCCGAAGGGCTGCGCCTGCTTCGGCTCGCGCACCCAGTAGATGACATATGGGTTGAGGAAGTATTGCATCAGCCCGAAGAGCGCGAGCACGAAGCCGAAGACGACGATCACGCGAACGACCAGACGCAGGCGGCGCGGGCTATCCACGAAGGCGAGCGCGGCGGCGAAGTAGACGAAGAGCGCAAGCGCCTGAATGATGACGAGCCGCGTCGCGTAAGGGTCGAACGAGAGGGCGCGAGTTGGCTCGACCGAGAGTCCGCCGGCGGCGATATTCTCGACGCTTCCCGTGCCGAGCGGCAGCAGTTGCACGAGGCCGAGCAGAACGAAGGCGGCGAGCGGCGCTTGCAGAAAGCTGCGACTCAGACGCAACGCGCCCGTGCGCCACGCGTCCGCCATCCAGAACGCGACGACCAGTCCCGCGCTCAACTGGAAGGCCGCGAGCGCCCATGTGTGCACCGTCCCGAAGGCGAGCGTCGTCGTCACGATGGCGAGACACAGCATCAGGATGACGAAGCGGCTCCAGATGGTATGCGGCGCCTCTCCGACCGCGCTGGGCGCGGAGGCCGGGGGCGGGGGCGGCGCGAGCAGTTCCGCCGAAGGCGACATATCAGCGCGGGCCGGCCTATCCGCCGGCGCGTTGGAGATCGAAATCGTCATACCAGACTTTACCGAAGATCGGGCACGCGCCGTCGGGGCATGGCGCGCGGCTCAGGCGAATCATCACGGCCTGCGCGTCGCGCGGCGTGGTGAACTCGACGGACACCTCTTGCCATTCGCTCGACCCTTGCGCGAGCGGCGGCGAAGAGGCGAGCACGGCCCCGCCCGCGCCGTCCAGCACTTCCACGACAGGCGTGCTCGCGCTCTTCAACTCATCAGTCCGCACCTGAAAGCTCAGGCGATAGCGCGCCGCCGGCTCGACCACGATGAGTTGCAGGACGCCCTTGAAGTCAATCTGCGAAGGGGCGTTGAAGGCGACGCGCAGAGAGCGTTCGCCGCCACGACGCACGCGCGGGTCAACGGCGATTTGCGCGCCCGCCGGAGGCAGAACCTGCCAGTCGAAGTAGCGCTTACCCGCCGGGGCGATGTCCGCCTCGAAGCCGCCGTTGGTCACCTTCTCCGCGGCGGCCTCCTGCTCGCCTGCCTCACGCAGTACCTGCAAGGCCGGACGATATTGCTTCCGCTCGACGAGCGCGCGCACCAGCATCTCGCCCGCGCCCGCGCGTTGAGCCTGCTTCTCCTCCGCGCCGAGACCAGACCAGAGGGCAAGGGCGTCGTCCAGCAGCCCACGCCCCACCAGTACCGTCGTCAACTGCGCGCGCGCGCTCGGCGAGTCGCCGATGCTGGCGGTGATGCGCTTCACGTCGCGGTCGTAAACCTGCCACGCGAGGTTGAAGATTTGCGGGCGCAAGGCAGGGTCCGCGTCCGCCGCGCGCCGTAGTTCCGCGAAAGCCTCGTCCATGCGCCCCGCACGCAGGAAGAGATTGCCGAGATGCCACCGCGGCTGCGCGTAAGCGGGCGCCAACTCCGTGGAGCGGCGCAAAGCGCGGATGCCCCCTTCGGCGTCGCCCGCCGCGCCGCGCACGCGCCCCAGTTCCATCCAGATCAAATAATCGTTTGGCGCGAGCGCCGCCGCCTGCTCATATTGCCGGAGCGCCTCCGGCAACTCCTCCGGCAACAGGCTCGCCCGGCGCAGGCGCGCAAGCTGCAAATGCGCGTATGGGTCGTCGGGCGCGAGCCGCACCGCCGACTCTCCCGTCTCGAAATCCCGCGCCTGCTCCGCCATCGTGTTCCCCACCAGCCAACGCACGCCGTACCACGCTCCATAGAGCGTCAGCCCCGCAAAGACGAGTAACGGAAGACGCAACCAGACGGCGCGAACGTTAAAAAAAGAGGTTTGGTCAGACATCTGTCAACAGGCAACAGGCAGTAGACAGTCAAAGCAGTGTGCTTGACCGCCTCCCGCCTACTTCTTTTCAATACTCATGCCCCACCAGTTCGATCTCGATTCGCATCCGCTTCAGAGTGATGTGCGCGTCATCGCAGGCGCTCAGGATTTCGCGCAGACGCTCCTCGGAGATTTGCTGGCTGGAGATGAGCACTTCTTCGACGTTATGCTGGTCGCAGAGATAGCGGAAATTCCCATTTCCGCCGAAGACGCGCAGGCCGTGAATGACCTTCCCCTTCTTGTGCGGGTCGTCGTCCACGAAGCCGACGGGCGTGTACCGCAACAGCGAATTGTTACGCATCTCGCGCAGCAGCAACTCGCCGGCATCGCCCGCGCCGTAGATGAGCACGCGCCGCCCTCCGTTCGACGGCGCGGGCAGCATCCGTCGGAAGAGACGGAAGGCGACGCGGCTCCCGGCGAGCATCATAAAGAACAGAAGCGCGTCGAGGACGAAAACGGCGCGCGAGAAACCGGCGAAGCGGAAGGCGAACAGGAGCGCGAGCACGCTGGCGACCGAGCCGGCGGCGACCGCCTTTGCGTAGAGAATCAAATTATCGAGACTGATATAGCGCCACAGTCCGCGATAGACGCCCGCCACCAGCAACGCCGACAGCTTGACGAAGATGAGGACGGGAATTGTCTGCATGAAGAGTTGCCGGAGGCCGAGCGACCACGTCGCGCCGTACAGCATCGCATATGCGCCGTAGTAGGCGAGCGTGATGAGCACTATATCGAGCAGCACCTCGAAGATGCGGCGCTTGTACGAGAGGTCAACGAGGAATGAGACAATCGGTTTTTCGCGCGCCGCCTGCACCTCTGTCTCATCGTAGACCTTGACGCCCGCGAGGTAGACGCCGACCAGCGTCAGCAACACCGTGAAGCCGAGGATGAGCGCGAGGCTGGCTATCGGCGTCAGCTCGTTCACCATCATCGCCAGCAACCCCGACACGCCCGCGAACCCGTAGAGCATCCACACCGCGCGCCGCTCCGACAGCCCCAGCGCGACCAGCCGGTGCGACGTGTGATCGCGTCCGCCCGTACTCACGGAGCGCCCGGAAAGTTTGCGGACGATGGTGACGAGCGTCGTGTCGAAGATGGGGATGAAGAGGACGAGAACGGGCACGGCGACGACGACGAGAAAACTGCGGCTGCGTCCACCCGCCGCCGAGAGCAACGCCGTGCTCGCCAGAAAGAAGCCGACGAACATCGAGCCGGCGTCGCCCATAAAGATCGTCGCCGGGTTCGAATTGAAGACCAGAAAGCCGACGAGCGCGGCGGCAAACACGCCGAGCATGACGGCCTCGGTCACTTGCCCGTTGACGGCGAGGCTCGCGGCGATGAAGGCGGCGGCGATGGCCGACACCCCGGCGGCGAGGCCGTCCATGTTGTCGAGCAGGTTGATCGCGTTCGTAATCCCGATCAGCCAGAAGATCGTCACCGCCATCGTGACCGACGCAGTCCAGCCCCACGGCAGGGAAAGCCCGAAGAAGACGACTAGGCTTGCGCCCAGCACCTGCCCGATCAGTTTTTGATAGGGCTTGATATGGAGCACGTCGTCCACCAGCCCGACGAAGAAGAGGAAGGTGCTCGCGGCCATCACGACCCAGCCTTCGGGCGAGTGCGGGATGAAGACGACGTAAGTGAGCGCGACCGCGAAGAAGATCGCCACGCCGCCCATCATCGCGGTGGGCTTACTGTGCCAGCGGTCGGCCTTCGGCTTCGCCACCCAGCCGAATCGCCGCGCGAGCGCCCGCACCATCGGCGTCAGCACGAGCGCCAGCGCGAACGACACACAGACAGGCAGAAGTTGACTATATTGAAAAGGCACGGCTCGGTTCCGAAAAAGGGTGTCTTTGGGTCGCGTTAGAAGCTATTAGATGCGGAGGGAGAAATCAAGTATGAAAAGGGCTTAAGTAGTGGCTTTTTTGGCTGCGTGCTTTCTGTTGATCCTTCTATCTCTTAACTTTTCCCAGATAC
>JBGTBQ010000076.1:0-15615 GCA_041749275.1 Pyrinomonadaceae bacterium | reverse complement strand
TTCGTTTGTCCTTATACCGCCGACACGCTTCGGCATAATCCTCTTCACTCAGCACATGGCAACCTCAGCCTTGTAGTTTTTCTGCAACCATCATCTTACACTGGTCGCCTATCCACTTCTTGGTGTAGCTTCCATATAGATCGAATTCATTTTTGGAGCATACTTCTACCGCTCTTTCGGCGCTGTCAACGGCCTCAACCTTGTGCCCTAATCTGGTCAGGAGTCGCTGGAGCGAACCTCGGAAACTCGGGCTGTCATCAGCGAGTAAAATCCTCCTCATTACTTTCGTTAAGGCAGACGGCATCTCAGTTACTGCATCTTCATCGGGCGCGCCATGCCCTCTGCCTCTCAAGTAACTCAAGAGGGAAAGCCGCTCTTGCTCGCTCAACAACTCTCCCAGCGAAGACCTTCGGCTATTCTCAGCCTCAAGGCGCTTCCGCCTGAGCAAGCCATCCACTTGGTGCTCCAGAAGCTGTAAGCGCCGCTTTATACTCAGTCCGATACGCCGCTCCTCATGTCTTAATTCCGTAACGACAGCCTCAGTGGCATCACCGATCCAGAGCACGTCATGGATGTGATGCGGCGGCGGCACACATACCTCGTTAAGCCGCACAAAGCCGCACACTGCCGGCTCCACTTCCAAGAATCCCCCGTCACCCGCCAACGCAACCACTTTGCAACTAACAACCTGCCCAACTTTATAGCGCTTATCTATCCCCTTCCAAGGGTCTGTTACCGCTTGCCGCAGGCTGAGTTTCAACCGCGAGCGCATGCGATCTATGCCGATGACTAAGACTTTTACCTTCTGTCCGACTTTCAGAACCTCTTGCGGGTGACTAGGCTCGCGTTCCCAAGACAACTCACGGTTACGAATAATCCCTTTTGTGCCATCGCATAACTCCAGAACGGCCTCGAAAGGCTTAATGGTTTGTACGCGCGCCTCCAGCAGTGCCCCCTTAGGGTAACGTCGGCCTATATCAAACGGGCTGGTTTCGGTCTTTTCCACAACCTATATTTCTCAGCAGCAAGTTAGTCGGCGAGTCCGCGCCACTACGCCCCCCGATATTATTATGACGACAGGGACACTTGGAACTTGTCAATAAGGCAACAAAAAGGCTACGAAACAGCACCGTGCGTGGTGTCATTCACTAAAAGCGCAGAAAGCCACAGCCTTTGGCTGTGGCTGAATGCGTCCTTCTGGGGGAGTCTGAGGGGGGACGTTTCCCCCCTCAGACTGGGGTTCCAAAGGGATTCGTTCCCTTTGGTCGTGGTGGTGGTGAAAGCCACCACCACGAAACCGGCGTGCGGCGCGTTAGCAACGCCGCCGTTTACTTTTCGCTTGCTGAATGAACGCTCATTCAGTATGATGAGGCGTTCGATTTTCCGCTCGGAAAGGCATCCACCCCTATATGATTCGGATCGAAAAGGCCGCGGTGCTCGGCGCGGGCACGATGGGCGCGCAGATCGCGGCGCATCTGGCGAACGCCGGCATCCCCACGCTTCTCCTCGACATCGCGCCGAAGGAACTGACGCCGGCAGAGACGGCGCGAGGGTTAACGCTCGAAGCCAGAGAAGTGCGCGACCGCATCGCGCGCGGCGGACTCGAGGCGGCGAAGAAGGCGAAGCCCGCCGCGTTCTTCACGCCGGGCGGGGCCGCGCTCGTCTCGGTCGGTAACTTCGACGACGATTTGTCGAAGCTCACAGACTGCGACCTCATCATCGAAGCCGTCGTCGAGAATCTCGACATCAAGCGCCGGCTCTACGAGCGCGTCGAACAGTTTCGCCGGCCCGGTTCGGTCGTCGCGTCGAACACGAGCGGCATCCCGATTCGAGACCTCGCCGAAGGCCGGAGCGAAGACTTCCGCGCGCATTTCCTCGGCACGCACTTTTTCAACCCGCCGCGCTACCTGCACCTCGTCGAACTCATCCGCACCGAATGGACGAAGCCGGAAGTGTCGTGCTCGCTCTATGGTTTCCTCGACCAGCGACTCGGCAAGGGCGTCGTGGTCGCCAAAGACCGCCCGAACTTTATCGCCAATCGCATCGGCACCTACGGCGCGCTCGTGACGCTGCACACGATGGCCGAGGACGGATACACCATCGAGGAAGTTGACAAGATGACGGGGCAGGCCGTGGGCCGCCCGAAGTCCGCGACCTTCCGCACCTTCGACATCGTGGGCCTCGATATCCTCACGCACGTCGCCAAAAATCTTTACGAGGCCGTGCCTGAAGACGAGGAGCGCGGCGTGTACCTCGCCCCCGATTTTGTCGGCCAGATGATCGAGCGCGGGATGCTCGGCGACAAGACGAAGGGCGGGTTTTACCGCAAGCAGAAGGGCGAGGGCGAGAAGCGCGAAATCTGGACGCTCGATTACGCCTCGCTCGAATATCGCCCCCAGCAAAAAGCGAAGCTCCCGGCGCTCGACGTGGCGAAGAACATCGAGGACACGCGCGCCCGCCTCAAGTCTCTGGTCTGGGGCAAAGACCGCGTCGGCGCGTTTTTGTGGAAGACGATTTCCAAGACCCTGCTCTATGCCGCGAACCGCGTCCCGGAAGTCGCCGACACGGTGGTCGAGGTTGACCGCGCGATGCGTTGGGGCTTCGGCTGGGAACTGGGTGTGTTCGAGACGTGGGATGCTCTCGGCGTCGAAAAATCGGTCGCGCGCATGAAGGAGGAAGGCCGAAAGATTCCCGCCGTCGTCGAACGGATGCTCGCGGCGGGCGCGACCTCTTTCTACAAAAACGAGGACGGGCAGGAACTCCACTTCGACTTCGCATCCGAAAAGTATCTCCCCGTCACGCCGCCCGCCGGCGCGATTATTCTGAAGTCGGTCAAAGACCGCACGGGCGTCATCAAGAAGAATTCGGGCGCGTCGCTCATTGACATCGGCGATGGCGTGGCCTGTCTGGAGTTTCACTCGAAGATGAACTCCATCGGCGGCGACACGCTCCAGATGTTGCGGACGGCGCTCGCCGAAGTCGAGAAGAATTTTCTCGGCCTCGTCGTCGGCAATCAGAGTCCGCAGTTTTCGGTCGGCGCGAATTTGATGCTGGTGCTGTTGGGCGCGCAGGACGAGGAGTGGGAAGAATTAGACCTCGCCATTCGCGCGTTCCAGCACGCGACGATGAGTCTGCGCTATTCGGCGAAGCCGGTGGTCGTCGCGCCGTTCGGGCTGACTTTCGGCGGCGGGTGCGAGATGACTCTGCACGCCGACCGCGTGCGCGCCTCCGCCGAGACTTACATCGGGTTGGTCGAAGTGGGCGTCGGGTTGATCCCGGCGGGCGGCGGGACGAAGGAGATGCTGGTGCGCGCGCTCGATTCGATTCCGGCGGGAGTGTCGGACGCCGACCCGTTCCCCTTCGTCAAACGCGCCTTCGAGACCATCGCCATGGCGAAGGTCGCCACCTCCGCCGAAGAGGCGCGGGGCTATGGCTTTCTCCGCGATGAAGACTCGTATTCGATGAACGCCGACCGCCTCATCGCCGACGCCAAACAGGAGGTGCTCTCGCTCGCCGCGACCGGCTACACGCGCCCGCAACCGCGCGCGGATGTGCTCGCGCTCGGTCTGCCCGCGCTCTCGACCTTCAAACTCGGCATCCATCAGATGAAGCGCGCCGGCTTCATCTCCGACCACGACGCGCTGATCGGCGAGAAGCTGGCGCGCATCCTCACGGGCGGCGACCTGAACCACGAGACGCGCGTCTCCGAGCAGTATCTGTTAGACCTTGAGCGCGAGGCGTTTCTTTCTCTGTGCGGCGAGCGCAAGACGCAGGAACGCATTGCGAATATGCTGAAGACGGGTAAGCCGCTGCGGAACTGAGCGGACGATTGACCGGCAAAAGGTTGAGTGGTTGAAATGAGCACCAAACTTCCAAGCGGCGAGTTGGCCGGGCTGCTCGAACAGTTGAACGTCCTCGCCGCCGACACACGGAAAACCTTTGGCGGTCTGTCGGCGGAGCAACTCAACTGGAAGCCGTCGGCGGACAGTTGGAGCGTCGGCCAGTGTTTCGATCATCTGATCGTGACCAGTCAATATTTCTTCCCCACGCTCGAACGAATCACGGCGGGCCAGCGCGCCATCAGCATCTGGGAGAAATGGTCGCCGTTGTCGAGCTTCTTCGGACGCATGATCGTCGGCGCGATGCAGCCCAGCGCGAAAAGAAGATTCAAGGCCCCCGCGAGAGTCCGGCCTTCAGCCAGTGCGATTGGCGCGGACGTGATCGAGAAGTTCGTCGAGAGCCAGCGACAACTTGCCGAGCGGATGCGGGCGACGGCGAACTTGGACGCGGAGAAGATCATCGTCACGTCGCCCATCGCGCGCTTCATCACGTACAGACTGATTGACGCCTATCGCATCGTCGTCACGCACGAGCGGCGACACTTCGAGCAGGCACGGCGCGTGATGGAGACCGAGGGCTTTCCACAGCGAGTTCAAGGCGCGAAGTCAGGAGCGACGCTTTGATTTTGAACTGTGAATCTTGAACTTGAGTGATGGATTATCCGGTGACGCCAGCCGTGCGCGTCTTGCGCGAGAAAAAGATCGCGTTCGAGCCGCACCTCTACGTTTACGAAGAGCACGGCGGCACGCGCCGCTCGGCGGAGGAGTTGGGCGTTGACGAGCACGCGGTCGTCAAAACGTTGGTGATGGAGACGGACGCGCGCCAGCCGCTCATTATGCTCATGCACGGCGACCGAGAGGTCTCGACCAAGCAACTCGCGCGTCATATCGGCGTTAAGAGCGTCGCCCCTTGCGCGCCGGAGACGGCGCAAAAGCACACGGGTTACATGGTCGGCGGCACGAGTCCGTTCGGCACGCGCGCGCGGCTACCCGTTTACGTCGAGCGCACGATTTTTGACTTGCCGAAGATTTACATCAACGGTGGCAAGCGCGGTTTTCTGGTTTCGCTTACGCCGCAAGCGTTGCGCGATGCGCTGCCGTTGGAAGAGGTCGCGGTGGCGATTTGACGGTCGAGTTGGAGACGATGGTTGAAGTTTCAGTAAGGGCGGATTTTAACGCGGAGTACGCGGAGAGACGCGGAGAGCACGGAGAAAATCGTTCCGAATTCTTCTCCGCGTACTCCGCGTTAAAATCCAGCGTGCCTGACGCGCGACGTTATCAAGATGACAACGGGTTACGAACAACAGAGAGACACCAAAATGCGAGACGCAGTTATCGTTTCCGCCGTGCGGACGGCGGTCGGCAAGGCTCCCAAAGGGACTTTGCGAAACACGCGGCCCGACGAGATGGGCGCGGCGGTCATCGAGGAAGCCCTTCAACGCGCCGAGGGGTTGGACAAGGCCGAGATCGAAGATGTCATCATGGGCTGCGCGATGCCGGAGGCCGAGCAGGGGATGAACGTCGCCCGCGCGGCGGCCATCCGCGCCGGGCTGCCGGTCGAGACGAGCGCGATGACGATCAACCGTTTCTGCTCGTCGGGTCTGCAATCCATCGCCATGGCGGCGGATCGCATCCGCGCGGGCGGGGCCGAGGTGATCGTCGCGGGCGGACTCGAAACCATGTCCATGATTCCGATGGGCGGGCACACCATTCGCCCGAACCCGTACCTCGTCGAGCACTATCCGGATTTTTATCTCAACATGGGACTGGCGACCGAGAACGTCGCGCGCAAGTACGAAGTGTCGCGCGAAGAGCAGGACGCTTTCGCGCTCCGCTCGCACGAGCGCGCCGCCGCCGCGCAGAGCGCGGGGAAGTTCGACGACGAGATCGTGCCGCTCACCGTCGCCTTCGAGGAGCTTGACGCGAAGGGCAAGAAGACACGGCGCGAAATCTCGTTCACGAAGGACGAGGGCGTGCGTCACGATTCGAGCGCCGAGGGGTTGGCGAAACTCAGGCCCGCCTTTCACGTCAAAGGCACGATCACCGCCGGCAACGCCTCGCAGATGTCGGACGGCGCGGCGGCTGCCGTCGTCATGTCGGACGAAAGGGCGCGTGCTTTGAACCTGAAGCCGCTCGCGCGCTTCGTCGCCTACGCCACCGCCGGCTGCCCGCCCGAAGAGATGGGCATCGGCCCCGTCTTCGCCATCCCGAAGGTCTTGAAACTCGCGGGCCTCACACTCGAAGAGATTGACGTGATCGAACTCAACGAAGCCTTCGCCGCGCAGAGCTTGGCTGTCATCAAGACGCTCGGACTCGACCCTGAAAAGGTGAATGTCAACGGCGGCGCCATCGCGCTCGGTCATCCGCTCGGTTGCACGGGCGCGAAGTTGACCGCGACCATCCTGCGCGAGCTTGAACGCCGCAACGGTCGTTATGGCATGGTCACGATGTGCGTCGGCGGCGGCATGGGCGCGGCGGGAATTTTCGAGCGGATCGCTTAAAGAAGAAGAGCCACGGAGACACAGAGGCACAGAGGAAGAAAATGGTGATAGTCTTTGAGGGAGAGTTGAATGATACGGCCACGCCGCCCGAACGGTTCGACCGCCCGGCTACGAGCGGCGCGAATCTTTCAGCGTTCAACTCTCCCTCGAAGACTATTCCTTCTATTTTCTCTGCGCCTCTGTGTTTCCGTGGCAAATTTAACCCTTTAACCTGAAAGGATGTGTCACATGTCTGCCGTAGCCGAAGAGAAAAAAATCATTGTGGGCGGAAGTTTTCTGATTGAAGAAAGAACGCCCGAAGAGGTCTTCACGCCCGAAGATTTCACCGAAGAGCACCGCATGATCGCCGACACCGCGCGGCAGTTCATGGATAACGAGGTGCGCCCGCGCATGGACGAATTGGAGAAGACGAAGGACTGGAAGATCGCGCGCGACCTTGTCCAGCAGGGAGCGGAGTTGGGTTTTGTCGGCGCGACCTTGCCGGAGGAGTACGGCGGGTTGGGGATGGATCAGGTGACGGGCGCGATCATCGGCGAGTTCTTCGGGCGCGCCGCCTCGTTCGCCACGACGATGGGCGCGCAGAGCGGCATCGGGTTGCTGCCGATTCTCTACTACGGCACTGAAGCGGCTAAAAAGAAGTACCTGCCGAAGCTCATCACGGGCGAACTCATTACGGCCTATGCGCTCACGGAAGCCGGTTCGGGTTCGGACGCGCTCGCGGCCAAAGCCACGGCGCGGCTTAGTGAAGACGGCACGCATTACGTCCTCAAGGGCGAGAAGATGTGGATCACGAACGGCGGTTTCGCCGACGTGTTCGTCGTCTTCGCCAAAGTTGACGGCGACAAGTTCAGCGGCTTCATCGTCGAGCGGCAGGAGGGCTTACAGAATGGAGCCGAAGAGCACAAGATGGGCATCAAGGGTTCTTCGACGACGGCGCTCGTGCTCGACAACGTCAAGACGCCGGTCGAGAACCTTTTGGGCGAAGTCGGCAAGGGACACAAGATCGCCTTCAACATCCTCAACATCGGTCGCTTCAAACTCGGCGCGATGTGCAACGGCGGGATGAAGTTGATGACGCAAGAGGCCGTGCGCTACGCCAACGAGCGCCATCAATTCGGCAAGCCCATCTCCTCCTTCGGCGCGATTAAGACGAAGCTCGCCGAGATGGCTATCGCCACGTGGATTGGCGAGGCGATGGTCTATCGCGCGCTCGGCATGATTGAGGGCGCGATCAACGCCACAGCGGACGCAGCCGACCCTGAATCGAAACTCAGAGCGATTGAGGAGTACGCCGTCGAGTGCTCGATCATCAAGGTCGCGCTCTCGGAATACTGCGACTTCGTCGCCGACGAGATGGTGCAGATTTTCGGCGGCTACGGCTACTCGGCGGACTATCCGGCTGAAAGGGCCTACCGCGACTCACGCATCAACCGCATCTTCGAGGGCACGAACGAGATCAACCGGATGCTCATTCCCGGTATGTTGATGAAGCGCGCCATGACGGGCAAGCTCGCGCTCCTGCCGGCGGCGCAGGGGTTGATGGAAGAGATGCTGTCGCCGAGTCTGCCGTCCTTTGACGAAGACGAGGGCGTGCTCGCCAACGAGGCGCGTCTCGTCGGCAACGCGAAGAAGGTCGCGCTGATGGTCTTGGGCACGGCGGCGCAGAAGTATATGGCGGCGCTCTCCGACGAGCAGGAAATTTTAATCGGCGCGGCGGACATCATCATGGATGTCTATGCGATGGAGTCCGCGGTGCTGCGCGCGCAAAAACTGGCCGCCGCGCAAGGCGAAGAGGCGGCGGCGCTCTATCTCGACATGGTGCGCGTCTTTTGCAACGACGCCGTCGAGCGCGTCGAAGCGAACGCCAAAAACACGCTCGCCGCGATGGCCGAGGGCGACGAGTTGCGGACGCTCCTCGCCGCGCTCCGCCGCTTTACCAAGAACACGCCCGCCAACACCGTCGCCGCGCGCCGAAAGATCGCCGATGCGATGGTCAAAGCGAACAAGTACGTCTACTAGATCGGTTTTCAAGTCAGTGTACGGGGGGCGGTTCTGACCGTACAGCCAAGTGAAATCCGATCTAAACGGAAGTCAAAAAAAAGAGGTCGCCGCCTCTTCATTCTGGCTTCTGATTTCCGACTTCCGACTTCCGACTTGTCGTCATGCATATCATTCCTATTTCAGTGCCAACGCCGTTCTATGTCGGGCCGGTGAACGTCTATCTGATCGCCGAAGAGCCGTTGACGCTGATTGACACGGGGCCGAAGACAAAGGAAGCAATAGAGGCGCTGAAGGAGGGCTTGCGGCGGGCGCGGGTGCGCGTGGGGGACATCCGGCGCATCGTGCTGACGCACGCGCACGAGGATCACTGCGGGCTGGCGAAGCAGTTACGCGACGAGGCGAAGGACGCGCAGGTTTTTGTGCATGGGTGGGAGACGGGCCATCGCAAAGGGCGACTCGAATACGAGGAGCATCATGCGCTGCTTGTGCGCGCGGGCGTACCCAAAGAAGGGATTGAAGGGATGCGGCGCGTGTACGAGGGCGTGCGCCAGTATGCGGATGCGCTCGAAGAGCACGAGCACGCGGAACTGGTGGACGAGGAAGAGATTAAATTTGAGAAGGGCGCTCTGCGCGTCGTCCACACGCCGGGGCACACGCCCGGCTCGTGTTCGTTTTTGCGTGAGGCCGACCGCACCATCATCGCGGGCGACTGCGTTCTGAAGCGCATCACGCCGAACCCCGTGCTCTCGCCCGACCCGGTTGACCCAGCGCGCCGCTTCCCTTCGCTCTCGGAGTACATGGTCAGCCTCGCGCGTCTGCGCTCGCTCTCGCCGACGCTGGTTCACGGCGGACACGGCGAACCCGTCGAAGACTACGAAGAACTCTTCAACCGTTACCTGCGCGCCATCAACGAGCGGCAGGCGGAGGTCATTCGTCTCATCCCGAAGACGGGCGCGACCGCGTGGGACATCTCGCGCGAGATGTTCCCCGGCGCGGACGATGTGCATCGCTTCCTCGCCGTCTCGGAGTCGGTCGCCCACCTCGATCTCGCGCACACGGAAAACATGCTCGCCGTCGAACTCAGCGCGGACGGGCGCGAGGTGTATCGCCGGGTCTGATGTCGCAGGCCACATGACGAAGGTCTGTCGCGCGTGTTGAGAAACGCAAAGGCGGGCGAGACTCAGAAAGAGTCTCGCCCGCCTTTTCATTTTGCTTCTCGCGGCGGGTATCTCTGTCGCCGTTTTTCATTCTTCGCGGCGGGCCTTGCGCCGTCGGCGTGCACCGGCGGCGAGCGCCGTCAGAGCCGTGCCGAGCAGCAGCAGCGTCGCCGGCTCCGGCGTGGGCGTGCGGATTTCGTAGCTGACACGCCCCAGTTGGTAACGGAGAGTGCCGTCTGTGTGGATGAAGCTGTGCAGGGTGACGGTGGCAATGCCCTCACCGAGCAACTGCGCGTCGAAGACGAAGCCGGGCGCACAGCCTGAAATCGCAGCACCCTCGGACGGGCAGACCATCAGGTGCCCGCTCAACCTGAACGGCACGACCAGCGTCGTCACCGGCGTCTCGCCCAAGGGGAGGATCACGGGGGCGCTGAGTCTGATGTCGCCGAGGTAGGAGAGCGGGCTGTAGGTAACCCCGTTTATCACGCCCGGCCCCGCATTGCGTATGTCGAGGCCGAGATTGTAATGCCCGACATTGACGGCGTCGCCGGGGCGATACGGGCCTGTGAGCGGCCCGTTATTGAGCGTGAGGCGCAGCGTGAAGTTCTGGCCCATCAAAACAAAGCCGTTAGTCGAAGACCCGCCGCCGGTGACGATGACCGCTTCGTCGGCCCGCGCGTCGGGCGCGAAGACGAGCAGCACGGCAAAAAGCAGCAGGGCCGAAGACAGTTTAGTGAGAACTCGCATATGGACTCCTTGAACAGACGGAAGGGCGCCGAAATTCGCCCAAGGGGGGCGCTCAGGAAGTTGAAAGATAATGTGGCGTCGGCGGAATGTCAACGACGAGCCGCGCGCGAGTGCGTCAACCGAAGTGTGGCGACGTGGAACAAAGGGCGGGAGGCTGGGAGCGCACGCGCGCGGCCTGCGTTCCCAATCACTTAAAAAATATAGAGAGCGCGTGCGCGCGCTGTCAAGAGACTTTATTGACGACGCGCGGAGCTACCGCGATGTGGCACTGATCGAGCAGCGGGATGCGTGGTCGCGCAGCGCGGACGGAGAGTTGAGCTTGTCTGTCAACGCGCGACGAGGACGAGGAACGCGCGCTGCCCTTGCGCGCTCGTCTCGAAAACCCGTTCCACGTGATAGCCGCGCTCCTTCATCTGTTTCAAGGGTGGGCGCTCCTCGCTCAAGGAAGTGTCGCGGAAGGCAAGCCACAGCCGCTCGCCCGTGAGGACGGAGAGGTCGCGGACGACGGCCACGCCGTCGAAGCGTCGCGGCAGGAAGTAGGCCGGGTCTTCGGCGAGACCGGGGACGCCTTTGACGACCGATACTTTGAAGCGCTCGTCTTTCGCCGTCGAGAATGCGAACCAGAGGTGATATGCCACGAGGTCTTCAAAGGCATAGAGGTTGACGCGACCGTCCGCCGGCTCGGTTGTCAACGCCTGCGCGCCGAGGTCTCCCCACGCGCACCAGATGAATCCGCCCTCGCGTCTTAAGGCGGTCGCCAGAGCAGCCACGAAAAGCCAGCAGCCCAGAACGACGGACAGCGCGCCCCTCAGCCAGAACGGGCGCAGGCGGGCAAGCGCGATTGCGCCGAGCAGCAGGTAGGGGACGGCGGCGACGATCAGATGGCGCGTGCCCCAAACCGAGACGGGCAGCGCGTGACTGAGCGCGAAGGCGAGGGAGACAGGCGCCAGCACGCAGACGAGAAGGAGCGCCGCCGCGTCGGGTCGTCGCTCATCAACCGCGCCGCTTCTTTTCCACTCGCGCAGTAGTAGAAAAATCACCGGCGCGGAGATAAGTAAAAATCCGAGCAGCGCGCCCCAGCGGACATATAGCGGCGCGGCGGAACTCTGGCGAAAATAAAAAGGCTGGTGAAAGAGCGCAAAGAGTTGCCACACCTCGTCCGCTCCGGGGCGCGTCTGCCAGCCGATGTTCTGCGCGAGGCCGCCGCCCTCGCCCGCCGCCGCGAAACAGGCGTAAGCCCACGGCGCGAAGCAGACGCCGAGCGCGGCGACGCTGATTAAAAATGAAGCGAGTCTGTCACGCGCTCTACAGAGAAGATAGAGCGCTTCGGCGACGACGACGAGCCAGCCGTAGTAGTGCGTGTAGATGAGGAGCAGGTTGAAGACCGTGAGCGCGAGAAGCACGCCTTTCGTCTTCCGTCCCGCGTGGAGAAATCTGATGAACAGCCAGAGCGACGTGAGCGTGAGAAAGAGGAGCAGGCTGTACATCCGCGCTTCCTGCGCGTACTTGATGAGATAGCCGTTCGCGGCCACGACGAGCAGCGCGAGATTCACTTCCGCCGCGCGCACGCGCAACTCGCGCGCGAGGAGCAGGAAAGGAACAATCGCGGCGATTGACGTGAGCGCCGGGAAGAGCCGCAGCCAGAGGAGCGACTCGCCGCCCGCCGCCGTCCATATTTTCAAGAGCGCGTAGAAGAGCGGCGGATGGATGAGGTCGGCGGCGACGAACCGAAACATCTCGCCCCATGCATGGCGCGCGGCGTGGACGCTGAAGATTTCGTCGAACCAGAGACACGCCGCGTCGAGCCGCCACAGCCGCGCCGCCGCGTACAGCGCGACGTTGAGCATGAGCGCGACGAGCGCGGGACGACTGAATGATTCCAACCCGCGCTCGCCGTCCGTGTTGCCCTGCCAGAGGTTCATTCGACTCAGAGCGTGTTTGGAGATTCAACGCTTACGCCGGAGGCGCGGCGGAAAAAATTCCGTCAGTGAAGAAAAAAGCTCTCCTTCTCACTCTTCTTCTTCAACGCTCACGTCCGCGACCTTGCCGTCATCATCCACGACGAACCGCAGGAGCAGGAGGTGTTCGCCGAGCGCGGCTTTGTAGCGCAGGGCGCGGTTCTTCTCGGCAGGCTCGCGTTCGACGAAGGCGAGGCTTTTGAGCGGGCCGTAAGACGCGACCTGACGCCAGAACTCTTTCGAGCCGTCGGAGGAGAGGGCCGCGCCGCGCTCCTGCGTGAACGCGCCCGCGTTGACCTTGCCGGCCAACAGCTCGTCGAGGGCGGCGCGCAGCACTACGGTCATCCGCGGGTCGGGGTCGGCCTGCTCGCGCACGTGCTTGAGCGACATGGCGGGGATGTAGAGCTTGGCGACGCCCTGATTGATGCGTCCGGCGAGACCGAGCGTGCCGAGGTTCGTGAGCACGATGACGGTCACGCGGTCGCCGCGATAGCGCGCGATGGAAGCGGCAAAGCCGGCGGTCTGGCCGTTGTGCCGGACGCGACCGTGGCCGCGCAACTCCTCGATGTACCAGCCGAGGGCGTAGGGGTGCGTCCGTCCTCCATTCAGGCGCGTCGGAGTCCAGACCTGTTCGAGACTCGACCGCCGCAAAAACTTTTCGCCCGCGAGCGCCGCGTCCCACTTCACCAGATCGAGCACGGTCGAGACAATCGCGCCCGCCGAGAACACGTCCGTCAAGTCGTAGTCGCGCCCGACGAGTTGTCCATCCTCCCACTCGTAGCCCTCGGCGCGGTGCGGGATAACGTAGCGCGGGTCGCGGTCGCGCGTCGCGTTCATGCCGAGCGGCTTAAAGATGCGCGTAGTGACGAATTGCCAGTAGGTTTGGCCCGACACGGCCTCGACGATGAAACCGAGCAGGTTGTAGTTGGTGTTGCCGTAACTGTGCGCGTCGCCGGGGGCGAAGGCGAGCGGGTGCGCGCCGATGAGCTTGATGAAGTCGTCGCGCTTCAGACGCTCGGTCAGTTCAAAGCCATGCAGGCCGGTGTAGTTTTTGATGCCGGAGGTGTGCGTCAAAAGGTTCCGCACGGTGACGGATGCCCACGCGGGCGGCGTGTTCGGCAGATGTTTGCTGATGGGGGCGTCGAGTGTGAGCTTGCCCTCTTCGACGAGCAGCATGACGGCGGCGGCGGTGATCTGCTTCGAGACCGAGCCGATCTCGAAAACGGTTTCGGGCGTCGCCGGCACGTTCAGCTCGACGCTCGCCAGCCCGTAGCCTTGCGCCTTGACTACCTTGCCGTCGCGCACGACGGCGAGCGCGAGGCCCGGCACGTGTCGGCGTCGCATCTGTTCGCGGATGTAGTCGTCAACCTTGTCGGCGCGCGTCGCCGCCGGAAAGAGACAGATGACGAGCAGGAGGGCGGAGAAGATTTTATGTCGAGGGAACATGTCGTCGTTTGCGATTCAACACGAGTTTTCAAGAAAGCTCGTCCGGCGACTCTTCAATCTCTTCGCCTTCGTCGGTGGTGAGAATGGCCTCGCCGATGCGCGCCGTCAGCCAGTGCTGAAAAATTTCGGCCTCGCGCCCTTTGTTCGTCCAGCGCGCGCGGTCGAACATGGTGAGCGCCATCGTCAGCGCGTGGTGCTGGCCGGCGCGGTCGCCCGCGAACTCGAACTGGCGGTAGAGCCGATCAATCAACTCGACGCTCTGGCGCGCGGTGGCCTCATCCTTGAATCCGAGCTTGCTGGCGAAAAACTTCGAGTAGACGTTCTGCGGGTGCGCCGTCGAGGTGTAGAGGTCGAAGTAGCCGCTGACGAGGCCCGCCTCCTGCAACACCGACCCGACGTAAGAGGGGCGCGACCCCATGATGATCGCGATGTCCTGAACCTCGCCCATGCCGGAAAGAAACAGCGAGATGATCTGATCTTTCTTGCTCGGACGACTCGCCGAGCGTTTCGGCGGTGAGTCGTCCGCGGGCTTCGCTTTCTTTGCCTTGCTGCTCATGCCCTGATCCTCCCTTTTTCCTTTACCTTGTCCCAACCGTTTGTCGTTACTTTATCACTTCAAACTCAAAATAGATTGTCTTCCCACGGACGACGAAGCAGAGATACTGCTCCCAGAAGCGACGCAGAAAGCGCAGCGCGGGGTAGCGGTTGGAACTGTTGACTAAAAGCTCGAAGCCGAGCGCGCGCCACAGCTTGAGCATCGTCACGCGCACCATGCGGGGGCGCAGGCGCACGTGGCTGTAGAAGTCGAAGTCGGGGCGGTCGCCCGTGAAGTAGGCGAAGCTCTCGGTCGTCAGGTGATGCTTGTGCGTCGGGTCGGTGTACGAGGCGATGTCCGAAAAGTGCGGCGTGTCGAGACGAATCAGGCCGCCCGGTTTCGTGATGCGGTGGAGTTCGGCGACCACGGCCAGCACGTCCTCGACATGCTCGATCACCTGATTGCCGATGACCACGTCGAACTCGTCGTCGGCGAAAGGATACGGCACCGTATCGAGGTCGTGAATCACGTCGGCCCCCGTGCGCGGGTTACTGTCGAGGCCAACCGCGCCCGGCGTCTTGTGCTTGCCACAACCGATGTCGAGAATTTTCATGATGTCGGCACCAAATACTTTGACGAGACCTTGACCTGCCACACCGCAGTTCAGGCTGTCAAGGACAGCGTTGACCGAGTCCCACTTTTAATTGCACCCTGTTCTTTCGCCTCGCAAAAAAGTATTTGACAAGATAGTTTCATAGCAGTACTATCTCGGCCTCTAGAGCCATCCCATGTGTGTAAGTGAATGGGGTGTATTGACAATTAAATAACTTCAGAGAAGATTGATTTTTCTTTTCCGAGAATTAAGAATTATTGGTTGAAACTCCTTGCTTATGGGAGTTTTTTGCGTTTAGGGCTAATTTTCAACTATCAACCCTTTAACAGATTGAATTTAAATTTTATGAAAAATCCTATTCGGTCCAATAAAATTTGCATAACGTGTCGCAAATATCGTTCGCTTTTTCGTATCAGGGGTCGCGTAAAACGCGATGATGACCACAACCTTTGCTTTGCGTGTCATCGAAATCTCCGTAATCGAATGCGAGTGTTATTTCAAAATATAATCTAAAACTTACAAGGGAGCCTGCATGTAAATTTACATGCAGGCTCTTACTCTTTATACAGCTATTTCAACTCAAAGGCATAACTCTGCATTAGACTAATCTTCGAAGTTTGACTTCCAAGCACGGCGGAATTATACCGCAGCAAATCTAAACGCGAAGCGACGCGCCGTCACTGCCTGTGACGGCGCGTCTTGTGATTGTCTGATTGTCCGAGCGTCGGTTTTATCGAAAAGGCTACGGGCGGCGTGGAGGTGGGCGGCGCCCGTCGGGTGGCGGGGGGAGCCAGCCGGCGGGCGGAGGCGGGCGGCGC
>JBGTBQ010000075.1:0-20676 GCA_041749275.1 Pyrinomonadaceae bacterium | reverse complement strand
GGTTGGCTTGTGGTAGACTCCATGGCGACCTTCCTTGAGTCAGCGTAGTTCTCGGAACTGCTTCGTTAACTGACTTGTGGAAGGTCTTTCTGTAATTTGTCAAGTAATCCCCGTCATTCCTGACTTTGCAAACGCCCTAGGTTGCCGTAACGACCGATGAGCGCGCCGAGGTAGGCGGTATTCTTCTCATAGCCTTCCATCGTGTCGCAGCCGAGCACCACGTCGCCCATCACCCCTTTGCGATCCGGCACCCGGAGCGTAACGACTGTGCCGCCGTAAGTGATGATGCCGACTGACGCGCCGCGCGCGTTCGTCAGCGTGTAGAGATCAACCGCCACGCCGTCCGATGTCTTGCCGAAAGGTCGTTTCCTGATTCCCGGTTTGGCCTCGGCGATGATGAGGCCCACGCCAAAAAGCGCGACACTAAAAATCAGAGTCATCGAGTATTTGAGTCCAAGCATTGAAAAGGTCTCCTTCATTTTAGTAGTAACGCCGTCCGGCGCACATCGAGCGGTGCGCGCACGCTGCTTTTGAGGCCCGCTCCGGCCCGTTGTCAACGCACGCGCACGACGCTCCGCGGCATCTGTCGTTGCGCGGTGGAATAATCTTGACAGGCGCTGATTTTAAGCTTATCAAAGGAGCCGGTAAATCGTCGGCAAAAATCGAGTCGTTTTCAAATTTTATTCTTGCCGGAGAACCGCCGCGTGAGCGTCGCCAACGGCCCGGCTTTCAAGAATAAACGGGGCCTTGATGTGTACGCGGGCGGCGTGAGGAGCCAAAGAGCGGCATCATGTCATGGGAAGAACGCTGGCATCCTCTGCGCGAAGAGTGGGTGATCGTGGCGGCGCACCGTCAGGATCGTCCGTGGAGCGGGGGAACAATCGAACATGCGGCAGAGGTGTTGCCCGAATACCTCCCCGACTGTTATCTCTGCCCCGGCAACACGCGCATCAGCGGTAAGCGTAACGACGACTACACCGGCGCCTTCGTCTTCGACAACGACCACCCTTCCGTCTCGCCGGACGCACCCGCAAACCTCGCGCCGCCGACCGGCATCTACCGCAACCGCCCGGCGCGCGGCATCGCGCGCGTCGTCTGCTACAGCCCCAAACATAACCTCACGCTGGGCGAGCTTGAGCGCGAAGAGATCGAGAATCTGTTGCGCGTCTGGCAGGCGCAGTATCTCGACCTCGGCGCGCGCCCGGACATCGCGCACGTACTCGTCTTCGAGAATAAGGGTGAGGCGGTCGGCGTCTCGAACCCGCACCCGCACTGCCAGATTTACGCCACCAACTTCGTCTTCAAGACCATCGAAACGGAAGCCCGCGCCTCTCAGCGGCATCTCGCGGAGACGGGCCGCGTGCTCTTTCAGGACATCCTCGCCGCCGAGCGCGAAGACGGACGACGCATCATCGCCGAGAACGATTCGGCCATCGCTTTTCTGCCTTACTTCGCGCGTTATGCCTACGAGGTGTTCGTCGCTCCGAAAGCAACGCACCCCAGCCTCGCCGCGCTCTCCGAGCGTGAGGTGCGCGACTTCGCGGAGGTGCTCAAAACCGTGCTCGTAAAGTTCGACAATTTGTGGCGGATGCCCTTCCCCTACGTCATGCCGCTGCATCAGGCGCCGACCGATGGCGGCGACTATTCGAGCTTTCACTTTCACATCGAGTTCCACCCGCCGCTCAGAAAACCGAACCTGTTGAAATATCTGGCCGGCCCGGAGATTGGTGGGGGCAACTTCCTCTCCGACACTTCGCCGCAGGAAAAAGCCGCCGAGTTGCGCGCCCTCCCCGACGTGCACTACAAACAGGCGCGACAGGAGACCAAGTGATGAGCGACATTCGAGACCTGCTCGCGCCCATCCGGCAACTTCACGAGCGCATCCGCGCCGCGGTCGTCGCCAAGTGCGAGCGCGCCTCGACGGAAGAACTGGCGCGCGTGGTCAGGGACGAAGAGGGCGACACCATCTTCGCCGTGGATCGCGTGAGCGAAGAACTGCTCGTCGAATTCTTCGCGCGCGAAGTGGCCCCCGCCGCCCCGCTCGTCCTCATCGCCGAGGGTCTCGAAGGCGGAGAGGTCATCTTGCCGGACGGCGCTCTGGAAGCGGATGCGGTGTGGCGCGTCATCGTTGACCCGATTGACGGCACGCGCGGTCTGATGTACCAGAAGCGCAGCGCGTGGATTCTGACGGGCGTCGCCCCGAACCGCGGCGATGCAACCGACTTGCAAGACATCGAGCTGGCGGTGCAGACCGAAATCCCACTCGTCAAACAGCACCTCTCGGATTCCGTCTGGGCGATACGCGGCGAGGGCGCGAGGGCCGAGCGCCTCAATCGTCTGAGCGGCGAGCGCACGCCGCTTACCTTACAGCCTTCGCGCGCGCCTTCCATCACCAACGGCTACGCGCAGGTCTCACGTTTCTTCCCCGGCGCGCGCGACATCTTAGCGGAGATTGACGAGGAGATTGTGCGTGGCGCGCTGGGGCCGTCGCCCGCCGGCAAGGCGCTCTGCTTCGAGGATCAATACACCTCTTCGGGCGGACAACTCTATGAGTTGATGTGCGGCCACGACCGCTTCGTCACGGACTTGCGCCCGCTGCTGGGGCCGATTCTAGCCGCGCGCGGACTCCCCTTGAGCATCTGCTGCCACCCCTACGACCTGTGCACGGAACTCATCGCGCGCGAGTTGGGCGTGATCGTCACGGACGCGGCGGGTGGCCCCCTGCGCGCGCCGCTCTCGGTCGAGCCGGACATGGCTTGGGCCGGTTACGCCAACGTACAGATTCGCGCCGTCATCGAGCCGCTGTTGCAGGCGGCGCTCATCAAGCGCGGCTTGCTCAATCAATCTCACAGGGGCTGAGGGGTCATGTATCGCATCTCTCACGGCACGATGCGCGACCTGCCGGACGTGGCGGAGTTCGTCGAACTTCTGAACACGCTCGACCGGCATCCGGCGACAGAGGCGCGCGGATTTTTCAATCCACAGGCGGAACTCTTCGTCTCACGTGCGCCGGGGCGGCTTGACGTGATGGGGGGCATCGCGGACTACTCCGGCTCGCTCGTGCTGGAGATGCCGATCCGCGAAGCCACGCTCGTCGCGCTACAACGCGACGCCTCGCGCACGCTCAAGATCGTCAGTCTCACGAAAGAGGCTGACCGTCCGCTGTCGTTCGAGATGGCGCTCTCGGATTTCGAGGGCACGGGCGAGGCATCGGATTACGACACCGCGCGCCTGTACTTTCGACGCGACCCGGCGCGCCACTGGGCCGCTTACGTGGCGGGCGTCTTTCTCGTGCTGATGCGCGAACGGCGCATGGACTTTCGTGAGGGAGCGCGCATCCTCGTCTCATCGGGCGTGCCGGACGGCAAGGGCGTGAGTTCCTCCGCCGCGCTCGAAGTGGCGACCATGCAGGCGGTCGCGGCGGCATTTGACCTGCCCCTCGAACCACGCGAGACGGCGCTCTTGTGCCAGCGCGTCGAGAACCTCGTGGTCGGCGCGCCGTGCGGCGTGATGGATCAGTTCACCTCAGTCCGCGGCGAAGAGGGACGCCTGCTCACGCTGCTCTGCCAGCCCGCCGAATTGCAAGGCGCGGTCGAGATTCCCGATGAGGTCGCATTCTGGGGTCTGGATTCCGGCGTGCGTCACGCGGTGATGGGCGCGGACTACGGCTCGGTTCGCACCGGCGCGTTTATGGGTTATCGCATCATCGCCGAACTGGCCGGCTTGAAGGTCAACGAGACGGAGCCGGGCCAACCGGTTCTTGTTGATGACCCGCGCTGGGGCGGCTATCTCGCCAACATCACGCCCTCGGAGTTCGAGCAATACTTCGCCGCCCATTTGCCGGAACGTACCGGCGGCGCGGAGTTTCTGTCGCGCTACAAGGGCACGACTGACACAGTGACGCGGGTCGTGCCGGAGGGCGTGTATGCGGTGCGCGTCCCGGCGGCGCACGCCGTCTACGAACACCACCGCGTCCGCGTCTTCGCGGAGCTGCTCGCGTGCAGCTCTTCCGCGCGGCGTTTAGAACTACTCGGTGAGTTGATGTTCCAATCGCACGCGAGCTATTCAGCGTGCGGCCTCGGCTCGGCGGGCACCGACCGTCTGGTCGAACTCGTCCGCGAAGCCGGGCCGGCGCAGGGGCTGTACGGCGCGAAGATCACCGGCGGCGGAAGCGGAGGGACAGTCGCCGTACTCGGCGAACGCGACGCCGGCTCGACGGTCGAAAAGTTGGCCGACAAGTATGAGAGAGAGACGGGCCACCGGCCTTACATCTTCGCCGGCTCTTCGCCCGGCAGCGCCGCGTTCGGCCACTTGATAATGAGAGTCGCCTAACCCCGGCGACTCTCGACATTGACGCCCCGACCGCTCGGCCCGGCGAACGCGTGGCCGGGGCGACTGCAAAGCCCCGGTCTGTAGAATCTCATATCTACTTTTGATCTTCTAATCCGCGTGTCGAGCGTGTAATATGGGCGGCAATCTACTTGCGGTTCTCCGAAGCTATTCAACAGGGAGGGTTCGATGATTCTCGTCACCGGCGGTGCGGGTTACATCGGCAGCGTGACGGTTGAGTTGTTGCGTGCGCGAGGCGAGCAGGTCGTCGTCCTCGATGACCTCGCGCGCGGGCACCGCGCCGCCGTCCCGTCGGACGTACCGCTCTACGAGGGGCGCATCGGCGACGCCGACCTCGTGGCGCGCATCGCCGCCGAGCATGAACTCGAAGCGTGCATCCACTTCGCGGCGCTCGCCTACGTGGGCGAGTCGGTCACGGAGCCTGCGCGTTACTTTGACAACAACGTCGTGCAGGGCGTCGCGCTGCTCGACGCGCTTTTGAAAGCCGGCGTGCGCCGCCTTGTCTTTTCCTCGACCTGCGCCACCTACGGCGAGCCGCAACGCGTGCCGATCTCCGAAGACCACCCGCAGCAGCCGACCAACCCCTACGGCTGGTCGAAGCTCTTCATGGAACGCATCATGGAAAGCTACGAGCGCGCCTACGGTCTGAAGTTTGTCGCGCTGCGCTATTTCAACGCGTCGGGCGCGACCAGCGCGCTCGGCGAACAGCACGACCCGGAGACGCATCTGCTGCCGAACGTGATGGCGGCGGCGCTCGGTCAACTTCCCTTCGTCTCGGTCTTCGGCGGCGACTACCCGACCGACGACGGGACGGCGATCCGCGATTACATACACGTCGCCGATCTCGGCGAGGCGCACATCCTCGCGCTCAAACATCTGCGCGAGGGCGGCGCGTCGGAGCGCATCAACTTGGGGGACGGGCAGGGCTACTCGGTGCTGGAAGTGATTGAGACGGCGCGGCAGGTGACCGGGCGTCCGATTGAGATGAGGATGGAACCGCGCCGGGCGGGCGACCCATCCCGGCTCGTGGCCGACGCGGAGAAGGCGCACAACCTGCTTGGCTGGCGACCTCTCTATCCCGATCTCGCTTCGATCATCCGGTCGGACTGGGAATGGCGGATGAAACACCCACAAGGGTACGAGACGGCGTAAAAATTTTTTAAGATCAGAACTCAGATAGCTTCAGGAGGATCAGATGAAAAAGACCTGCATCGCACACGTTTGTCTCTGCGCGCTGATGGCGCTGCTCGTCACGGCTTGCGCCGGCGGGACGGGAGAAAATCAGACCGCCAATAGCGGCGGCAACTCAGCCCCCGGCGCGGGTGGCGGTAAACAGTTCAAGCTGGCCTTCGTCACGAACAACGCTTCGGACTTCTGGACCATCGCGCGCAAAGGGGTCGAGCAAGCAGACACTGAGTTGGCGAACGTGACGGTGGAGTTCAAAATTCCGGCGGAAGGGACGGCGGCGGATCAGAAGCGCGTGATTGACGACCTGCTCGCCAAGGGTATTGACGGCATCGCCATCAGCCCCGTTGACCCGGACAATCAAGTGCAGCTTATTAACGACACCGCGAAGCAGGCGCTCGTCGTGACGCAGGACAGCGACGCGCCGAAAAGCGACCGCGCCTGCTATATCGGCACCGACAACGTCGCCGCCGGGCGGCAGGCGGGCGCGCTCATCAAGGAGGCGCTCCCGCAGGGCGGCAAGATTATGGTCTTTGTCGGCAAGTCGGACGCGCGCAACGCGGCGGAACGTTTTCAGGGAATCAAAGAGGCGCTGCAAGGCTCGAACATCGAGATCATTGACCTCCGCACGGACGACACGGACCGCGTGCGCGCCAAGTCGAACGCCGCCGACACGCTGGTGAAACACTCGGACGTGGCTGCGCTCGTCGGACTGTGGAGCTACAACGGCCCGGCCATTCTCAACGCCGTCAAAGACGCGGGCAAGATCGGACAGGTCAAGATCATCGCCTTCGATGAAGAGGACGAGACGCTCGCCGGCGTCAAGGACGGCTCCATCTTCGCCACGGTCGTGCAGCAGCCCTTTGAGTTCGGCAAGCAGTCCATCGAAATCATGGCGAAGGTGCTCGGCGGCGACAAGTCGGTCATCCCGGCGAACAAGCAGATCATCGTTCCGACGCTCGTCATCAAGAAAGACAGCATCGAAGAGTTCACCACGAAGATCAACCGGCTGCGCGGGCGCGCATAGATCGAAGCGTGCACGCCAACCCGCCCCGGAGCGGCGGACTCAGGCTCAGTCCCCGCACTTACGTATATGTCTTCCTTACTCCTCGAAATGAAGGGGATCGGCAAGCGGTTCCCCGGCGTGATTGCGCTCGACGCGGTTGATCTGGAAGTTTATCCGGGCGAGGTGGTGGCGCTGGCCGGCGAGAACGGCGCGGGCAAGTCCACGTTGATGAAGATTCTCGGCGGCGTCTACCAACCGGACGGCGGTGCGATACGCATCAACGGGAGCGAGGCCGTCATCCATTCGGTCTCGGACGCGACCGCGTACGGCATCGGCTTCGTCCATCAGGAGCTGAACGTCCTCGACAATTTGAACATCGGCGAGAACGTCTACCTCGGGCGCGAGCCGGTTTGGGGCGGACTGCTCCGGCTCATTGACCGCGACAAGCTACACGCCCGGACGGAAGTTCACTTGAAGCGGCTCGGCCTCGACATTCCCAGCCGCACGCCGCTCGCACAGCTCTCCATCGCGCAGCAGCAGATGGTCGAGATGGCGAAGGCGCTCTCGCTGAACGCGCGCATCCTCATCATGGACGAACCGACTTCGAGCCTCACGCTCACCGAGACCGAGCGGCTGCTCGCGGTCTCGAAAGAGTTGCGCGCGCAGGGCGTCAGCATCATCTACATCTCGCACCGGCTGGGCGAGATTGGCGAATTGGCCGACCGCGTCGTCGTCCTGCGTGACGGGCGCAACGCCGGCTCGCTCGCGCGCGACGAGATCAATCACGACAACATCGTCAAGCTGATGGTGGGGCGCGACATCAAGCATTTTTACGAACCTTCGACGGCGACCCGGCAGCCGGGCTACGTCGAAGTCCGCGACCTGCGGACGAGCCGATACCCGCAACGCACGGTCTCCTTCGACATCGGCAAAGGGGAGATTCTCGGCTTCGCGGGACTCGTCGGCGCGGGCCGCTCCGAGGTCGCGCAGAGCATCTTCGGCGTGGACGCTCCTTTGGCCGGAACGGTCATGCTCGACGGCACGCCGGTCAAAATCTCTTCGCCGCGCGACACCATCCCGCGCGGCATCTATCTCGTCCCGGAAGACCGCCGCAACTCCGGCCTGCTCCTCGACTTCCCCATCCGCGCGAACGTCACGCTGCCCGCGCTCGACCGCTACGCCTCGATGGGGCTAATCAAGTATGACGCCGAGCGAAAGGTCGCCGAGGAGATGCGCGGCAAGCTCAACATCAAAGCCCCGACGGTCGAAGCGCGCGCGGGAAACCTGTCGGGCGGCAATCAGCAGAAGGTCGTGCTGGCGAAGTGGCTCTCTCTGAACCCGAAGCTTTTGATCTTCGACGAGCCGACGCGCGGCATTGATGTCGGCGCGAAGGCGGAAATCTATCACCTCATGCGTGAACTGGCCGAGAGCGGCGTCGCCATTATGATGATCTCCTCCGACATGGAAGAAATCATAGGCGAGAGCGACCGCGTGGCCGTCATGCACGAAGGCAACATCACCGGCATCCTCGAACGCTCGCAGTGCAGCGAAGAGGCGATCATGCGGCTGGCGGTGGGAAAACAGTAAGGGGAAAGCGGTTAGCTTTCGGCTTCTTCCCTCGCCGCGATTGAAGAGTTTCCGACCGGCGGTCTGCTCGCCGCGGGCGGCCCCTTAATTCTGAGCTAACAGCTTCTGAGGTTCGTGATGAGAAAAGAACTCGGCACCTTCATCCTGCTCGTCGTTCTGTGCGTCGTCGTGGCCGTGCTCAACCCGCGTTTTTTGTCGGGGGCCAATTTGCAGAACATGGCGCGGCTGATCGGGATGTACGGCATTTTCAGCATCGGCGTCGGCATCGTCATCATCACGGGCGGGATTGACCTGTCGGTCGGCTCGATCTTCGCGCTGCTGGGCGTGCTGCTCTCGATGGCGCTGGTCGAGTGGGGTCTGCCGGGGCCGCTCGCGGTGCTGCTGGTCATCGCGGTGGCGACGGCGCTCGGCGCGCTGCACGGCGTCCTCATCACAAAGGTGCGGATGCAGCCCTTCATCGTCACGCTCTGCGGCCTGTTGTTCTACCGTGGCCTCGCGCGTTTTATCGCCAACGACGAGACGAAGGGCTTTGGCGCCGCCGCCGGGTTCGAGACGCTGCAAAACGTGGCGACGGGCAGTCTCTTCGGCATCCCGATGCCGTTCATCCTCCTCATCATCATCGCGGCGGTGATGTGGGTCGTGCTCCACCGCTCGGTGTACGGTCGTTATCTCTTCGCCGTGGGGCGCAACGAAGTGGCCGCGCGCTATTCCGGCGTCAACTCATCTCTGATCGTCGCCAGCGCGTATGTCCTCTCCGGTCTGCTGGCCGGCATCGCCGGCGTCGTCCTCGCCTTCTACACGAATTCGATCTCGCCGTCGTCGCACGGCAATGCCTACGAGCTATACGGCATCGCGGCGGCGGTCTTGGGCGGGTGCAGCTTGCGCGGCGGCGAGGGTTCGATTGTCGGCATCCTCATCGGCGCGGCGCTCTTGCAGGTCTTGCAGAACCTCGTCAACCTGCTGGGCATTCCCTCTTCGCTCAACTTCGCCGTGATGGGCGTCGTCATCCTGCTCGGCGTCATGGCCGACCAACTCTCGCAACGGAGGTCAGTGGCGAAGTAGCGCGCCCTGCCGCACATGGTTTCGCGGGCGTCCTCACCGCCAGCGCGTGCGCCCGCGCCAGAGGCGGTCGCGCCCCGCGACAAACCACCATGTCAGGTCATCATCAAATTAAAAGAGGGATGCCGATGAACACCGGATTTTTGAACAGAGCGCGACGGGCGACGATAGTCGCCGCCTTGCTCTTCAGCCTTCTGTCAACCGCGCCGGCTGCCGTCGCGCAGGCGCTCTCGCGGGCGCGTCCAGAGACCGTGGGCCTTTCGTCGGAGCGGCTCAAGCGTTTGAGCGCGGCCCTTCATGGTTACGCGACGGAGGAACGGCTTCCCGGCGGAGTGGCGCTCGTGGCGCGGCGCGGCAAAGCGGTCTATGTCGAGGCGTTTGGGCAGAGAGACCGCGAGGCCGCTTCGCCCATGCGTGAAGACACGATCTTTCGCATCGCGTCCCAGACAAAAGCGCTCGTGAGCGTCGGGATCATGGTGCTACAGGAGGATGGCCGCCTCCTTATCTCCGACCCCGTCGGCAAGTACCTGCCTGAGTTCCGCGAGACAACCGTCGCGACGCCGAAGCCGGGAGGCGGGTACGAGGTTGTGAAGGCGAAGCGGCCCATCACGATCCGCGACCTGTTGACGCACACGGCGGGCGTCGGCTACGGCGACGGAATCGCACGCGACCGTTGGGATGCGGCAGGGATCAAGGGCTGGTACTTCGCGGACCGCGACGAGCCGGTCGGCGCGACCATCGCGCGCATGGCCGCGCTCCCTTTCGACGCGCAGCCCGGCGAGCGATGGGTCTACGGCTATGCGACCGACATCCTCGGCGCACTCATCGAGCGTGTGAGCGGCCAGACGCTCGACGAGTTTCTCCGCGCGCGCATCCTCCAGCCGCTGGGGATGACGGACACGCACTTCTATCTCCCGGAGTCGAAGCGCGAGCGGCTCGCCGTCGTTTACTCCGCGCGAGAGTCGGGGGGTCTTGAGCGTGCGCCCGATCCGGGCGGCATGGTGGGGCAGGGCGCTTACGTGCAGGGGCCGAGGAAGAGCTTTTCGGGCGGCGCGGGGCTGCTTTCAACCGCCGATAACTACGCGCGGTTCCTACAGATGCTCCTCAACGGCGGCGAGTTGGAGGGGAAACGAATCCTGAGCCGCAAGAGCGTAGAGTTGATGACGGTCAACCACCTCGCGGGCAAAGCGTTCCGAGAGGGTCAGGGCTTCGGACTCGGCTTTTCCGTGCTGGAGAACGTGGGAGCCAGAGGTCTGCCGGGGTCGGTCGGCGAATTCGGGTGGGGCGGGGCTTATCATTCCGTCTACTGGGTAGACCCGAAGGAGCAGCTCGTGGTCGTCTATTTCACGCAGCTCATCCCCGCTAGAGGTCTCGATGACCACGACAAACTGCGCGCCCTCGTCTATCAGGCGATAACGGATTAGGGCGCGTGTCCGCGCTCGACTCGCGGTAGAGATTGATGTAGCCCCCTGCGGCCTTGCCCGTCGAGAGCGGCAGCCGAAGCACCTATCTGCCGGGCACACCAAGATGCCGACGAGGTGGACGCAGGCAGGTCAGAACCGCCTGCGGGAGCGGGCGGTCTCTCCGTCAAGGTTGGAGACCGCCCGCTACCGCAGGCGGTTCTGACAGTCTACTTCTTGGTGTGCGCGGTATATAGCTAGCCACGGCAAAATGCGCGCCCGCCGCTGGTGGAGATTCAGCGCGCCGCGCGTGCGCCGGACTGCGTCTGCTCCATGGAGGGCGTCTTGGCCGTCAACTCATCCGCCACTTCGGTCGCGCCGTAGACCTTGCGGAGCGCTTCGAGCATGCCGCGCGAGTCCACCGAGATGGAACGGTTGACCGACTCGTCATAGTGGAAGGCGCCCACGAGCGACTGGATGTTGCCGTCGAAGATAAGGCCGATGAGTTCCAGTTCCTTGTTGAAAGTCGGCGAGCCGGAGTTGCCGCCCGTGATGTCGTTCGTAGTAACGAAGTTGAAGGGCGTCTTGAGATCAAGGGCCGACTTCTTCTCCGTCCAGAGCGGTGTGAGATTGTAGGGGAACTTGTATCGGTGCGCGGCGGCGCGCGCGTAGAGGCCGGCGAAGTTCGTGAACGGCGTGACGCGCTTCCCGCGCTCCATATAACCCTTGACGGCGCCGTAAGAGAGACGCGGCGTGAAGGTCGCATCCGGATAGAGGCCCGTTCCCTCTTTCTCGAAGAGCGCCCGCGCGATCATCCCGTAGGCCGTGCGCTCGACGCCCAACACCTCCGACTCGTAACGCTTGCGCGCCGCGCGCGCCTCCGCGTCAATCGAGCGCGCGAGCGCGATGAGCGGATCGTTCGACTTCTCAATCGCGGCTTTGCCGCCCGCCGCGAGTTGGCGGCGGAACTCTACGTCCTTGAGCTTCGTTCCCTTGAGCAGTTCCGCGGCTCGCGCTTCGGGCGTCTTGCCGGCGAGAACTTTGCGCGCGAGCGGATGCGTGGGGCCGTAGGTCGAGCGCAGGAGCGCGAGCGAGGCCGTGAGCTTGATCTGTTCGAGGTCGTCATAGACGGGCGCGGTCGAGTAGAGCGCGGCTTCCATCCCGGCGCGGCGCGCGTCCGTGAACTCGGGCAGACGCTCCGAGTCGGGCTTCGCCGACTCTTCCGCGAGACGGACGAGGCCGCGCGCGGAGGTGAAGAGCTGCGTGTTGAAGGCCGCGCCGGTGTCGGAGAACGAGAGGCCGCCGAGGAAACGGCGGTCGCGCTCGTAATCGCCGAGACTCTTGCGCGCTCCGGCGATCTGCTCCCACGCATCGCCGTAGTCGGCCTTGCGGCGCGGGTCCGCGTTGACAAAGCGGCGCAGCGCACGCTCGGCCTCCAGCTTGCGACGCATCAACGCGGGGTCGCGCAGACCTTCGAGCTGCCCCTTGAAAACCTTGATAAAGTTCTCGGCGTAGTTCAGCTCGTTCTGGCCGCGTCGCGTCTCCTCTTCGCCGCGCGCCATGTAGGGCTTCAAAGCGTCGCGCCGGCTTTCGAGGATGCTGATGGTGTAGGGCGTGCCGTGGTCGCGCAAAAATTCGAGGTGCGCTACGGTGTTGAGCCGCTGCGTCGTGCCGGGACTGCCGACGACGAACGTGAGGTCGCCCTCCTTCGCACCCGCCGCCGACCACTTGAAATAGCTTTCGGGGCGGTGGGGCTTTCCGTCCTCGTAGACGCGGACGAGCGCCGTATCGAGGTTGTAGCGCGGGAAGTTGAAGTTGTCCGGGTCGCCGCCGAAAAAGGCGGTCTGAAATTCGGGCGCGAAGACGAGCCGCACGTCCGTATACTTGCGGTAGCGATAGAGATCGTAACGCCCGCCCTGATAGAGCGTCACCACTTCAGACTTGAGACTCGTCTTCTCGGTGGACTCACTCTCGATGCGCGTAATCTCGGCCTGCCGCGCGGGGGCCGCCTCCGCCGCGGACATGTCCGGCTTGACCGCGCCCGTGACGCGCGCCGTCACATCCTCGATGCCGACGAGCTGGTTCAGCTCCATCCCCTCGATCTTCAACTCGTCCTCGCGCCGGTGGGCGACAAAACCGGTCTTGGCGTAGTCGCGCTCGGCGGTCGAGAGCGCGCCGACCGCCTCCTCGACGATGTGATAGTTCGTCAGCACCAGACCCTCCGGCGAGACGAACGAGCCGGTGCCGTTCGGGAAGCGCACGACGGCAAGCTGCGCCCGGCGCAACCACTCGTCCGTAACTTCAAAACCGTAGCGACGCTTGATCTCGGCGCGCGGGAGATTGTTGAACGTCCACATCCCCTCGTCGGCCAACGCCGGCAGGGGACAGGTCGTGATGAATAAAAGCGCCGCCAGCGCCGCGCCCGTGAATCTTGAAAGTCTCATTACGGAATCCTTCGCAGATGAAATTGGAGAGATGTCGTTAGATGTCCGAGCGCCCCGCCCGGCTGCGTGTGCTTGAATTTGAACACTGAAACGCGGGCGGCGCAAGTGCCCGCGAGGGAGGCAAGTAATCGGTCAATAATGGGAGCGGAACAAGAAAGTTGGCAGGGTTAGCATTTTGTTCTCCCTAGCAGGGAAGAAGATGAGAACCATCTATCAGCCGCCGAAGGCGCAGAGCACAGGTGTCAACTCGTGCGAAGGCGGTCTGGACAAGCAGCGCTAGATGGAAGCCGGCGGAGCGCCCGCGCGCACTTCCTTTCTTAACTTCAACAGCTTCGACAGATTTCGCAGACAGGGCATCGTTGTCACTTTCAACGAAGCCACGAAGCAATATCACTATGACGGCTCGGCGTGGCGCGAGATCGTGCGACGCCACGCGGGGAGACCGGAGACAGAACCGGCCCGCGCGCGGCTCGGAGCGCTGCCCGCGAGGCACGGCGATGCGTTTGAAGTGGAGATAGACCGCAAAAGGATGATGCCGGCGCAGTGAAGGCGCTCCGGCGTCGCACACATCCGCGCCCGACGAGCAGCGAGTGAAGGTCCTTCGTCGCGTAGCCCGCCGCTTACGGGCTGCCGACTTTCCTGACCGGACGTTTAACCGCAGTCTTTGAGCAAAGCTACTGTCCGAATCTTTCACCGTACTCGCTGGACTGGATGAAGGCTCGCACCATCTCCGCCTGAATAAAATTCCCGTTGAACTCGTTCAGTTTCCCCAGCCAGAAGTTGTACCCGTCGAAATTAGGATCAGGCACTCCGCGGAAGTCCACATCGTCCGGGTTGCGTCTGAGATACCCGAAGTACTGCGCCAACACGAAAGCGCGGTTCTTCTCAGGCCGCCCATCGCCCGCGAAATCCACGTCCTCCGCCACCACTCGCAGCACTTGAGCGCGCGTTTGCGCCCCGCTGATCAGGGCGCTCACCAGTGAGTCGCGCTCGGCCTGCGACAAGGCGCCGCTCGCGTTCATGTTCAGCGCGTCCACGTACTGCTCGTTCGTCTGCCCGTTGTAGATCATCGTGAACCGGGAAGAGGTAACGAACTCGTTGAAGAAGGCAACCTTGTTGTCTTCCAACTGCTGCTGCCAGTTCCCGACCCCGACCTGCACCCCGTCGCCGAGTTGCCGCGAGCCTAAGAGATACTCACGCAGGGTCAGCGGGACGGGCTTGCCCGGCAGGTCTCCGAAGGCCACTTTGTAGGCGCGGTGGACAAGGTAGCCCGTCTCCTGATTCTCAATCGAGAGGAAGAAGGCCGCCGAGACGTTGATCCGGCAGACGAGTAAATCCGAGGCGCCGCATCCGGTCATCTGCCCCACCCAGAAGTCGAGGCCCGCCTGATCCGGCGCCCGTCCGAGGAAGTCCGAGTAGTGCTGGCGGACGAAGAAGGCCGTATCAATCGAAGCGTCTTTCACTGGACTGGGGCCGTCCGCCGCATCGTTGTCTTCGATGGAGACGGTCGCGGCGCTTGGCGCGCCAAGCATCGCCCCGACCGGGTTGCTGAGGGTGATTTGGAAGCTCTCGGCGTCGTCGTCGAAGCGGTCGTCGGTGATGATGATGTCGAACGTCTTAGTGGTCTCGCCGGGGGCGAAGCGCAGCCGGCCCACGGCGGCGGTGTAGTCCTTGCGCTCGGTGGCCGTGCCGTCCGTGGTCGCGTAGTTGACGAAGGCTTCGCCGGTGGACGGCCCGGTGCGCGTGACGGTGATCTGGACGCCGAGACTTGTCTCGCTCGTGTTGTAGAGAGCGGCGCTCAACTGTATGAGCGTCGCCGGGGTTGGCGTCGGTGTCGGAGTTGGCGTCGGGGTTACGCCGCCGACCGTGTTAAAGAAACGCGCGATGCCGAAATCATTGGTCGCTTCGCCGCCCGCAATGATTTTGCCGTCTGCCTGCAATGCCAGCGAATTTGCGCTATCAGAGCCTATCGCGGAAAGGGTTGTCAGGCTGATGCCGTCGCCGTCGAAACCCGTATCCAACGAGCCGTCGGCGTGATAGCGAATCAACGTAAATCTGGAGACATTAATGTCTCCAGATTTAAAGTCGTCAGAGCTAGTGCCAGCGACAATGATCTTGCCGTCGGCTTGCGTGATTACCTCGTTTGCGCTCTCGAATCCGCTGCCGACACTGGTCACGACGCGCCCGTCGCCGTCAAAGCTCGTATCAATCGAACCGTCGGCGTTCAGGCGTGCCAGCGCGGTATCGGAATTGTTGGCGCCCGAAGCGTCAATCGCTCCCGCGCCGATGATCTTGCCGTCCGCTTGAATGGTGACTGAAGCAGCAGTGTGAAATGTCGAACTCATTCCGAAGCTAACGCTTGCTCTGCCGGTGCCGTTAAAGCCTGTGTCTAATGCGCCGTTCGGATTGAAGCGCGCAAAATTAAAAGCGGAGGAGTTGATGAAATTGCTGCCGACGGTGACGATTTTACCGTCCGGCTGCAACGCCATCGCCGCCGAAGCGACAAAGCCAGATACTGTTGCCACGCCGTCGCCGTCAAAACTCGTGTCGGGTGCGCCATTGGCATTGAAGCGAAAGAGGGTCGTTCCGTTCTCTGACAACCTACCCAACACTAAAATTTTGCCATCGGGCTGAACGGCGATGTCACTCGCAAAACCAAAGGATGTGGTAAAGGGTCTAATCAATCGCCCGTCGCCGTCGAAACTCGTATCCAACGTTCCGTCCGCGTTAAAGCGCACGATATAAATATTCGTTGGAACATTAGGGTTATTTCCGATTCCGACAGCTATAATTTTGCCATCCGCCTGTAACGCGCCGGACGTGACCAGTACTGTGTCAATGAAACCCACGGTTGCAAACTCTCCGGGCGCATCGCGCGCAATGCCGTTGTTGCCAAAAGAGGTATCGGGCGTGCCATCGCTGTTGAAGCGCGCAACGCCGATGAAATCCACAAATCCGCGTGGGCCGAAACCGCCCCCCGTGCCGCCGATAGCAACGATTTTGCCGTCCGGCTGCACTTTTACTTTGGCAACGTAATCAACGCCATTGCCGAATTCGGTGAGAGCGAAGCCATCGCCATCATAGCTTGTGTCCAGAGAGCCGTTCGCATTCAACCGCGCGACGGTAAAGCTGTCTTTACGGCGCGGGGCGTTGTCGTTGCCTTCTCCGGCGACAAGTATTTTACCGTCCGGCTGCACCGTCACCGCACTTGCAAAGAAGTAGGGCAGATTAAGAACCAACGCTTTGCCGTCGCCGTCGAAGCTGGTATCCAGTGAGCCATTGACGTTGTAACGCACGACGCGAAAGTCTACTACCGGATTCCCGCTTTCGAAGTGGCCGCCTTGGCCGCCCGCGACAATTTTGCCGTCCGGCTGTAAAGCGGCGGAGCTAAGGAAAGCGCTGCCTGAACTCGTTTCGCCAAGCGTAATAACCTTGCCGTCGCCGTCAAAGCTCGTATCCAGCGTGCCGTTGGAATTATAACGCGCGAGCGCAAAACCGCCGCTACCGCCAGTAGCGCTGATACCGGCATTACCAGCCGCGATAAGTTTGCCATCTGGTTGCAACAGCAGAGTTTCTACTCCGTCGGAAAAATTGTTGAAGTCCGTCGCCACCGCGCCGCCGTTGCCGAAGCTCGTATCCAACGAACCGTCAGGATTGTACCGGGCCAATGCAAAATCATCCTGCGACGTATCGGAGAACGCTCTACCCGCCGTCACTATTTTATTATCAGGTTGTAAAACCAGTGCGTTTGCCCCGCCCAAATTTACCGCGCCGACCGCTCCCGTAACAACCTTACCGTCGCCGTCGAAACTCGTATCCAGCGAACCGTTCGGGTTATAGCGCGCCAGTCCGAGCCCGACGCCCTCAGTTCTACCGACAGCGACAATTTTACCGTCGGGCTGCACGATAACGGCTTCCGCGCTATCGGTTGAGTCATTGAAATCCGTGACGACTATTCCGTTGTTGCCAAACCCTGCGTCGAGCGAGCCGTTCGGGTTATAGCGCACAACGAAGAAATCTAATCCTGAACTTCCGAATAGTCCTCCGGTAATAATAATTTTGCCGTCCGCTTGCAGCGCCACCGCTTCCGCTCCGGTAAACTCGGTATCAAGTTCGGTAATTACCGTGCCGCCGCTGCCGAAACTCGCGTCCAACGAGCCGTCGGAGTTGTAACGCGCCAACGCGACAAAATTAAAATCGTTTGCCTCGTTTTCGCCGACGACAATGAGTTTGCCGTCCGGTTGTAAAACCGATGCGTGAGGCCGCGTTCTCGCGGGTGAATAATTGGCAACCACTTTACCGCCGTTGCCGAAGGAAGGGTCAAGCGTGCCGTCCGTCATTTGCGGGGCGCCGGGTTGACTGAAAGTTGCGTGTGGTTGCCCGAACTCGGCGCGCGTGCGATTCCATTGAGGCAGTAGCGCGAGCAAACTCAGCAGAATGATTAACCCGCCGGCTGTCGCTAACCGCAAACGAAGAATTTTAAATTCATGGCTTGTTATGGAACGAATCTTGCGGGGGGGGGCGAAATTATTGCTTATCGTGCAGGACGACCAATGGTGAGACATCGTACCTCCTTTGATTGCTGGCCGGACAGCCTGAATTAGAAAGGGATGTTTTGATTTGCTTGCCCTGCATGCTCGCGAGGCTGTGGGCGGTAGCTAGTACAATCAGCAAGCAAATCACTAAAGAGCAGTAATGGCTAATATCTTGCGGTGCAAGCCTACTTTTAGTATAAGTGTACTCCATTGTCAAGACCAAAATTCGGTTGAAGGTAATGGTCAGTAATGGGATGGGCAATCGCATTATTTTTCAAATGCTCAAGCAAATTGACGATTACATTCCGCTATCGTGACCGGTTGATCTGGTAAGTTGTTGAGTCTGTTATGCTCAAAATTTACAATGCGATTGCCCTGCCGCTAGGGAGAACAAAATGCTAACCCTGCCAACTTCCCTGTTCTGCTCTCATTACTGACCCGCTAAGGACGCAAAGCGCGCACGCCGCGACGCAAACCCCGCCACGGAGCCGACCGGGCGTCCACACGCGCCGCGAAATAATTGTTGACAACGGCAAAAGTCGGCGTATTATCAACGTCAAGGTTAGCGTAGAATTTACGTTAACACTTGGACGGCTTTTAATCTCCGCCCCCGAGTGGCGCGAAGAGGTCTGGCGCTGATGGCATACCGTTACGAATTCGAGAGACCGGGACTGACGGTGGACTGCGTGATCTTCGGCCTCGATCTGGATGAAGAGAGTTTGCAGGTGATGCTTGTCGAGCGCGACCTCGCGCCCTTCGAGGGGCGCTGGGCCATCCCCGGCGGTTTCGTCCGGCGCGGCGAGGCGCTGGCAGAGGCGGCGGCGCGCGAGTTGCGCGAAGAGACCGGCATCGCCGAGGTCTTTCTCGAACAGCTCTATACGTTCGGCGCGCCCGGACGCGACCCGCGCGGGTGGGTCGTCTCCGTCGCCTACTACGCGCTCGTCAGCCCCGACAATCATGCGGTGCGCGCCGCGACGGACGCGCGCGAGGCGCGCTGGTACCCCGTCGAAAAAACGCCGCCGCTCGCCTTCGACCACGGCGAGATTCTCAAAGTCGCGCTCGCGCGTCTGCGCGGCAAACTCACCTACGCGCCCGTCGGGTTCGAGCTGCTGCCGCAAAAGTTCACCGTCAAACAGCTCCAGAAACTTTACGAGATCGTCCTCGGTCGCCGGCTCGACAACCGCAACTTCCGAAAGAAGATTTTCGGCATGGACGTGCTGCGCGAACTCGGCGAGACGCAACGCGGCGTGCCGCACCGGGCCGCGCGTCTCTACCGTTTTGACGAGCGCAAGTACCGGCAACTGTTGAAGCGCGGACTGAGCTTCGAGCTTTAACGACGTGAGGTGTTCGGCATGATGTCCGACCGCATGACGGAACCGGCAGGCTCCGCATCCGCCCGCGCCGCGCCGACGGTCGAGAGCGCCGCACCTATTTTTTTGACTTGAAACCTTAGCGTAAATTTTACGTTAAGTAGATTGAAAGGAGAGATGCCATGAGCAAGAGAGTAGAACTTCTCGTCATTGACCCGCAGGTTGATTTCTGCGACCCCGCGCGCGGGGCGCTCTACGTGCCCGGCGCCGAAGAGGACATGCGGCGGCTCGCCGCGATGGTGCGCCGTCTGAAAGGCCGGCTCGACGACGTGCACGTGACGCTCGACTCGCACCACTTCATACACATCGCGCACCCTGTCTTCTGGAAGGACTCGCGCGGGGCGCACCCGCCCGTCTTCACCTCGATCAGCCGCGCGGAGGTGGAGCAGGGCGTCTGGACGACGACCGTGCCGGGCCTCTACCGGCGCGCGCTCGAATACGTCCAACGGCTCGCGCGGAACGGGCGTTATGGTCTCACCATCTGGCCGCCGCACTGTCTCATCGGCAGCCCCGGCCACGCCGTCTTCCCCGAACTCTTCGCCGCCTTCCGCGAGTGGGAGGAGCGCTTTGCCTTCGTGGACTACGTGACCAAAGGGAGCAACCTTTTGACCGAGCATTACTCGGCGGTGCAGGCCGACGTGCCCGACCCGTCGGACGCTTCGACGCAGATCAACACGCGCCTCGTCCGTGCGCTCGAAGGCGCGGACCTTGTCGCCGTCGCGGGCGAGGCGCGCACGCACTGTCTGGCCAACACGGTGCGCGACATCGCCGACAATTTCGGCGACGACCGGCTCGTCTCGAAACTCGTTCTTCTCGAAGACGCTTCGAGCGACATCCCCGGTTTCGAGCCGCACGCCGAAGCGTTCATCCGCGAGATGACCGCGCGCGGGATGCAGGTCTCGACCACCACCGAGTTTTTAGCCTGAAGCGAAGGAGGGATTTCAAAAGCCATGCCGATACTTAACGACACCACACTCGACGAAGTGAGTTTGCCGAACAGCCACTACGGCTACTCGGCCACGGGTCTCGAACATCTCGGCGCGACCGAGTACACGGTCGCCTCAATCGCCTGCGACGTGAGCGGCAGCACCGCCGCCTTCCTCTTCGACATGGAGGCCGCCATCACGGAGATTGTGCGCGCCTGCAAGTTCTCGCCGCGCGCCGACAACCTCTTGCTCCGCCTCGTCGCCTTCGACGACACGCTCCGCGAGGCGCACGGTTTCAAGCTGTTGGAGAACTGCGACCTCGCCGACTACGCGGGCGTGCTCAAACCGGGCGGCTCGACCGCGCTCTTCGACGCCGCCGAGAACGCCGCCACCTCCGTCACGCACTACGGCGGACGGCTCGCCGCCGCCGATTTTTCCGCCAACTCCATCCTCTTCGTCATCACGGATGGAATGGACAACGCCTCGAAGAGCACGGCCAGAGGGGTCAAGGCCGCGCTGCGCGGAGCCGTCCAGAGTGAGGCGCTCGAATCCGTCGTCTCGATTCTGATCGGCGTCAACGTCCAAGACCCGGAGGCCGCGCGACACCTCAAACAGTTCCACCACGACGCGGGCTTTACGCAGTACATCGAACTGGACAAGGCCGACGCTCAGACGCTGGCGCGGCTCGCGCAGTTCGTCTCGCGCAGCATCAGCGCGCAGTCGCAGGCGCTCGGAACGGGCGGCTCTTCGCAGCCGCTCGTGTTCTGAAGGTTGAACCACTGACAGCGCGGAGTGGGGCCCCCCCCCCCCCGCC
>JBGTBQ010000074.1:0-22863 GCA_041749275.1 Pyrinomonadaceae bacterium | reverse complement strand
GCCTTCCCCGGCGCCCGGCGTGCCGCCTTCGGTGACGCCCGCGCCCATGCCCGTCGTGCGTCCGATGGCTACGCCGCCGTGTCCGCCGCTTGATTCAACGTTGCCGCCCGTCGTCGTGTCTTCGCCTTCACTCGTACTCGCCGCGTCAGCGTCGCCAACCGCGCTCGCGCTCTCGCCCGTGGCGTCGTTGCTGAACAGCTCATTCAGGTCGTCTCTTTCCCTCGACATGTTCTACTTCTCCTTTGCGAAATTGAGACCCCGGCCTCTCGCGGTCGAGGTCTGTCCCAAGGTTCGTCAATGACTGTTGTTGCGAACTGCTTCGCGGCGGAGAATAGCACAACTCTTTCCGCCGCGAATTACACTTTTCTTTTCTAACTCGGTGATATTTTTGTACCCCACCGCGGCGGCTGGCGCGCGCGCCCTCCGGGGCGTTATAAATACAGGCGTCAAACAGTTCTACGGTTTCGAGCGAACGCGATGGATGCACTCTCTTCAGCCCTAACCGTCCTGACGGCGATGATTACACCCGCCGTGCTGATCTCGGCCTGCGGCACACTGATTCTCTCGACTTCGACCCGGCTGGGCCGCGTCGTTGACCGCGTCCGGCAACTCTCCAAAGACTTCGAGGAACTGGCCCACAGCGAGGGCGGGGTTGAACTGTTCGAGGAGCGACGCGCCGTCATCTTCAACCAGCTCGACAAACTGACGAGCCGCGCACGCATCCTCCAACGCTCGATGATGATCTTCTACACGGCGACCGGCATCTTCGTGTCCGCGAGCGTCTCCATCGGCGTCACCGCCGCCGTGGATGTAGAGCGCTATGCATGGGTGCCGGTGGTGCTCGGCATCGTCGGCGCTCTCTTTCTCTTCTATGGGAGCATCCATCTCATCTTCGAGGCGCGGCTCGCCGTCTCGACCCTCAGCGCCGAGATGGACTTCATCTGGCATCTCGGTAAGACACTCGCGCCCACCGAACTGGTTGACCAGCGCAGCCCGCACTACAACCGCCTGACCCTGAGACGCCACCGCCAACGATGAACCATCCGGCCTCATACCTCTCGCTTAACGAATCGGGCGAACTCGCGCGCCGCGTCGCGCAGTTAGAGCGCTTGCTGGAAAGCTGCACGGTCTGCCCGCTCGACTGCGGCAACAACCGACTTGAAAGCGAGTTGGCGCGGTGCTTCTCCGGCGCGCTCCCCATCGTCTCCTCCTACACGCCGCACTTCGGCGAGGAGCCGGCGCTCACGAGCACGGGAGGCGCGGGCAACATCTTCTTCGGCTACTATTACTTGCGCCAACCAAGCCAGCCGATGCAACATTTAACGGTACGCGTTAAGAATTAGCCGTCGCCGTTCCCTCAAAACCGTTGAGGCTTTCGACCGACTGCGCCGAGGCGACGCGCGGCAGCAGCGCCTCCATCTCGGCGACGTGCGAACGTCCGGCTGTAGGTTCTCCGCAGTGAAGACGCGTGGAGACTTGCTTGGCGCTCCTTCAGAGCGCGGATCGTTGTCGCCCGAGACCAGACGTTCACGTCTGGCTACTTTCTCACTGCCGCTTCTTCGCGGCTGGAAACAAACTCTAAACACGCTCTTAGAGCCTTGCTTTGCGTAGCTCGTCCAGCAACGCCGGAAGGTTCGCGTATCGCACGCGCAGTTCGCGCGCCTGCGCCTCCCATTCGCCCTCCGCCGCGAGCCGTTTGTGGAGCGCCTTTACGCGCTTGAGGTCGCTCGCCGCCCGCTGGTAGGCATGGCGATTTCGCTCGCCGATTGATGCCTCGGCCATCTCCCGGTAGAGCCTTATCGCTTCTTGCGGGTGCTCTTTCTCGGCGGCCTCGGCCACCTCACGCTTGTAGCTGTGCCACCCGCCGCGCTCGACGCGCGGCAACAGCCCCAGCGCCCGCGCCACGTCGCCTTCACTGAGCGCGATCTCGACGAGCGCACCCGTCTTCTTCTCGCGCTCCAACGCGGCCAGCGCGCGGGCGCGCACCTCCTCCCACCGACCGACCTTGCCGCCCGCCTCACGCAGCGCTTTGAATGACTCGGCTGACGGTTGCCGCAGAAAGACTTTCTCCTGCCACTCCAAAGCTTCATGCGGTGTGCCGTGCCGCCGGTAATGCTTCGCCAGCCAGTCGGCTGACCACGAATCGCCGCCCCGCGCGCGCTCCGACGCCAGCTCGACCGCCGCGCCCTTCGCCCCGGCCTCCACGAAAGCGTCGGCGAACTGTACGGCCAGCCCCGGCTTGCTTTTCAGAATCTCCCGCATCAGGCGCAGCGCCTCGCCCGTCTTCTTCTCGCGCGCCAGCAGGAGCGCCTGCTGTTCGGGCGTCCCCATCTCGCGGATGAGCGCATCGGCGTCTTTCGTCCGGCCACGCTGCTCCTGCCGCTCGGCGAGCAGCCCCACCAGAGCTTCGCGCGCCCACTCGCGGCTCCGCGAAATTTCCGCGCGCACGCGCTCCTCGATCCGCGCCCACTCATCGTCGCGCGCCAGTTCCAGCATCGCCTCGCTCGCGCTCGGCGCCAGATCAATCCCGCCCAACTTGATGTCTGCCAGTTCCGCCGACAGCAGCGTCTCGAACCACGCCCGGCGGGTCTCGTCGTCGGCCTTGCCCTTCTTCAGACACTCGCCCAACCCCTCGGCGAACTCGTCAACCAGCACGGCGATGTCGCCGTCCTCGTCCATCATCTGCAACTCGTCATCGTAATGGCGCACCGCCTCGTCGAGCGCCGCGTGATAGAGCGCGCCCGCGTTCGCCCAGTCGCCCTTCTTCGCCAGCCGCGCCGCCGCGTCCCGCAAAGACCCCAGCTCCCGCTCGACGGTGCGCGGCTCGTCATGCCGGAGCGCCCGCCGCGCCTGCCGCCGGTATGCCTCCGCATCCACCGGCCCGCCCTGCTCGACCTTCCGCGTCGCCTCCGACAACTCCACCACGGACATCAGCCCCGGCTCGCGCTTCAACATCTCCCCGATGAGCGCGACCAACTCCCCCTTGCTCCGCTCCGCCAGCAGCGCCTGTAGCGGCGGCACGACGCGGAACCCCCGCGGCTGATGAACGTAGGCGAGCAGCAGCGCGACGATGTGCTTGCACGCCCCGCCCCAGTCATAAGGGCAGGTGCAGGAGGTCTCGACCACGCCCTTCGCGCCCAGCGTCGCGCCGACACGGTACGGCTCCGCCTCCGACCCCGCGCACTCCGCGCGCAGCTCCAAACCCTGACGGACAGGCTCCAGAATCGCCCCCTCGCCGTAGTAATCCTTGCCCCGCTCGAAGCTCTGCCCGCTCGCCAGCTTGCGAACCTGCGCTTCGGTCAGTTGGGGCAACTGTTCCTTCGCCATGAAACTACATCTCCATGCGCTTGATTTGAAGGCGAGATGAATCCCGCGTCCGGTCATCCATCAGCCTCATCCTATCAGATCGAACGCGCGATGCTGATAATCTATGAGAAAAGGTCCGTGCGAACCTGTTTCACGATTGAGCGACACATATTCCAGTTCCCGCTCGGCGGGCAGACAGGCCATAATCACGCCGACGGACATCGGTTTTGTCCCGCCGGTGAAATCGGCGATCAACTCATCGGCTTCGTAGCCGCTCTCACGAAATATCCGTCTCACGTAATCGAAAGTGTCTTGTGAATCGGCGGGTGAAACGCCCGTCGGATGGACTTCGACCGCAAGCGGCCTCCCGTCCTTTGCGGCGAGCGCCTGACATTCCTTTTCGATCAGTTCCGCAGTCGGGCGCGTGCTGGGGCCGAAGGTCTCTACCGCCAGATCGTTGGACGGAATGAGCCAGACCCTTTCCAGCGTCTGCTTGATTTCGTAATGGTACTTGATCGCGAAGAGCGCGCTCTCTGGATTGCTGACGAGCAGGATCAATCCTTTCTTGCCCGCGGGCGGGACGAGCCTGCCGCCTCTCCACCTCAACTTCGAGAGGGGATATTTCCACCTCTGCCAGAGGTAAGCGACGACGATGACGGAGCACGGCACGAGGAAGACGAGCGCGGGCGGGATGTAAGTCAGCCATAAAGGCGATTGTTCATTGACGCGCAGCGCATCGCGTGTGAATTTCTCAAGCAGGCTGCCGATGTAGTTGAACCAGATGGCGGAGACTCCAATCCCGACGAACGTCCAAGCCGGAAGCCCCAATCTACGGAACACACGCCCCAACCCCATCGGTAAGAATCTCCTTTCGCGGAGTTAATGACCCCAAATGCTCACGCGCTTCTCGTCAGCAGCCCGAACTCATAACCGATCTCTTCAAGCTCCGCGCGAGTTAAAACCTTGCCCTCCGGCGGTCGTACTTTGAGTTTAAAGACCAGCGCGGCGTCGCCCCTCCTCTGCGCGTAAGTCATGCGGCTGACGGCGACCGGGAACTCCAACAGAGTCGTGAGCAACTCCGCCGTTGATTGATGCCCGATGGCCGATTGAATCGTCTTGCCCGTTTGCTTGAACTCGCGCACCATCGCTCGCGCTTCGTCGAGCGACAGCGGTTGAAAGATGAAAGTCCCATAGTCCGTGAGGATGCACGTGTTCAGCAGCGTCAGTCTCGTCAGGTTCATGGCGCAGGTTTGATAGCACCGCCCGCCCGCCTCTCGCGGCCCACGGCAACCTTGCCCTGTTCCCCTCTCGCCCGCGGCGTGCGGCAAGAGGCGCGCGACTGAGAGCGCGAGGCCGTCGGTCGGGCGCGGCGGCGCGCTCACTGAATCAATTCGCTCGCTTCATCATCAGGTTCCGCCGGTTCGTCGTGGAGAGTCTGCTCTCGCTCCGCCCACTCGCGCGCGAACTCCGCGTGGAACTCGTCCCGGCGGCGGCGAATCTATGCCTCAACTCACCTCGACGCCTTCGCCCGTAATCAACGGCAATCCCTTGTCGTCCGCCGCGGGCGCAAGGGCGTAGTTCAGGTTCCGGTTACGTTTGTTATTGCCCACGAACCATTCATAGTTGCGGCCTTCAGAACTTGGCTCTTCGGCGGTGCGCGGGTAATGAATCGGCAGGGGGAAGCTCGGTTCGTTCAATAGCGCGCGCAAGTCCCGCACATTATCCAACTCCTCGAACTTTTTGGCGTACCGTTGCGTGAGACCGTCCTTGAACTTTTCGACGCACGCGGCGAGCCACTCGCGCGCGGCGGGCTGCCAGCCGCCGTCGTCGAGCGAGGCGTAGCGTCTCGCGGGATCGAGCGTCTTCACGCCGTCAATCGTGATCTTGACGCTGCCGAAGCCGAGCGGTTTGGCGAAGCCTAGACGGTGAAAGCCGCGCCCGTCCATCTCCAACATCCAGAGCAGCGCGCCCAGTTCGCACGCCGCGAGGTTCTCGAAGTAAATGGTGAACCCGAAGCGCGCGCCCGGAGCGAGCGCGTCGCGCACCGTGCGGTTCTGATCGTCGCAGACCGCCCCCGCCCGCCGATACTCTTCTTCACGCGCCACCGCGTGGTGACGATAGAATTTGCGCCCGCGCAGCTTGTTCTCCCCGCAGTCGTAGCCTTTTCCGGCTCCCGCCTCGTCCGTCCACCGTTCGGAGATTTCGCCCGTGCGCGGTCTCAAATAGAAGCGCGTGGTCGTCGGCTTCGGCGAAGAGAGAATCGCCAACGGCGTCGGCGGCAGGACGCCGGCGCTGTGCGTCAACCGGGCGTGCGAGAAGCGCACCCGCCCGGCATAGGCGACTCTCGCCGCCGCCGTGTCGGACTTCGGGCGCACCCATCCGAAAACCCGGCAGGCGGGGCACAGGAGCGCAATATCTTTGCAGGCGGCGAGAGGATTTTCGCCCGTCGCCGCGCCGTCATCAGGCAATAAAGTTCCGATGGCATCCTCGTATGTCACGCGCGGCACGGAGACGGGGACGATGAACTCGACTTCGCAACTCGCCGCGCCATCGCCCTTGAGAAACGTATAGACGAGATCGTCCGGACGCAAGCGCGCCTCCTCCTCATGCACAATGAAGCGGCTGTAAGCGGGCTTCTTGCCCTCTCGCTCCTCCGGCTTGGCCCGCCTCTTCACGCGGTCGCCGTGGCGTTGCTGATAGTCTCGGATCAGAATTTCGTAATCCTCACGCACGCTCTTCTTCAACGGCACCCGCGGCGCGCCGTCCACACCGGATTGACGAAAGAAGAAACGCTCGTCGTGCTTGTTCTCGATGTTCTGATTCGTCAGACAGAGATAGCCTTCAGCGACGATCTCGTCCCCTTGCGGCTGGCGTAAATCCGCGCGCTCCTTCGCCAACTGCTCGACGCCCCAGAACTCGAAGCCGCGTTGCGGATGTCTGTATTTTTTGAGCACCGCCCAGCATGGGTCTTTGTGCTTCAATCCGTTCAGCGAGATGTTGTTCCGCCCGCCGTAGGATGTCGGCCCCGGCGCGTTCTGGCTTCGCCGAATCAGTTGGCCGAAGTAGCGAGGAACCCACGCGGCGTACTGGGGCCCGCTGGGAAGTTGGTCGTAAGAGAGCCGAGTCGTTCCCGTCAGCAGTCGCAGCTTCCATTCGTCGCCGTCCTTTTCGACTAGCGCTGGAACAAGCGCCCGCGCGCGCCGCGTGTCGAGGTGGTAGCTCAACCGCGCTTCGTCGTCGAAAGCGAGCAGGCACGAGTTGGTCACGGCCTCAAAGAGGCTTCGCAACGCGCCGCGCAGGCTCGACGCCGGCAGAGCGTGCTGACCGTCAAGCTTGAAAAATTCATAGCTGCGGTGCTCGCCGTGCGCCTTGGCGTTCTCCGAATCGGAGACGAAGAGCGGAGTGGCTGTCTCTACCGTGCACGTGATCTCGCCCGTCAGTCCGACGTAGCGGTCGTGCGGCGGCGGCGCGCACCGACCGAGCAGCCGCGCTTCGGTCGTAGCTTCCAATGGCGTGTGCCCGGCATTGGTGATACCTGCCGCACCGAGGGCCGCCCCAATCGCGGTCACTGAAGGCCCGGCGCCCCGCGACGCCTGCTTGCCGGGAGGCGCGAGAAAGCGCACGAAGTTGTAAGGATTGAGAAAACGATATGAAGCCTTCCGCGCGGGATCGCTGCGCGGTTGCATCGCCTCCGCTTCCGTCGCGCGAACGCGCGTAGCCTGCATCCCAGCATCCGTCCGCCGGGCTTCATACTCGACCTCGTCGTCCTCGCGCAGATGGTTGAACGCGACTTCGCCCGTCACGCGCGACGCACGGAAGTAAACGTCCTCGCCGCCCGCCTCCGGCTTGATGAAGCCGAACCCGCGATCACTGAAAACGCGCTTAATCGTGCCCTTCGCCATCTCTTTTTAGCTCCTTCCACCAGATGAAAGCAGTCTGCCCGCCGTCGCTGAATACCGTGTAGTTAATGCTCAATCGCTTCCCCGCGACGCGCGCACCCGCGTCGGCGCACGGGTAGTTCAAATCCGCCCACCCGACGCGGTCGTCGTGCCAGCGTTGCCGCTCATCGCTGTAATCGCCCCACAAGAGCGCGGTTGCATCGTGCTGCCGTAGCTCGCTGCCCGGATGCTTGCGCCAGAAGTTTCGTGCGTCGAAATCTGCCGGCGCGGGCGTCCTCGCCGCCCCCGTAAAGCTCCAAAGGACACGCGCGCCGTCGCGTCGAAGACTCAAGTCGCCGCCCGCGCCGAAGAGGCGCCCGCGTTCGAGCAAGTCAAGCGCGCGCGCCTCCGGCTCGGTGAACGTGATGCGGTGCGCGTACTCCCAAATGCGATACGGCATCGCCGCGAAATCCCACGCGGCGAGAAACTCTGCCAGCCTGTCGGCGGTGAACTCGCCGCCTAAGACGGCAAGTTCTTCTTCGTTGCGGATGAGTGCGTCGCGCTCCAACATCTGCTCAACGGCCTGCTCGAAATCGAGCCATCCTAATTCATCCGGCATCGGTAAGCCTCCCGGTCGTAAAGAGTCGAAACACTTGCGAGCGTCGGGTCGTTGCTGCTGCCAAAGTAAGTGTCTTTCGTCAGCCTCAGCCTCTCCTCGCGCGCGAAGCCGCGGCGCTTGACATGGAACTCCTCGACCCAGGAGCGCGCCATGCTTAGAAGCTCTTCCCGCTCTGCCGCCTCGCTTGTTCTCCATCTCAACGCGCGATAGAGGCCGCTTGTGGCGCGCGGGGCGCGGGCAGCGAGTTCCGGCGGCCCGACGAAATCGTCGTCGCCGATGAAACCGTGCTGCGCGATGAGCGATTCGACGCGCGCTCGCCCGAAGCCCTTGGCCGCGCCAAAGCCGATGGTCACCATGCCTTCAGCTAGATCGCGCAGCGCAAGCGCGAGCCAGCCCAACTCCCACGCTGTCGGATTCTCCAGATGAAGGCGCGCCGAGAAGACGGGCTTCCACGAGGCGAGCGCGTCGAACTTGAAGCCGTCCCTGCCGCCGCCGGTGAAGCGGTCAATCGCTAAAAAGTCGAGCCGCTTGCGTGTCCCTTCGACGCCGCGCGCGTCTTCCACACGCAAGCGACTGCCGCGCCGCGTGCAACCGAACAGCCGACACGCTAAACACAACTGCGCTTCTCTCACTTCTTTGTCCGTAGGCACTTCGCCCTTCAACAGTGCGTCGCAGCTTGCGAGCGGAATATCACGCGCCTGCTCGTCGCCTGTAGGCCGGCGCAACGGATCGCAGGCCGGACATATCTGGCCGAAGCTTGGCGCGGCGGCCTCGCCCTCGCCTTCGGTTTCAAGCGTCGCCAACGTCCGCGCGATTCTCTCGGCCTGCGCGCGCAGGACTCCGCGCAAACTCGCGCCCGGCAAGACGGGCGCGCCGGTGCGACTGATTGCGTCGAGCAGCGGCGCATGATCGAGGCCAGCGCGCGCGGCGGCGACGGCATCGTTCGCCAAAAATAGCGCTTCGCAATCGATATTGAACGCAACACTGAAGAATGAATGCGCTTCCGGGCGCGGCACGTCGGGATCGTTCACAACCGCCGCCGCTTGTCCGTTCACATTCGCACGCGCCTCGCTTAAACGCCGCTCGATCCAGTCAGGCGCAATGCTGGCCGCGCCGTCCGGCGCATCCGTCTTGAGGTAAGCCAGCAGTCCCTCGTCGCGCGTCATGTCGAGCGTCTTAAGTCTGATCTCTTGCAGGTCGAAGGCGCCAAGTCCGCGCGCCGCCCGCCCGCCGAGCCAAACGCGCCCGGCTTGCCACTCGGCGAGCGCGACGGCCAGCAAACGCTCGTCGTCCGCGTTTGCATCTTCCAGCTCCAAGCGCAAGTCGAAGACCGTGCCGGCGGGCAGCGATTCGAGATCGAACTTGGCGGCGCTCTCGCGCGCCGATGTGCGCGTCTGGCGATCAATGCCGACGGCGTCGCGGATGCGCGGCGAGGCGTGTTCAGGTAAGCGGGCGAGCGCGTGCGCGACGAACAGGCGCGAGGCGCGACCGCTCGCGCCTTCGCCCGGATTCACCTCGCCGAAAAGATGACAGACGCGACATTCGCACGGCTGATCGCCGCCGGCATTTGTCAGCGCTCGGCATACGCCGTTGCCGTTCATGCGCGGGGCGAGGCGCGTGGTGATGGAGCGCAGCGCGCCGGCGATGGCCGTGCCGGGCATGATGAAGTGGCCGCTCGCGTCGCGGCGACATAGATCGTCGGTCGTCTCGCGTCCCGTGCCCGCTCCGACGTGGACGGCGGTACGCGCCACCAGTTGGCCCATCATTACGCTGTAGAGTCTCATCCGTCACTCTCCTTAGCGGACAACGCCAGGTGACTACTCCGCGCCCTAAAGGTGCGCGGCTTCTCGGCGTGGTAACGCCTCGCTCTGTAGTCCCAGAGCGAGAATGTTAATTGCAGCATTGTGGTCACGGTCTAACCGCAAGCCACATGAACAATCATGGAGGCGTTGAGACAAATCTTTAACGACTATTGTTCCGCAAGCGGAGCAGCGTTGACTTGTCCCGCGTGGGTCAACCGTTCGCACTTCTCTGCCAGCATTTTCAGCTTTGTAGGTCGTGCATTGAATCAGTTGATTCCACGCCGCATCTTGAATGCTCTTACTCAAACAATGATTCCGAACCATCCCCTTGATGTTCAAATCTTCAAAGGCGATGACTCCGAACAGCGAGACGAGCGCATGGCTAAGTTGATGAGCAAAGTTGCGACGACGGTTGGCGATGCGCTCATGGATACGCCTTGCTGCTTTGCGCTTCTCTTTGCGTTGCGCCTTTGCAAGTGCTTTCTCGTCCGTGCGAAAGAATCTTGGGTTAGCTATCTGCTCACCCGTCGAGAGCGTGGCGAAATGATTGAGTCCAACGTCAATCCCGACGGCTCTCTCAGTCGCCGGAAGCGGCTGCGGTTCAACTTCAACCGAAAAGCACGCATACCACTTGCCCGTCGCGGAGCGCGTGATAGTGAGAGTCTTAATCTTGCCTTCAATCGGACGGTGAAGTTTGATTCGCACGTCTCCAATTTTAGACAGGCGCAACTTACCGTCATTCACGGAGAAGCCGGATTGAGCGTAGGTGAAAGAATCGTATCGTTTGTACGAACGGAAGCGCGGAAAGCCTGCTTTCTGCTTTGCCTTGACGCGCCGAAAGAATCCATCAAACGCTTTCTCTACTCGCTTGAGAACGTCTTGCAAGACTTGGGAATGCACGCCCGCCACATCTTCACGAACCTTTTTGATGTCGGGCAGTTGATTAGCCTGCTCAACGTAGCGCACGGACTTTCTCTCAAGCCTGTAGGCATCGCGGCGTTCCTGCAAACTCGCGTTGTAGAGTTCACGGCAGATGTCCAGCGTCACGCCAAGTTTCGTCACTTGCGCGCGTGTCGGGAACACTCTGTATTTGAAAGTCTTTCTCATTTGCTGAGTAGCCAAGCAAGAATCTTAGCCAGCGTTTCGCCGTCCATCTTCTCGCCGCGCTCAATGCGCGAGAGTGTGCCGTGTGAGATGCCTAACAGAGCGGCAGCTTCGCGCACGTTCAAGTCGCTTGCCCGTCGCCATTTTCTAAGTACGTCGCCTGGTTTCAGGTGTCTGCCTTGTCGGATGATGTCTGACAACACAGACATTATGCACGGTTATGCGCCGATGCAACCGTACATCCTAAAGATGTAGGGCGTTTCATCCCCGGCATAAATGCGCGGGGTCTTCACGCCGCTACCGCGAGGTTATGGATAAATAATCAGCGAGCGTTTCGATCATCCGTCGTCTCGCTTCATTGGACGGCGCGCTTTCGCTTGCACGGCGCAGGAATTCGCCTAAACGCTCGATTGCAGCCCGGCCCTTCGTGGCGAAGTAGTTCTCTTTATCGCGCGGCTCGTCACGCTGGATATTGATTAACAAGCTGGGCTTGCCGAAATCCTTGAGCCGCGTCAAGAGTTGTTCCGTCGGATCGCTCGCATTGTCGTGCAACCAGCGCGCGACCGCCGCCCAACGCTCGCGCCCCTTCTCTCCATCCTGAGTGAACAGACCTTTCGGAAACTCTTCGCGCAACTCCACGAGCCAGCGGTCGAGCGCGGCGTCCTCACTTTCAACAGTCGCCGCCATCGTGCCGGTCTTCGATTGCCGCGCAAGGCGCAAGGCGTCGGGCACGGCGACCGCTGTATCCTTCATGCCAGCGCCGCCTGCGACATACAGTGGGTGATTGAAAACGACTTGGCCGAAGCCCTCATGCCGCCGGAGGCCGATGCCCGCCGCTTCAATCTCTTTCAGGCGAGCTTGCAGCGTCGGCAGATCGGCGCCGGGCGCGCGCGTGAAGCCGACTGCGGAGCCGGCGCGCAGCGCGCGGTCGCGCCATCGCGGGAGGCCCAGATGATTGTTGAACGTGTCAACGAAATCGGCTGCGGCGAAGACTTCCTTAAGTCCCGTGATTTCAAACCCAGCGCCGATGGTGTCGGCGAGTAACTCGCGCGTGAAGCTTTGATGAAACCTTCCCCAAGCGTCTGGCACAATGGCCGCTGTCAGCAGCGTGAGCGTGAGCGGCGCGTTCGCGTCCGTCACGCGCTGCTCCAGCGGCAGATTCCCGCGCCACGCCTCGACCACCGAGGCTCCGCTTTCAAACCACACGGCAACGGCCCCGTAGCCGCGCCGCGTCGCCTTTCCGAGCCGCAAGCGCAGGACTTCGCCATCGGCAGGTAGCGCGGCAAGCTCGCCGAGCGATTCCCACGCAACGCGGTTGCGACACCAGATTTCGCCGATGTAGAACTGCCCGGAGTCCAACGCCTCGTAACCGAACAGGTCGCCGGTCGCTACGCGCTGCGTAACCGGGTTAATGCGCGGGTGCATCTCGTCACGGCGAGCCGCGCCCTCGTCGTGTGGCGGGTATGAGCGCAGTTGGACGAAACCGCCGAGCCGCTCCAAAGGCATCGGGCATTTCTCGCGCTCGCCGTCAACGCTTGCGCCGAGGGGCGCGCCGCAGCTTTCGCGGATTTCGTCAGCCGCCGCAAACCCTTCCGCGCCGTGCTCGACAACGGGAGCGCCGGGGCGGCGAAAGCCCGGATAGGCTTTGCACGTCAGCACGTCGAGCGGAGTCGGAATCATCGGGTAAAGAAAATCCGTCCCGTCCCCCGGCAAAAGAGAGGCCGGATAAAATGGCGTCACGCGCACCGCCCCGCGCAAAAGCAGTTCTACAAAGGCTCGATACGCTCCATCATGGCGGTAGTCGTCTTCATAAAACTGCGCGTCGCGCTCATCTTCGCGCACGCGCAATTGCCACTGCGCGGCGGCTCGCGCGGCGAGCGCGCCCCAGAAGGTCGAGGCGTTGATGTGGTCTAAACAATCGAAGATGTTTCCGGCGGCGGCGCGGCGCGCGGCGACCAGAGGCTCATCACTGCGAAGGATGACGCGGACTCGCACCGCATCGCCATCCCCCTCCGTGCGGGGTCTCCATGCTGGCGCGTGGCGCTCGATTGCGGCTCGCTCGCCGTTCAGCCACGCACGCCTGAAGTGTTCGAGCCAAAGGTCGGCGGCCTCCGCGTTGGGTTGGCCGTGGCTGTCGAGCGCGAGGATGAAGCACTCGCCGCGCCCGCGCCGCCGCGCCGAACCGAAGCGGCGCACCATCCGCGCGGCGGCGAAGATCAAAGCCGCTTCGTCGCGCGCAGCTTCATCATCGTCATCGCACGCGACGGTGAAATCGAACTGCAAGCGGCGGTCGCCCTCCTCCTGTTTGAACAAGTGGCGCGCGTGGGCGCGACGGTCGCGCGGATTGATGCGGACGCGCGCCGCGACCTGCGCCCCGGTTCGTCCAATGCGCCATATATCGCCGGCGAAGGGCGTGCTCGCCCCGGCGGGACGCGCCGACGAAACGCGCCAACGCTTCGGCGCGGCGGGAGAGCCGAAGATTTGGCACAGAGGACACACGACGGCCCCCGTGCAATAAGCCGCCGCCCCGCCGTCGTCGCGCGCTTCTTCGGCGGTAAGGTGCGCGGCGAAGCTGGCCTCAAGCACGGGCGTCGTTTGCAGTAACCGGCGCAGCCCATCGCGGAGCAGGCCCGCGAGCGTCGAGCCGCGCAAGACAGGAACGGCGTCGCGGTCGCGCAGCAGCGCCGAATCCACTTGCGAGCCGATGCCCGCGCCTGAGCCAGTGTGATAATCAGAACGCAACGTCAGGCGGAGTTTAAGTTGCATCTCACTCTCCTTCGTAATCGCTCGCCCGCTTATCGGCGCGAAAGGCGAAATCCCATACTTCAAGCAGGTCAGGAAGGCCGTTCGCGCGCCACTCGTCGGTGGACTCGCGGCGTGTCCGTCCCCAGAAGCCTTGGTTCGCTGCGCCCGCGCCGAGTTGCGACAAAGCATCTTCGAGCGCGGCGTGCAACTTCGACTCTTTCGGCCCGATGCGCGCAAGCAATCTGTCCAGCTCGGGCCGCCAACGCTGCTTAAGGTCGTCGTTCGCTTGCTCTTCCTTTCCGACAGGCGGGATTTCGTAAAGCTGCGCCAACTCGCTTCGCCGCTTTCCGGGAAGCGCGCGCAACGTGAGTCGAGCTTCTAACAAGCGCTCGATGTTGACGCCCCACTCCTCTGGCGCGTCGTCGCCAATAAAATAGGGCCGCAGGCGCGCTCGATAAAAATTCTCCGCGCCGCCATTATCAACACTAATCTGGCTCCCTGTAACGACCGTGAAATTCAGCACGGAGGCTTGGTAGTTGCGCCCTGTCGCCGCGTTCTCGATGCCTTCAATTTTGAGCCGCCGCGCGACTGCCTTCGCCTCCTTGAGCGCGTGGTACGCGCGCTCGTGCGCGAGGGTGTGCGGGTAAGTCGCTTTGCAGACGACGACCGCCGTCGCAATGGTCGGAAGGTGTTGCTCATCGAACAAGTTAATTTCACGCAATGCCGCACCAAGACGTTGTTCGTACTCACGGCAGAAGCGCGCGGCGAAATTAATCGCCCACGGCGCGGGCAGCAGCGCGAAGAGGTCATCGCCACCGAGGATCAACGGCAAGACGGGAAGGATGCCCAGCCCTTGCACCTTCTCTTGGCACGCGATGAGCGTCGCGCACGGCGCGGCGAGGCTCTCGCGCAAGGCTTGCGTCAGGATTTGCGAAAGCTCCTTCATCTGTTGCCGGTCGCAGCCATCAAACAGCCGCCCCATGTCGTTGCCGTCGGCGACCATGTATGCGACGTAGCGGCGCGGATCGAGGCGGCGGCTGCCGATCATTTCCGGCCAATCTCCTCTCTCCGGCGAACTAAGGCTGATGCCCTCTACTTCTGCGGGCGACATCATTTGCGCCAGATGCCGTCTCACGGCGTGGCGGAACTCCTCGATAAAGCCTTCAGGTTGCTGCCGTCGCTCGTTGCGTCTCTGCTCAAGTTGTTCGGCATCTTTGCGCGAGCAGTCGGAGCAGAGGTAGTTGGCGCGCACGTCTTCGGCGGCCACCTTCTTGCGATGCGCGGCGGCAAGAGCCAGACCGCACGAGGCGCAGAAGGCGACGTAAGGCAAGTGAGCCGTCGCTGCCGGTTTGTCTCCCTCGCGCTTGGCCCGACGCAGGAGTTTTTGCGCTTCGTCGTTGGCGCGGTGGAAATCGTTCTCGTCGCTGAAGGCGACCGGCGGAAGGGCGACGGTGAGCGAGCCGCCCGCCGCGCGGCGGTAAAGCTCGCAGAGGTCGCGCCCGAAGGCTGCGGCCTTCGCTTTCGCATTCTCTTCGTCCTCACCCTTGAAGATGAGACGGAACGCGCCGCCGTCGCTGATAATGATGTCGGTCGCCGGGTCGCCGCCGTAGCGCGGATGCGTGAGCAGCGCGCGCACGCCTTTATCACAAAAGCGCGCGAGCAACTGACTGCCGCCGACAATCTCGCGCAGCCGTGCGGCGCGGAAAACGAAATCCTGAATCTGATCGGCTTCCGCCGCAAGCAGACATTGAGAGGTCATCTCACTTTCTCCTTCTCTTCCTCCGCGCGCGGCGGCAGGAACTTGACGCCGCACACGTCGCAAAGCTTCTGCCACATCATTCTCGTAATGCAAAATTCACCGGGCGCATTATCCGTCCCCGCCGCGCAATCACGCATCAGGGGCGCCCAATTCTGCGCGAAATCATCCACGCTCGCGCGCGCGATCTGTTCGACTCTCTTGGCGATGTTGGGCGGGATGGAGAGGTAGGTATGGATAGCTTTATGACGCAGCGTGTTTTCGCCTTTTAGGAGAGCTTCAGGCGGCATTAAAGGTGTCTCGCCCTCCTTGCGGCGCAGGTAAAAGGTGCGCTTCGGTTCTTTGATCTCTACCGGCGCGCACATCTTGGCATATTTGGATTTGCCCTCAGTGCAATAACGAAGCGAACCTATTAGGGGGTAGACTTGCGTTTGCGTAATAATGCGAATTCTTATAGCGTCGTGCCATGGCTTGATCTCGTCGTCGCTCGCCTCCCAATCAACAAAAGACTCCGGGTCGTTACTTCCAGAGACTTGAACTTTGTCGCATTCAAGTAAGACAAGCAGGCGCGCTTTAATTAATACTTCAGTGAGGCCGACGGCTCGCAGAAGAGCTGAACGAAAATCTTCCTTGTATTCAATCAGGCGTTTGATCTTCTCCATCTCGTCGCGCGCGTAGGCGACCAGTCTTCGCATATCAAGGTAGAGAATCGGATGATCGTCCGCGCCAGTTCCGTCGGTCTTTTTGCCCGTCTCTTCAATCTCTTTGAGCCGTGTGAGCAGCAAAGCGGCGTCATCGCCCTGCGGCCAGTAACCGCCGCTTCCAAGAACGGTAATTGCAGTTGGAAGCAGTTCCAACTTTTCTTCATTTTCTCCGATGAGACGTTTCGCCTCCTCGAAGGCGCGGCTATGGTCGCCGTTGTCCCAGAGTTCGTACATTGCCAGAACTTCGGCCATCTTTCGGGCGGCGGCGATCTCGTCAAGGTCGAAGTAGCCTTCCATCGCGGGCAGGATTTCGCTATTGAGCAACTCCGTCGCGCCGCGAAAGGCGTAGCGGCGGTAGAGTTCTCGCACGCGCTCCCACTCGCGTAGGCGGAACTTCCGCGAAGGGCTTTGCATCTCGCCGATCTTGCAGGTGAAACCGTAGGGGCGGCCCTTCTCCGGGTCATAGTAATCAAAGTCAACATACGAGACTGGAACGTTGGCGAAGGTAGCGAAGAGATACGCTCCGGCGACCATGCTCTTCTTTGCCCCCGTGATGTCAATGACCGTTCGCCTCGCGCGCCCGTCATCGCCCTGCATGAGCGGCAATAAGTGACGGCGCAGGAAACGAAAGACCATCACCGGCTCGTCGTCTTCCGCCGCGACCGCTTCAAGCGTCGAAAACGGAGCAGGCAAGATTTCCGGTCTGCTGTCGAGCAAGGAATGCTCCGCCAACAGCTTGAAAGCGTACTCGAACTTTCTTTGGTAAAACGTCGTGCCGGATTCTTCTTGCGTCCTGCCGCCCTCGATTACGTTGTACTTGTCGTTGACGACCATCAACACTTTTTGCGGCTTGTATGCGGCAAGGGCTTGCATCAACGGCTCAAACGAGAAGCCGAGCATAAGTGCAAGGACCTCACACCCTTCGGTTGGCAGACGGTCGCCTCTTTGCCGCGCGCACTCAAGCTCTTTTGGCAGAAGATGCAGCGCGTACCAAGCGAGCTTGCCGTCCGGCGCGTCTCGCTGATCAAGTCGCCAATATTCGTTGGTTTTTCGTATTAATCCACGCTCATCGCACAACGATAAAGACATCTCGACCTCCGTACTCGGACGGCAGCAACCTTGCCGTGTCTTTCCTATTTCCCGCTCAAGACAGAATCCGATACCGGCCCAGCCCGAAGCTCGTCCCCGCGCCGACGTGCAGAATTTCGCCCGCCGCGACGAGCGGCAAAAACTCCGGCAGGCCGTCGCCCACGTACTCGACCTCGCCGGCGAAGCCGCCGAGCTTCATCTTCGTCCGCTGCCGGTTCGAATAGCGCTCCCAGTCCCACCAACGCAGTTGGGCCGCGCGCGTCTCGACTGCATCAGCTCGCTCAATCAGCGCACGATAGTCCGCTTCGAGCGGCGCGCGTCCGTGCACCGCCATGAGCAGCGAGACGCGGCGCAGCAGGTTGTGAACCAGCAGCGGAAAGCTCAACCCCGTTTGCAGGTCGCCTTCGACGCGGATGCGCGTCGGCGTGAGGAAGCGCAGTCTGAGCGTGTCCCGGCTGGGGAGTTGTTCCAAGCGCGCGCCGACGAAGTCGCCGAGACTCCCGGTCGCAAAGCCGTGCGGGGCGATGCGCGCCGCGCGGCCCGTGTAGATCACTCGCGCCGCTCCGTGCTCGTCGAGTGCGGCTACTTCATTCAGGTCGAAGCGCGCGCGATCCGCGCCGAGGCCGCGCCGCGCCAGATTGCTCAAGGCGTAGACGACGTAGGGGAGGGACTCGACCGCACGACCGATCAGGAGCAGGCCAATGCTCAACTCGTCGCCGGCGGCGAGATGCCGGCATCGGCTCGTCGTGTGGGCTGCGCCCGCAGGTGATGTGGCGAGACTTCTTTCGCTTTCGCTATCCACCGGCGGGGACAGGACGAACGGGCGGGGCGCTTGTTGCTGGCCCCGGAGCAGCGGCAGGCCGGGCGGGACGGGCGTTTCGAAAAGATAAGGGTAGAGGCAGCTCTCGGCCACCAGACACCGCTCGCAGTCGCGGTGTTCCATCACGCAGACGGCATCTTTCAGCGCGTGGCCGAAAGCGCCACGCAAGGTCGAGCCGAGAAAGGCAGGCAGCTCACTTGCCGCGTGAGCGCGCAGGCTGAAGCGGTAGCACGAAAGAGGCAGCGACGAGAATGCGCGAGGGTGCATCCGATAGTCCCTCAATTCTTATGAGAGTCGTCCCTTGTGTAACGGCCTGAGAGGAATAACAGGTACTGTTAAAAGCGAAATGAGACCAGCTTTATCGATCCTGCCGGCAGTTTCCCGCGTAACTCTTCCCTGTGTTCGGTGGCCCGTCGAAGGCTAAGTTGCTGCCGGCTACGGGGATTGGGGTGTGGCTCGGTCTGAGCAGTCTTTCAACTGGCGCATCGTGGAGGCAGGCCAGCGGTTCCGGAGAAGCGAACTGTGTAGCGTAGCGCCTTCACTAGCGATGCCTGCTGAAATATTGGAGCGCGAACTTTACCACACGTTGCGGCGAACGTCTCATTTTTTGTAGCCGATTCAACCGATTCAACGGTTGCCGCGGCGACGGCACTTTCGGCGCGGTGAATTGCGGGGCGATTCCGGAGCAGTTGGTGGAGTCCGAATTGTTCGGCCATAGAATAAGGTGAGGAAGTCGAAGTTGTACGGGTCTTTCAAAAGCTGCTGCGCGAGGTCTGACCGCGGGGCGGGGAGCGTGCGCTCGAAGTTGGTGACGGCCTTGCCCGGTCTGCGATAGAGACCGCTTTCGATTTGCATGAGCAGGACGCTGCGGCTCCAGCCGTGTTCAAAGGTTTTTCGGATGTACCACTCGCGCCGACATCCCAGCCGGCGGCGACAAGTGCGCTGTCAATCATGCGGCGGGCTTGAAGGAGTGTCCGGTCAAGGGCGCAGGTCGAAATGGCGCTTATGTCTTAGCGAGCGTGTGGCTGTATCAGAGGTGCTTTCTCGCTAACTATCGCACGGGCCAACCGCTGGCGCTTATCAAAGATCATCTCGACTACGCTGGTTGGCGCATCTCAAATGGTTGATTACGTGCAACTTTTATTTGCACAGGCTTCAATCATTTACGCGCCTCCATGCGCTCTTGAGCGTCATCAGTTCTGTTACTCACACTGAGAAAGCTATAGTAAACTCTGCTTGGATAATATGAGACGCCACGACAGCGCAACTATATGGAGCGCACACGAAGAAGTGGAGTGCCGGTCAGAAGAAGCAACGCTCGAAAAAGCCCGAAACGTGTACAAAGGTCTTGACGGCTTTTTGACGGGTTTTGGGGGAAATAGAGGATTCCGGGTAATCGGGAGAACGCACTCCGCCGCCCCTCTTGAAGGAGAAAAACGATCGTTAATAAGGTCAGACAAAACAGGCATTGAGGTTACTTATGGCAGCAGAGTACCGACCGCACTACTTATCTTTATACAAATCCGGGGAGCTGGCAGAGAGGGTGCAGGCCCTTGAAAAACTTCTACTTAGCTGTACGGTCTGCCCGCTCGACTGCGGCAACAACCGACTTGAAAGCGAGTTGGCGCGCTGCTTCTCCGGCGCGCTCCCCATCGTCTCCTCCTACACGCCGCACTTCGGCGAGGAGCCGGCGCTCACGGGCACGGGAGGCGCGGGCAACATCTTCTTCGGCAACTGCAATCTGCGTTGCGTCTATTGTCAGAACTATCAGATTTCGCAGACATACAAAGAGCAGATCAAAAACGAAGTCACGCACGAACGCTTGGCCGCGATGATGCTTGAGCTGCAAGCGCGCGGCTGCCACAACATCAACTTCGTCTCGCCAACGCACTTCGCGCCGCAGATGGCCCGCGCGATTCTCATCGCCGCACAGCAAGGCTTGCGGCTTCCCATCGTCTACAACACGAACGCCTACGACGCGGTGGAAGTGTTGCGCCTGCTCGACCGTGTGGTTGACGTGTACCTGCCCGATTTGAAGTACGCAGATTCACAGGACGGCTACACTTATTCAAAGGTGCCCGGCTACACCGAGCACGCGCGCCGCGCTCTCTCCGAGATGTACCGGCAGACCGGCGATGAACTCGTCTTCGACGATGCGGGGCTGCTCCGTCGCGGCCTCGTCGTCCGTCTCCTCGTGTTGCCGAACGACCTCGCCGGGATTCGTGAATCGCTCGAATGGATTCGTGATACTTTAAGCCCGCGTGTCGCCGTCTCGCTCATGGCGCAGTACTACGCGACCAACAAGGCCGCCACCGACGAGCGCTACACGCTGCTCTCGCGCCGCATCACCGAAGGCGAGTGGCTCCGCTCCGTCTCGCTCTTGGGCGAACTCGGCATGGAAGAAGGCTGGATGCAGGAGTACGACGGCGCGGCGCACTACTACCGCCCTGACTTCGGAGACCGCGAGACGCCGTTTAAAGACATCAGGGATTTTCAGCGGTGATTGGGACCAACTGGGCGCGACCATGTTTATTACCCTACTTCACCCCGGAGACTTGGGATTAGTTGATTGGCTGTCAATCCTGTCCGTTCTGTTGGGCGTGCCCGCCCTCGTCATCGGCATCCTTGCCTTTGCCATTTATAAAGGTTTATCCGAAAAAAAAGGGTCATTCACGACCATCAACTTGGAGGGGAATTTTGAGTCAGACAACTCAGGCAGAGATTGGACGCACCGCGCCTGACTTCACGCTGAAGGACGGCGACGGCACGGACTGGCGGCTCGGAGAGCAGCGCGGCAAGGTGGTCGTGCTGCTCTTCTACCCGGCGGACGAGACGCCCGTCTGCACGCGGCAGTTGTGCTCGGTGCGCGACCGCTGGGAGGACTATCAGGCGACGGGCGCGGAGGTGGTCGGCATCTCGACCGGCTCGGTGGAGTCGCACCGCAAGTTCGCCGAACACCACTCGCTTCCCTTACGCCTCTTGGCCGACGAAGGGGGCAAGGTGTCAAAGGCTTTCAACGCCGCTTCGTGGATTCCCGGTCGCACGGCCCGCGCCGTCGTCGTCGTTGACGGCGCGGGCGTCATCCGTCATCACAAGGTGCAGCCGCTCTCGCTCTTTCGCCCGAAGGACGACGACGTACTCGCCGCCATCCGCGCCGCGCAGGGTCAGGTGAACTGAGAAAGAGCGCGCACGCCCCCGGTGTGATATTTTATTGTCCAACCCAAACGAACCCGCGACGAGATACTTTTAAGGAGATAACTGATGGCGGACGAAATCAAATGCGCGCGGTGCGGCAACAAAAGGCCGGCGCTCGGCTACGCGCCCTTCCCGAATGAGACCGGGCAGCAGATCGGCGCGCAAATTTGCCAGCCGTGCTGGGCCGAGTGGCTGCAAAAGCAGAACATGATTATCAACCACTACGGCCTCGACCTGATGAGCGAGGACGCGCAGAACTTCCTCTTCGACAACATGAAGGGCTTCTTCTTCGGCGGCGGCGTGGAGCAACCAGCGCAGATAGACACGTCGAAGGAAGGCACGGTCAAGTGGTGAAAAGCAGATATCAGAGGTTAGACGTTAGATGTCAGTATAGAGCAAGCTTCTTCCACTGACATTTAACGTCCAACCTCTGATATCTGCCCTCTCCTCTTGTCCTCACGCCCGCGCGACGTTAATATAAGCCGGTTTCAAACCCAAACGCTTCAGGTAGTTTTATCGGGAAGGACTGCGTGCGTCTCACGCGGCGCTTTCCGGGTGCGGGTGGGATGGAACTTTGTCCAATGGACATAAACAATCACAGGAGAAAGTGTATGAACAGAACAAGGATTGCAACTCTCGTGGCGGGCACGGCGCTCGCCGCTTTTTCGGTCGGTTGTAGCGAGACGGCGAACACCAACGTCAATGCTCGCCTCAACTCCAACGTGGCCGTTGTCACCAACACGAACACCGCCAACATGAATGCGGCGAACACCAGCGGCGGCGTCTACAACCGCAACTACAACACGCGCGCCGACTATGACAAGGATGCCGCCGACTACAAGGCTGAGGCCAAGAACGCCGGCTCGACCATCGGTCAGGGCCTCGAAGACGGCTGGATTCACTTCAAGACGCGCGCCGCGCTCGCCGCCGTGGACGACCTGCGCGATTCGACCATCAACGTTGACGTAGACAACGCCGTCATCACGTTGCGCGGCGACGTGGGCAGCGCCGCTCAGAAGGCCGCCGCCGAGAAGGCCGCGAAGGGTATCGAGGGGCAGAAAGGCGTCAAGAATAACCTTGCCGTCAAGGCCATGGGCACCGGCGCGAACACCAACGCCACGAACATGAACGCGACGAAGTAGGAATCAGGGAGATTGCGGGCGGAGGGAGAGAAGGATTGATTCAAGGCGGGAGCGCGCGCTCCAAGGTTCTTGCCGGCGCGCGGATTTTCTCCTCTTTTGAATCAACGGATCAATCTTTCTCTCCTCCCGCGATTCGTTTATCGGCTGAAACTTTCCTCGCCCCTGTCACGTAAGCAGGGGTCGCGCTCGACCACAGACTTTTCCCCGTTCATTTTTTTTGCACCTGACTCCATTCGGACGGGGCCGTTTCCCGGTCGCTTGCGGCACGCTTCGCTCTCAACGTCCAAAAATTGAACGCGCCCTTTCCGGCCTCCGCTTTTGTCCGAGGCGATGAGCGCGGTGACTTGTTGATTCTCCGGCAGGAAGACCAACGCAAATGCGAAAAAGTGTGAAAAGATTCTTCGTCGCCGTCGCCGTGGCGGCGTTCGCTGTAACCGCCGGCGCGGGTCTCGTGCGCCACGGCGCATCGGCGCAACGCAGTACGGGCACGGACATATATGCGATCACCAACGCGCGCATCGTCACCGGCTCCGGCGGAACCATCGAGCGCGGCACGGTCGTCTTCCGCGACGGGTTGATCGTCGCCGTCGGCGCCGGGGTGATCCTGTGGGTGTACCTCATGGCACCGACCGCCGGCGACACGACGCTCACCGCCCTCGATCGGTTGATCGGATGCGCATACCCCGCCGGCGACCTGCTGCTC
>JBGTBQ010000073.1:0-1564 GCA_041749275.1 Pyrinomonadaceae bacterium | reverse complement strand
CGCGCCGCAGGCCGCACGCGCAATCGGCCTCGCGCAAGCCGCGGAGTTGGCGGCGCGCAAAGGCAAAAGCGTGCGGGCGTCGCAGTTGTTCGACGAAGCGGTCTCCATCGCCGGGCAGTCGAAAGACGAAGGAGGCTCGCGCGTCGCGCTGCGTATCGTCCTCGCTCAGACCGCCGCGCGTTTGTTCGTCCCGCGCGCGTGGGAAATGCTCTCTGAGTTGACCGCCGCGCTCAATGAAGTCGAGGGCGTCACGGAGGGCGGCGGGTGCTACGGGATCGCCGTTGATATCCCCGATGGCTTCTACTGCGTTGACCTCGCCGAGCCGACGCCGGAACCGGAACTGGTCTTCGATATCTTGGCGCGGCTCGATGTCGCGCGTGCGCTGGCGGAGGCGCGGGCGCTCAAGGACAACGCGACGCGCGCACGGTTCGTCGTCGCCTCCGCCAGAGCGGCGCTGGAAAAGAGCGCGAAGGAGCGCGCGGGAGCAGCGCGGTAGGCATTTGAAGCGCAGGCGAAAATGTCCGACAATCTGTTCGACGTAAATTCTCCTCCGACGGTGACGAATGCAAGTTGTGCGACGACAGATTCCATTCTTCTCGCGGCGACGGTGGGGCGTGCGAAACCTCGGGCCATGGAAGTCCATCTTTCAGCACACGTTCCACCAGTTCCACGAGAACGATCTATTCACGCCCGCCGCGGCGATGAGCTACTTCGGGTTGCTGGCGCTCTTCCCGGCGCTGTTGGTGCTGCTCGTCGCCGGCAACAACTTCGCCGCCGGGAGCGAGGCCATCGCGCGGATCGTCGAGGTCTATCCGGGGTCGCGCGAGTTTTTGCGGACGACCGTGCGCTCGCTGGCGAACGTGGGTTGGGGCGGCGTCTTGAGCGCGCTCGTCGTCATGCTGTGGGCGGGGTCGTGGGTCTTCGCCGTCGTCGAGGGCGCTTTGAACCGGCTGTGGGGCACGAAGCGGCGCACGTTTCTGCACGGGCGGGCGCTGACGCTGGGCATGATCGGCGCGGTGGGCCTGCTCCTCATCCTTTCGGTCTTCCTCACCTCGATCCTCGTCGGTTTGCAACAGCTCGTCGGCCAGCTTCCGATCCGCGTCGTTCGACGCTCGGCGGCGATGCTCTTAGTCGGCAACGCGCTCTGGCAGACAATTCTCGCGCTCGCCAGCTCCTTTGTCACCATCACGCTCTTCGCGCTCGTCTACCGGCTCGTGCCGAATGGCCGCGTCACGCTGCGCGACACGCTGCCGAGCGCCATCGTCGCCGGCCTGTTGTGGGAGACGGCCAAGTACCTCTTCGCGTGGAGCCTGCAATATTTTCACTATGACCAGATTTACGGCTCGGTCGGCGCGGTCGTCGCCGTGCTCACGTGGAGCTACGTCTCAAGCCTCATCCTCATGTTCGGCGCGCAGCTCTCGGTCGTCCTCCACCAAGAGCACCACGTCGCGGAGTTGGCGGCGGAAACTCCCGCTTCTCCTTCTTGAAAGCCGCGGGGCGAAGGGACAGCCACAGAGGCACAGAGCTTGGGAAAGAAAAAGAAAGAAGGTTGGGGGGGGGGGGG
>JBGTBQ010000072.1:0-15451 GCA_041749275.1 Pyrinomonadaceae bacterium | reverse complement strand
CGCCGTGAGTATGAACCTCTCATGCTCAACGGCGATGCTCATCTCTCCGGGGTTGAGGGTGAGCCGCGCTACGCATCCGACCCGTTGCCTTTAGTTTTCAAAGACTCGAACGCGCCGAAATATATCACAAGTGCGCCTCATCATTCTTTACGTCGAAGATCACAAGCTCGTCGCCGAAGCCGTCAAAGACACTTTGGAGACGGAGGGCTGGCGCGTGGTCAGTTGTGCGGACGGGGCCGTGGCGCTCAGGCGGCTAGCGAGCGAAGCCCGTTACGACCTGCTCATCGTGGATAACCACCTGCCCCACGTCAACGGGCTGGAGTTGGTGCGTTACGCTCGCCAGCTACCGCACCGGAGGCGGACGCCGATCATCATGCTATCGGGGAGTGAAGCGGAGGCGGAGGCGCGGGGTGCGGGCGTGGACGCATTTTTGCGGAAGCCGGACGATGTGGGGCTGATAGTCGGGACAGTCAGAAGGTTGGTTGAGCGGTAGCGCGGAAGGGTGGTCGCGCTCCCGCCGCACGCCCGCCGAGGGGGGCGGGCTGTGCCGCGAGGCCGCGTGTGCAGGAGGGTGCGCGCGCGGCCTTGCAGTGTAGAGCTTGCGGCTTTGAATTTTTGTGCAGCCTACTTAAAAAATATGCAGGTTGTTAATTTTGTGCAAAGCCGGGCAAAATTGCCATAAACTGCCTGATAACGTCTGAATTGCCGGCGTCGGAATCAAATAAGTCAACCGCCCGGTTGACAAAAGATTCGACGTAAAAGTAGCATAGCTTTGTCGTGGTCGCCACCGTCAAACATATGCTCGGAGCCTCGCGCGAGGAGATCGTGCAGCAGTTGCGCGCGCGCGGAGGCGTCAGCGCGGACGAGTTGGCATCGTCGCTCGGTGTGTCGAAGCAGTGCGTCAGAAAACATCTCGACGTGTTGGAGCGCGAGGGCTACGTCGCGCACGCGCCGGAGCGCGGCGACCGTGGGCGGCCCGCGCACGTCTTTCGCCTGACGCCGAAGGCCGAGGAGTTGTTCCCGCGCCGCTATGACCTGTTCGCCAAGTCCATGCTCAAACAGATCGGCGAGGTGTGGGGCGAGCGCGGTTTGAACACGATCTTCTGCGGCTGCGCGAGCGAGACCATCGGCTCTTTGCGTCCACAGCTCGAAAGTTTAGACTTCGACGCGCGTGTGCGGCGGCTGACGGAGATGCTCGGCGAGATGGGTTACGAAGCGGAGGCCGAAGAACTGGAAGACGGTTCTTACATTTTGACCGAATGGAACTGCCCGCAGGCGGAGTTGGCGCGCGAGTACCGGCAGCTCTGCGATCAGGAATTGATCGTCTACCGCGAGTTGCTCGCCACGGAAGTCTTCCGCGAGTCGCGCATCGCGGGCGGCGCGACGCGTTGCGCGTACAGAGTTTTGAGACCGAAACTGGAAACCAGTAAACCGTGAATGGTCAATAAGTGATGGCTTTTGTCCACTCACCATTGACCATTGACCATTGATGAAACTATGCCACAAGTTACGGAAGCAGACGTTTACGGAGCGCTGACGCAGGTGCAAGACCCGGACTTGCACAAGGACATCGTGCGGCTCGGCTTCATCAAGGATTTGAAGATCGAGGGCGGCGATGTTTCGTTCCGCATCGTGCTGACAACCCCGGCGTGCCCCGTGCGCGAGCAGTTGGAGGGACAGGCGCGCGATGTCGTCTCTGAGCTTCCGGGCGTGAAGTCGGTGAAGGTCACGATGGATGCGGAGGTGCCGAAAGGTCGCGGCCTCGGAGAGAAGCTGACGGTCGAGGGCGTCCGCAATATCGTCGCCGTCTCGTCGGGCAAGGGCGGCGTCGGCAAGTCCACGGTCGCGGTCAATCTGGCCGTGGCGCTCGGACGGAATGGCGCGCGCGTCGGCCTGATGGACGCGGACGTATACGGGCCGAACGTGCCGCAGATGCTCGGCGTCGGCCACTTGCAACCGCGCGTCAATGTCAACAAGCTGGTGCCGCTCGAAGCGCACGGCATTCGTCTGATGTCCATGGCCGTCCTGAAGCCGGGCGACGAGCCGATGATTGTGCGCGGGCCGATTTTGCATAGCCTCGTGCGGCAGTTTTTACAGGATGTCATTTGGGGCGAGTTGGATTACCTGATCGTGGACATGCCGCCGGGGACGGGCGACGTGCAGCTCTCTCTGGCGCAGCTTGTGTCCGTGCAGGGCGCGGTGATGGTGACGACGCCGCAGGAGGTCGCGCTCGCCGACGTGCGGCGCGCGCTCAGGATGTTCGAGACGGTGAACGTGCCCGTGCTCGGCGTCGTCGAGAATATGAGCTACTTTGTCGCGCCCGACACGGGCACGCGCTACAACATCTTCGGTGAGGGCGGCGGGCAGCGGCTCGCCGAACAGTACGGCGTCCCGTTTCTCGGCGCGGTGCCGCTGGGGATGGAGGTGCGAGAGGGCGGCGACGCGGGCACGCCCGTCGTCGTGAGCCACCCCAAGTCGCCGCAGGCGGCGGCGCTGCGCCACATCGCCGAAGAGGTGGCGCGGCAGGTGTCCATCGAGGCCATGAAGCCGGAGCTTGTCGTATTGGGCAAAGCTCGTTAGCCTGTTTTAATGTTAAAGTGGTTTCAGATTTGAGGCTTCAAATTTGAGATTCACTCGGGTCGAATCTGGAATTATCACAGCGGAGGAGAAAAAGAGATGTCAACACACACAACCGAAGCCAACGCCCCGACCACGGCTCTCCCGACCATGACGTTGGGCGTCACGGCGGCGGCGGCGGAAGAGATCAAAAAGTTCATGTCGGGCGAAGAGGGTTTGCCGGAGGCGGCGGGCCTGCGCGTGCGCGTCGTGCCGGGCGGCTGTTCGGGTTTTCAGTACAGCCTCAACATCGAAGAAGAGTCGCGCGCGAACGACCACATCTTCACGTCGGGCGGCGTGCGTCTGTTCGTGGACATGTTCAGCGCGCAGTATCTGAACGGCGTCGAGATTGACTACGTGACGAACGTCATGGGTTCGGGCTTCACCTTCACGAACCCGAACGCGACTGGCGGCTGCGGCTGCGGCTCTTCGTTCACGGCGTAAGTCGAGCGTTCGGGGCGCGGTATTTAGACGCAGAGTACGCAGAGGAATCGCAGAGGACGCGGAGAGTTCAATCCTCCGCGTCTTCTGCGATTCCTCTGCGTACTCTGCGTTAGAAATCCGCCCGCCGAAGGCCCTACCCAAAATTGAGATAAACTTCTAATCACAGGAGAAAAACGATGCCGAAGATCGAAGCCGAAACCGCGACGGGGACGCAAGCGTTCGAGGCCGCCGACGGGCGCAAGCTCGTGCTGGCGCTCGAAGACGCGGGTATAGATATTTTGCACCGCTGCGGCGGCAACGCGAAGTGCACGACCTGCCGCGTCGAGGTGCTGGCGGGCGACCCCGGCGAGATCGGCGAGCGCGAGCGCGAGCGTCTGGCGCGCGAGACGGGCCTCGCCGAAAACATCCGCCTGTCGTGCCAAGTGCACGTGGGCGACGAGTTAAAGGTGCGCGTCGTCAATCAGGCGAGCGTGAAGGGCATTGACGCGGGGCCGCGTCCCGTCGAAGGCTGACGGGGCGGCGGCGCACACGCGCTGACCTGAAGAATGAAAGCGGCGGCGGCTCGACCTGAGCCGCCGCTTTTTCGATTTACGAATCACGATTTACGAATCACGACTTTATTGCGCCCGCACGAGGTTGGTGCTAATCTCTCGCGCGTACCGTTCGTAATTTTTCGCACTCCACGCCGAAGAGCAATCGGACAGTTTTCGCCGCCATGCAAGGGCCGCTGAGACTACTGGCTTCGGCTCTCTCCCGTCCGCACCCGTGCAGCCAACCGGATGGATACGGACGACGGAAAGTCACCCCACATTTTTCGGAGGACGTAAATGTTCGAGTCAATCTTTCAACTGCCGGTCAGCCTCGGCCTGTTTCAGGACGGCGGTATCTTCCACGCGCCCGACGCGGCTGACCTGACACGCATCATCCTGCGCTGGTCGCACTTCGTCGCCGGCATCACGTGGATCGGCATCCTCTATTTCTTCAACCTCGTCAACGTCAACTTTATGAAGGCGCTCGACGGGCCGACGAAGAAGATAGTGGTGCCCGAACTGATGCCGCGCGCGTTGTGGTATTTCCGCTGGGGCGCGCTCGTGACAGTAATCGCGGGCCTCGGCTACTACGCGATGTACATCCTCAAGGCCGACGTAGTAAACGCCAATGCGGCGGGCGGGAGCGCGAGCCTCGGCCTTATCCTGCTGGTCTGGCTCGTCATCGGCATCGTCGCATGGGCGATTTATAACTTCGGGCTGCTCTCGGCGCTCTCGAAGGACGGTAGAATCCTCGGCGTCGCGGTCGCCGTGCTCTCCGTCCTGATGGCGGTCGTGATCGTGTGGTGGCTGAACGGGCAGTTGACCGCCGGGACGGGCGCGCGCGCCAACTCCTACGCGAGCAACAAGACCTTCTCCATCGGCATCGGCGGGGCGCTCGGCCTGATTATGCTCCTCAACGTGTGGGGCATCATCTGGCCCGCGCAGAAGCGCATCATCGCGGCCACCGCCGCCGGGACGCCGCCGGACGCCGCGCTCGCGCGCCGCGCTTTCCTCGCCTCGCGCACCAACGCGTGGCTCTCGCTCCCGATGCTCTTCTTCATGGCGACTTCGCACGGCGACTACGTCATCCTCGGCAAGTAGCCGCGGGGAAGAGCGCGCGTCTCGACGAAAACTGAGAGCGCGGCGGACGACGCTTTCGAAGGCGCGTCGCCGCGCTCTATTTTCTACGGCGCAACATTAATGCTTGACGCTCTCAACTCATTCGCCACACTTCGGGGATGTTCGGGAGTTACACTCGAACCTGCGCCGTCGAGAAGTTGAAGGAGAAGCGACACCCCGCGCGAGCGGGCGTCGGAGCGTAGACCCACACGCGGCGCGGCGGCAGGCTCGTTGACGCCGCCCTCGCAATTTTATGTGAAGGAGAAGATATGGATACCAGCTTGACCTATAAACCGAGGCAATTCGACCTCTCCGGCCTGAACGGCATCTCAGACCAAACGCTGGAGATGCACTTCAAACTCTATGCAGGCTACGTCAAGGAGACGAACAACCTGACGGAGAAGATTTCCGGGTTTCTCGCCGACGGCAAGGTTGATCAGGAGGAGATGCCCGCCTACTCGGAGCTGACGCGCCGTCTGGGCTTTGAGTACAACGGCATGGTGCTGCACGAATACTACTTCGAGAACATGAAGAAGGGTTCGACCACCACCGACCCCGATCAAGCCTCGGCCTTCGCCAAAGCGGCGGAAAGCTCGTTCGGCAGCTACGACATCTGGAAGGCGGACTTCGTCGGCATCGGCAAGATGCGCGGCGTGGGCTGGGCCATGTGCTACCAGAATCCGCGGAACGGGCGGCTCTCGAACCACTGGATCAGCCTGCACGAGACGGGCAACGTCGCCGGCTTCGTCCCCGTGCTCGTGATGGACGTGTGGGAGCACGCCTTTCTGCTCGACTACAAACCGGCGGAGCGCCCGAAGTACATCGAGGCGTTCTTCTCCAACATTGACTGGGACGCCTGCGAGAAGCGGCTCGCTAAAGGCGTGGGGAATCAGGCCAGCGCATAGACGGTTGTGTGCCGGAATCGGATTGAAAGCAGAGGGCGCGGGGTGGACGCGGAGTGCGCGGAAAAGAATTTAACAGCTCGATCTTTTGATGACTCTCCCGGCGTGCTCCGCGTCCACTTCGCGCCCTCCGCGTTATGTCCAAACGTGCGCTACGCACAACCTCGGAGCACGCTAACCGTGTCTGCTCTTCTCGCCCTCTCCTCGTCATTAAGGTTATACTCCACGCGAAATCCTAACAACCGACTCGGAGGCTCGACATGAAATTCTCTCGACGCACCTTGCTGCCGTGCGCGCTCTTCGCCCTGTCGCTGCTCGCTACGGGCTGCTCTTCGGACATGAATGCGAACAAGACGACGACGAACACGTCGGCCACACCCGCCGCGTCGCCCACCACGCAGACGCTCAACATCGCCGAACGCCCGCAGAAGATCAAAGACCAGATGGCCGCGCGTGGTGAGCAGGACGAAGCGAAACCAGTTCTCAAGATCATGCAACCCGCCGACGGTTCGACCGTTACGGGTTCGACCGTCACAGTCAAACTCTCTCTGAGCGGTGACCTCAAAGGCTACCAGCCGCACAAAGACCCGGCGACGCAGATGGGCAATCACATCCACGTCATCCTCGACAATCAACCCTACGAGGCTTACTACCATCTCGACCAGCCGTTCGAACTGCGTAACGTCTCCGAGGGCAAACACACTTTGCGCGTCTTCGCCTCGCGCCCGTGGCACGAGAGCTACAAGAACGAAGGCTCGTTTCAGATGGCGACCTTCACCGTAAAGAGCGGCGGCGATGCATCGAAGCCGACGACGACCAACACCGGCGAGAAGGTGGCCGACCCGAAGAACGCGAACGCAGCCGCGACGCCCGCCGCCTCGCCCGAAGGCAAGGAGATGCAACCGGGCGCGGCGCCGGGAGAGATTGACCACGCGAAACCCTTGCTCACGTACAGTCGCCCGAAAGGCGAGTACAAGGGCGCGGACGCCGACGCCATCATGATTGATTTCTGGATGGCGCACGGGAAGTTGCAAGGCGACGGCGGCGACTACCGCGTGCGCTACTCCGTTGATGGCGACGCGCCGAAGATGCTCGACAAGTGGGAGCCGATCTGGCTCACGGGATGGACGGCGGGCAAGCACACGGTCAAGCTCGAACTCGTCGGCAAGGACGGCCAGCCAATCGAGAACGGCGGCTATAACACGACGACGCGCGAGATCACGGTTGTCAAATAACACCATGAGCGAAGCGGTCGAAAGCCACACGGCGGAAACGGAAACCGCTCGCCGGTTGTCGCTCGACGCGGCGCACCGGCGGGCGGGAGCCGTGATGCGCGCGGCGGAAGGCTGGCTCGTGCCGGCGCATTACGGCGACTGGCGCGCGGAGTACGATGCCGTGCGCGGCGACGGCGCGGGGCTGATTGACCTCGCCTCGCGCGGGCGCGTCGAGGTGAGCGGCGCGGAGGCCGTGCAGTTTTTGAACGGCATGTTGACGAACGACGTGGCGAAACTCGAAGACGGCGCATGGATGCACGTCGCCTTCCCGAACGTGCAGGGGCGTTTGATTGCGAGTGCGCGCGTCGCGCGGCTTGGCGACCGCTTTCTCTTCGACACCGAACCGAGGACGCACGCGACGATGTTGAAGTCGCTCGAACGCTTCACGCTGGCGGGCGATTTTCGCGTGCGCGACGTGACGGGCGAGACGGCGATGCTATCGTTGCAGGGCGCGCGCGCTAAGAAAATCGTCGCCGCCGCGCTCGGCGAAGAAGCGGCGGGCGTCGCGCGCGGTCGCGTGTCACGCGCGGCGTTTCAGAGTTCGTCCGTCAACGTCATGCGCGCAACGCACACCGCCGAAGACGGCTTCGACCTCTTGACCGGCGCTGATGAGGCCGGGGCGTTATGGGATGCGCTCGTCGCCGCGGGCGCGCGGCCCGTCGGGTTCGACGCGCTCGAAGCGCTACGCATCGAGGCGGGCGTTGCGCGCTATGGCGTGGACGCGACCGAGACGAACGTCGTGCTCGAAGTGGTGAATGAAGAGGAGGCCGTCAGCTACACGAAGGGCTGCTACGTCGGGCAGGAGATCATCGCGCGCATTCACTGGCGCGGCCACGTCGCCAAAAAACTGACGGGACTCATCCTCGACCATGAGACGGAAGCGCCGACCGAAGCACGGATCAAATCTTGCGACGACGGTAGGGAGATCGGGCGCATCACCTCTTCCTGTTACTCGCCGCGGCTGCAAAGATTCGTCGCGCTCGGCCTCGTCAAGTACGATTTCCTCAAGCCGGGCACGGAAGTAAAAATCTTCAGCGGCGAAGAGGAGTTGTGCGCGGCGCATGTCGCGGAGTTGCCGCTCGTGCGCGGCGGCTGGTATGCGGGAGGCGAACCGGAAAGCTCCGGGACAGAGGCCAAGTGATGAGCGAACGCGAAGCGCCTCCAGCGGTAAAGCCGGACGCGGCGTCGCCGCGCGACCTCGCCTACGAAGAAGCGAGGCTCGCCTACTCGATCATCCAGACGCTGCTCGAACACACGCGCGTCACGCAAGACCTCATCGCGCTGATGGCGCAAACGATTGACGAAGACACGCAGAAGGCTCTCACCAACACGCCGCACTGGTCGGCCTATCTCGACAGCCGCCGCGCGATGGAACGCACGCACGCGGAGATTGAAAAATTCGCCGAAGTCTGGACGCGACTCGCCGCCGAGGTTGAAATTCCACCCACGGATTAGAGGGTTTCCGAAGAACGTCAGAAGGATTAGCCACAGAGTCACGGAGACACGGAGATAAAAGCAGGAAAGAATCATTGATGAGAAGGGAGAGTTGACCGGTCAACTCTCCCTTCTCATCAATGATTCTTCTTTTCTACTTCCTCTGTGTCTCCGTGACTCTGTGGCTAATCCTTGTTTTAAAAAAGCGAAGGCTGCTTTTCCAACTCATCCGCCCCCACGGTCGGTTGACCGAGCAGGCGCTTCAGCTTGTTCGCGCTCGCGGGCGCGTGGCCTTCGTAGAAGTTGCTGAAGTAGGCATAGACGCGCGGGACGCGTTCGCCGAGTCGCTCGATGACCGTCGCCCACCGTTCAAGGTTCGCGCCCGCGTCGCGCTGCACCACGTCGAAGCGCGTGAGGTCGCGCGCACCCATCCAGCGCACGTAGGCGAAGTCGGTCGAGTCTAAAACGCCCGCCGCCGCGCGCCAGACGCGCTCGCGCGTGACCCACGGCCCCTCGACGAGCGCGAGCGAAACGTGCGCGTGACGCGCGAGCGGCGCGACGAGGTCTTCCTCGAACCAGAAGGGGTCGCGCAACTCGACGGCGAAGCGGATGTCCGTGGGCAGGAGAGGCAGGAAGTCCGAGAGCGCGCGAATGTTTTCATGCGTCGCCTCGAACTGCGGCGGGAGTTGGATGAGCACGGCGGCGAGTTTGTCGCCGAGCCGCCGCGCGCGTTCGCAAAACGTGGCGAGGGCTGTTGCCGAGGCCGCGCCCTTCAGCGCGTGTTCGTGCGTAATCTCCCGTGGCAGTTTCAGCGAGAAGGTAAACCTTGCGGGTGTTCTGCGCCGCCAGCCGTCGAAGGTCGCGTCGGGCGGGATGGCGTAGAAGGTCGAGTCCACTTCCACCGTATCGAAGACGCGCGCGTAAACGTCGAGCATCCGGTCGGCGCGCGTGCCGCGCGGGTAGAAGATGGGGCGCGCCGGCGCGGCGGGCGTCACCCAGTCGTCGTAGTTCCAGCCCTGACAGCCCACCCACACCTTGCGAAAATCTTCAGGCATGCTCCTCCTTACTCGACTCGGCACACGATGATCTGAACTATCCCGAATAGATGCTTCTCGACGCGCACGAGGTGCAACCCCGCGCGCCGCGCCTCGTCGGCGGTGCGGCGGTTGAAGTGGTCTTCAAAGAGCGCGACCGTCAGGCGGTTGAGCGCGTCGAAGACATAGCCCAGCACCCCGGCGGGCCGCACGTGTTCGAGCAGCACGACCGTGCCGCCCGCGCGCACCACGCGGCGCAACTCGGCGAACCCGCGCGAGGGCGAGGCGACGGAGCAGAAGACGAGCGTGGCGCAGGCCGCGTCAAACGCGCGGTCGGCGAACGGGAGTTGCTCGGCGCGGGCCTGCACGAGGCGGACGCTCTTTGTCGCGCGGTCGCGTTTCTCTCGCGCGATGTTAAGCATTTCGCTGCTCGGCTCGCTCGCCACGCCGCGGCTTCGCGGCGGATAGAAACGAAAATTCGCGCCCGTGCCCGCGCCGACTTCGAGCAAGTGTACGCCTTCGGACAACTCACCGAGGGCCGCCGCGCGCAACCGCTGAAGTCCCCATCGTTCGAGCGGGCGTATCAAGCGGTCATAGCGCGCGGCCACTCGATCATATCTCCGCGACGGAACTCGCGCTCTCACGTCGTCCTTATTTGTTTCCTGCTTCATCCCGAAAATTTTTAAAAGACTTGTAAAAAATGTATGAAAATCCGAAAAAATGGACATCACTTTTCGTGGTATAGATAAAATCCAAAAAAAGACTATGCAAAAGCTCTCCCCTGAAAAGGCATACCGCTTGCCTCCGCATAAGATTGTCAGCCGTCTTCAAACGACCGGCAGTTATTCATAACGGTCACGGCAGCGATTCCGCAAGCTTTAATACATACATCTTTCATCTTCTACGAACGTTGGGCAAGGCGTTTAGCGATTCCTTTCCAAAGAGTTTTCCGAATCAACCGAGAGGGTAAGTCGGTCAACTTTAACCATCCTTTCCAACCTGTCCCAAAAGGAGAACAAAAGTTATGGCAAGAGCAGCAAAGTCCATGCTCGCGCTCATCGCTCTACTGCTTTGCGCGGCATGGCCCGTGGCGGCGCAGACCACCGGCACTATCTCTGGCGCCGTGCAGGACGAGAAAGAGGCGGCCATTCCCGGCGCCAACGTTATGGTGCGAAACGTCGAGACGAACATCTCGCAGACGACGCAGACCGGCGATCAGGGGACTTACCGCTTCGCTAACTTGCCCGTCGGCGCATATGAGGTAACGGTCGAGGCGCCCGGATTCGCCAAGCACATCCAGACTGGCATCCAACTCCTCCTGAATCAGGTCGCGGTTGTCAACATATCCATGAAGACGGGCGGCGTGCAGGAGGTCGTTACCGTGACGGAGAACGCCGCGCTCCTGAACACGGCGACCGCCGAAGTCTCGACGCGCTTTGACTCGCGGCGCGTTTCGGAGTTGCCGCTTTCGACCAACCGCAACGTTTTCAACGTCGCCCTCAGTGCCCCCGGCGTCAGCCAACTCGGTCCCGGACAGAGCGGCTTCGCGCAGGGCATCAGCTATTCGTCGAACGGCGGGCGCCTGCGCTCGAACAACTTTATGATTGACGGGCAGGACATCAACGATCCCTCCGTCTCGGGCGGTCAACAGGCCATCAACAACCCTGACATCGTGCAGGAAGTGCGTCTCATCACCAACCAGTTCCTTGCCGAGTACGGGCGCAACGCCGGCTCGGTGCTGCTCATCAACACGAAGCCCGGTGGCAACGAGTTTCACGGCACGGCCTTCTGGTTCTACAACGGCAACGCCCTGAACGCCTGCAACAACCTCAACAAAGCAGGCGGCTTCTGCCGACCGTCAGGCTCGACGCTCGCAGCCGGGCAGACTTTTAAACGCCCCTTCCGCATTGAGAACCAGATCGGTTTCACCATCGGCGGCCCGCTCCACCTGCCTTCCTTCGGCGAGGGCGGCCCCACCTACATTTCTGGCCGCGACCGCACCTTCTTCTTCGGCTCGTACCAGCGCTGGAGCGACCGGCAGCTCGGCAGCGGCTTCACGCTAAACGGCGCCCCGACCGCCGCCGGACGGCAGGTGCTCCAGTCGGCGGTCGGCAACCGCCCGCAGGTCGTCGCGCTTTTGCGGTTCCTTCCGGCGGCGACGGACTCCGCCGGCCCGGTGCGCTCTTTCATGGCGAACGGGCAGACCTTCCAAGTGCCGACGGGTAACCTGACCGGCGCCGCTTCCTCGTTCTTCGACGACCATCAGGCGTCCTTCCGCGTTGACCATACTTTTAACGAGGCGAACCGCATGACCGGGCGCTACCTCTACGACGATGGAGATTCGGGCGGCACCGGCCAAGCGACGCCGCCGGGGAACACGAGCAGAACCAACTTCCGCTCGCAGGCCGTGAACCTCTCCCTGACCAGCGTCATCACGTCCAGTCTCGTCAACGAAGTCCGCACCGCATGGTCGCGTTATGCTTCGACGACGTCCTCGGACAACCCCGACTCCGAGACGATTCCCTCCATCGAGATCGCCGATCTGGGGCTGTCGGGCTTCAACGCCGCGGCCAACCGCACGGCCATCGGGCTGGCGGTCAACCTGCCGCAGTTCCGCAACAATAACACCTATCAGGTGCAGGACAATCTGGCGTGGACGAAGGGCACTCACGGCTTCAAGTTCGGCGTTGATGTGCGGCGCACACAGGTCAAGAGCTTTTTCGTGCCGACCATCCGCGGGCGCCTTGCCTACACGACGTTGCAAGGCTTCGTGGACGACATCGCCAGCACGGCGGCGTCAGTCAACCGACCCCTCCAAGGCGGTCAGGAGATTCAGTACTACTACTTCTACGACTCCTACTACTACGCGCAGGACGAGTGGAAGATAGCCCCGAACTTTACCCTCACCTACGGGCTGCGCTACGAGCTGCCGGGCAACAGCTTCGACGACCTCGTTCCCGTGAATGACCGGATCGTCGCGGCCAACGGCAACGACGAGCGTTACCGCTTCACGCCCGTCCCCGGTCGTGACACCAACAACTTCCAGCCGCGCATCGGCTTCAACTGGAACCCGCGCACCCGCGAGGACGGCATCCTCGGCTTCATCACGGGCGGCGACAAGCTGGTCTTTCGCGGCGGCTACGCGCGCACGCACGACAGCAATTTCGTCAACATCAACCTGAACATCGCCAGCGCGTTCCCGTTCGTGGCGGCCATCAACCTGCCCGCCGCCGGGGCTTTCGCGGCCATCCGGACCGCGCAGCCGGCGGGTCTCAACCCGGCGAACTTCGCGCGCACCATCGTCGCCGGCGACTTCCGCGCGCCCGTCTACGACCAGTTCAGTTTCGAGGTGCAGCGCGAGCTGACGAATGATACGGTGCTGCGGGTCGGCTACGTCGGCACGCGCGGGCGCGACCTGTTCCAGACCATTGACGGCAACCCGCGCCAGCCGACCAACCGCATCTTTATCGGTGACCCGCGGTTCACCGCGATTGCTTCGGCGGATCGCACGGCGGCTCTTGCGCCGGGCAGCCCGAACAATCCCTGCCGCGTCACGGTCGTTGATGCGTCCAACTGCACGCTCGGCGTCATCCGCCTGAGAGCCAACGGGGCGGAGTCCGACTATCACTCGATGCAGGTCAGCCTCGACAAACGCCTCTCGCGCGGCGTCAGCGCGGGCGTGCACTTCACGTGGAGTTCCTTCATAGACACAGCCTCCGAGCTGTTCAATCCTTCGGGCGGCGAAGTGGCGGTGTCGCAGAACTCCTTCGACCGCCAAGCCGACCGCGCGCGCTCGACCTATGACCGCCCCTTGCGACTTTCCGGCAACTTCGTCTATGAGCTGCCGTTCTTCCGGAGTCAGGAAGGCTTTGTCGGCCACGTGCTCGGCGGCTGGCAATTGAACTCATTCTTCACCTTCCAGAGCGGCGCTCCGTTTACCCCGCTCAACGGCTCCGACCCGACCGGCGCCCTGAATGGCATTGACGGCCTCGTCGGCAATGCCATCCGCGCCAACGTCATCGCCCCGCTGCCGACCACCTCCGCCGAGGAACTCTTTAACCTCATCCGCGGACAAGGGCAGCAGTTCTTCCGCCCGCTGCAATGCACGGGACCGACCGACACCGCCGGGAGGTTTCTCCCCTCGGCCACCTGCGAGCGTTTCGGCAGCGCGGGACGTAACATCCTGCGCGCCGACGGCATCAACAACATAGACTTCGGGATCATCAAGAACACGCGTCTTAGCGAGACGACGCGGTTGCAGATTCGCGCCGACATGTTCAACGCCACGAATACGCGCGATTTCGGCATCCCGACCGCGAGCGTGGTGGCGGGCGCGTTCCTCAACCAGTGGACGACGAACGGCGGCAACCGCCGCGTCATCGTCGGCGCCCGACTGGTTTTCTAAGCCACGACCTCCGGCGGCGCGCTGCGCTGTTGGGATGCGCCGCCGGAGCGTTCGGAAAACTCATGGGGCCGAAGACTCTGTTCTTCGGCCCTTCCTTTTTTCCCGTGCCGGCTTATAATCGCCGCACCGTCAACACCGATGCGTCCAACGGCCTTAACGTTTCGTCACGGAAAAATTCTCTGATGACCTACGACCCATCAGACAGGAAAGGAGGAATGATGAGAATCCTGTTTCTGTGTCTCTTGCTGTTATGTTCAGGCGTCGCGACTCGCGCGCAGTCTCCCGCCGCCGGTACGCCGGAGCCTTCCGATGTGGAAGTCATCAAGCACAGTTGGTCGAAGGAGCGACTCAACTGGGAAGGCGACCCGTTCGGCGGCTCAGTCGAAAACTTCGACGACCTCCGCCGCCGCTTCGCCGATATGAGGCGCATCGAGCGAGCGAGGGCGACGGGGAATGACGGCGAGGTCAAGAAGGTCGAGAACGAGATGCGCGCCGAGCAAGTCATCAAATCCCGCCCCCCGGCCCCGCCCCGCTACGGCTTCCGCTACGCCGCTTCTTTCCGGAACACCGGCGCGAAGACGATCAAACAGATAGACTGGGACTTTCTCTTTTTCGACGCGGCGACGAATCAGATAGTCGGGCGTATCGAACTCGGCAGCGATGAAAAGATCGAGCCGGGAAAGAAAAAGGATGTTTCCTTCTTCCTCCCCACTCCGCCGGCCAGAATCATCAGCGCGCAGGCGCTCAATAGCAAAGAACGCCGGGGCCTCAACGAGCGGATCATCCTCGTGCGCGTTGTCTACGAAGACGGCTCCGTGTGGCAGCGCCCCTGAGCCGCGGGCGGCGCGGCGATGAGCGACCCGACTTGACGACGCGCGACGCGCGGTGTTAGTTTGACGCCCTCACGTCGGGAGGAGAGAGTTGGCCGCCCGGCGCGTGTTCTTTGGATTTCAAGTTTCATCGCTGATTCAAACGGGCCGTGAGTGAACTTCCGTGGCCCGTTTGACCGTCGCAGGTCGAAGCCCACGCCGCAAAAGCGCGCGGGCGACAAGGGAAGTCGGGTGCAAAGCCCGCACGGTTCCCGCCACTGTGTACCGGCGATTCGTGTCGCTTTCTTCTCTCTTCAAAGAGGGGTCACTCGTCGAATGACGGGGAAGGCCAAAAGGAAGCGCCCGCGTCCGAGCCGGAAGTCAGGAAACCTTGCCTGCAAAAGAAGCCATCAGCCATCAGCTTTCAGCCGTCAGCTTTTTGTCCTTAGCTGATTGCTGAAAGCTGATGGCTGAAAGCTATTTTGACGGAGGCGACCGCTTACGCTCCGGGACAGGGCGAGTGGCGTCGGGCACGGAATCGCAGGGGCAAGTCGCGCCGCACACCAAAGACGCGCGCCACGCCCCTCCTGATTTGCGGCGCACATCCGGCACGCCCTCGGTTTTCCCACGCGGAAAACCGAGGGCGTTTTCAGTTTCGGCTGACGGATACAGTGTCGCGGCCTTTCCACTTCTCTTAACGTTCGGCGGGCGGGTCCCTCGTCTTTGCTTGAAAGGATTGTGAAGCATGAGAAGAGAGATCGCCGTTTCTAAAAACATCGTTTCTAAAACAGTCGCCGCGTGCGCGCTGGTGCTTTGGTGCGCCGCGCACGCCGTGGCGGCGCAGCAGCCGGCTTCGATCAGCGGGCGCCTCACGGACGCGCGGG
>JBGTBQ010000071.1:0-13443 GCA_041749275.1 Pyrinomonadaceae bacterium | reverse complement strand
GTGGGGTACGCGCGGGGGCGGCAGGGGGAGGAGGAGATGGAGAGGCTGGTGGGGCGGATGGCGGAGGTGGCGGAGGAGCTGGCGGGCGGTGGCGGAGGGGCGGCGACGCCCTCCGACTTCCCTGACGCCGACCTCTCGCAGAGAAAGCTTGACAGCGCTCTGGCAGAAATGGAATTGGATTAAGTGTCCCGGAGGCGGTTGTGGCAATGGCAGAGACAGAGCAGTGGCACTCCCGACCATGCTCCCTCACCGTCGGCGTCGGAGTATCTTACTGCCCCTTCTTCACGTTCCGCACAATGATCGTGGAAAGGAGACTTGAAATTGAAGATCGCTCACATCTCTACGTGCGTCGCGCCGACCCCGCCTCCGCTCAGTAGCAGCATCGTCTGGGTCGCCAGTTACCTGACCGAGCGTCTGGTAGAGCTTGGACATGACGTGACACTGTTCGCTACCGGCGATTCAAAGACGAAAGGCCGGCTCTGGTCGTATTTCGACTCGCCGGCTGACTTCACAGACGCGACGAATGAGATCATGCACGTCGGCAAGGCGTGCGAGTACATCGCGCGGGAAGGTTTCGACATCATCCAGAATCACAATTTCGGCCTGGGCCTCGTGCCCATGTACTTGAGTGACACGCCCTGCGTCTCCACGATCCACTCGCCCTACCACGACACTTGGACGACTCTCCACAGCATCCTTGCGAAGCGGCAACACTACGTCTCCGTCAGCTACAGGCAGAGGGAGTTGACCCCGCAGTTGAATTGGTTTGGGACTGTCCATAATGCGGTTGATGTCGAGGACTTTCCTTTCAGCTCGGAGAAAGACGATTACCTGCTCACCATGAGCCGCATTGCCAGACCGAAAGCGATTCACCTCGCGATTGAGGCGGCTCGTAAGGCGGAGCGCAGGTTAAAAATTGCGGGGCGTCTGGATAAAGCGTGGGAGCAATACTTTGATGAGGAGGTGGCGCCTCACATTGACGGCCACACGGTCGAGTACCTCGGCGAGGTTGGTTTCGAGCAGAAGGTGGCGCTGTACCAGCGCGCCGCGGGTCTGCTCCTTCCTTCGCGCGCCGCGGAGACGTTCGGCATGGTGATAATTGAAGCCCTTGCGTGCGGCACCCCGGTCATCGCGCTCTCTTTCGGCCCGGCGCACGAAGTCATTAAAGACGGCGAGGTCGGTTACGTCGTTGACGACGTGGACGAGATGGCGGCGGCCGTCAATAAGCTTGACTCCATCTCGCCCTCTGCTTGCAGGGCTCACGTGGTGGAGAATTTCAACACCCATTTGATGGCAGAGCGTTACCTCGAAATCTACCAGCGCGTCCTCGACTCCGCGCCCGCCATGGCATAACCGGGGACGGTAGATAGCCGCCGGGCCGTGATGCTCGGCTTCCGGGCCGGCACACTCGATACTGATGTCAGAGCGCCTCAGCTATCTCCGAACATACGCCTGAGCCGCGTTATGGTTGCGAGGTGGTGGTCGTCGTGCTCGGCGACGAAGAGAGCCATATCTATCAAGCGCATCGGCTTGTTAAGACGGGGGTGCCAGGATGGGCGCTCCACGACCGATAAGTCCGCCCCCTCAATCATGTGCAGCAGGGCGAGACGCGAGACGCGGAAAGCGTCCAGAATACTCTCGATTGATCCCGCGTTATGATTCGCCTCGAAGGTCTGGCGATTCTGAAGGTCTGCCGGCCTGAGCGTTTCTCTGCCTGCGAAGAAGTCGTCAACGCGGCCCATCCATAACGACTCCACGTCAAAAAGGTGTCCCACGTTTTCCTGAATTGACCACCTGTCGCCGTCGCGCTCGACGAGTGTGCGGCGCGGTAGCGAGCCCGCACGCTCCACCAGTCGCTGAGGCGTGCCGCGCAGGCGTTCGATCAGGTTGGGATACATCCACGCCCCGAGGTCGAACGTAAACTCACGCTTGAACCATTCCAAGTTTGGTTGCGCCATCAGACGTAGCACCTCGCTTCAAGAATATGTATCCGTTGATAGACGGCGGGCTGCCACGTTTTCTTTCCGGCAGCGTTCCCTCGACCCGCGGCCCCGCGGTCGCCGGAGCGCCTTCTCGCTCCACCATAAGTTGACGGAGATTGCCGTGCTCTCGGTGGTCACCTGATGCTACCACCACGAGGGCATGAAGAGCAGGTCGCCCTCTTCGAGCAGACATTCGAGGCCCTGGGCTTTCGGGAAGTCGGGGAACCTGCGGAGATCAGGGTTATCCAAGTCCACCTGACTGAAGTGCTGAATCCTCTCCCCCGACGGGTATGGCGCCAGAAAGCTGCTGGCTTCGGGCTCGTACAACACGAACCTCTTGCGCCCGCGCACCACCGCATGAAAGTTGTGGAACTCGAACGGGTCGAAGTGGAGTGGGGTGACGGTGCCGCTCATGCTGATCCAGATGTTGGGATGCAATTCCTTCCTGTTCGTGAGGAAGTATGAGAAGTCCACATCCTTCCCGAGTTCCGGATAATGCTCGGCGAAGGGCGTCGTGGCGAGATAGTAGTAGTAACCGTCGCCCGCGCCACCGTCCTTGACCATCCCCACGTAATCGCTGAAGCGCACCCCGACACGCATCCGGTCGTAGGAGTACTTCAGCTCCGGGTGGAATACGGGCGTGGGGGACTTGAAGACAGGCACGCTGATATCGCCGACGACCGAAGCCATGTGGTCGAGAGTCCAGGAGGAGGACGCCCCCCATCCCCCGGCGGCCCCCGCGAGCACCACCGGCCTCCGCGGTCTGAAAAAGTCCTGAATGAAACTCCGTAGCCCGATGTCGCAGACGCACTCGACCGCCTTGTGCCGCGGCGGGCGCGCCGGCTTACGTCTTTTACCGGAGGCGCTCCTTACCCCTGCTCTTCTTTGTGTTGGCATTGCTCACCGATCCTTCGACCTTAACGGCGCAACGTGTAAACACCTCGCTCAATACCCGCCCGTGTTCGTCCAAATCGGCAAAATATCGCATGCGGCGCCGTCAACGGTCGGCTTCCCGCTGAACTTGCTGGAGCGCGTCGCGCCCCGCCTTCTTGCGCCGTTGCAGGCGCTCGGAGCGCTGCTGCCTGTCGTCCTGCGCGAGGAGAGTGTTCAACTCGCTGAGCCGCGCTTCGGGCCGCGAACAAACCTCCCGCAACACCAGTTCATACTGCCTCAGCATGCGTGCCGCGGTGGACGGCTCGAAGAGGCTGGTGTTGTAGTGGAGGTCAACGCTCAACCCTTCGCCACGCTTCATGATGTGCAGGTTCAGGTCATAGCGGGAGATTTCCCGGCTGATCTCGAAGCGCGTGATGTCGAGCCCGAGCAGCGCGAGGGAGGAGGCGGGGATGTTGTCCAGCATGAAGAGGACGTTGAAGAGCGGCACGGCCTCATTCAGGCTCCGCTCCGGATGCAACTCCCTGACAATCACCTCGAAGGGGAGGTCCTGATGCAGGTACGCGCCGAGCGCCACATCGCGCAGCCGCGCCAGAAACTCGCCGAAGGTCGGGTCGCCGCCGGCGTCGCTTCTGAGGACGAGGATGTTGACGAAGAGGCCGATCACGGGTTCAAGCTCGACGCTGTTGCGCCCGGCGATGGAGGTGCCGACCACGATGTCCTGCTGTCCCGTGTAATAGTGCAGTAACACCTTGAAGGCCGCCAGCGACGCCATGAAGAGCGTGACGCTCTGCCGGAGCGCGAGCTGCTGCAAGGAGTCGCCCAGCCCCTCATGCAGCGTGACGCTCTGCGCCGCGCTACGGTAGACGTAGTAGTCGGGCCGTGGGTAGTCCGTCGGCAGCCGCAGCGGCGACGCCCCGGAGAGCTGTTCCTTCCAGTAGGCGAGGTGCGCTTCGAGCCGCTCGCCTTGGAAACACTGCTGCTGCCAGACGGCGAAGTCCGCGTACTGAATCGGTAGCTCGGGCAGCGGCGAGGGCCTGCCCTGAGAGAAGGCGCTATAGAGATCGTTCAACTCGCTGGCGAGGATACCCAACGACCACGCGTCGGAAATCGCGTGATGCACGTTGAAGAACAGAACGTGGCTGTCTTCGCGCAGGCGCAACAGCAGCAAGCGCAGGAGCGGCCCCTGACTCAGGTCGAAAGGTCTCTGAGCCTCCGCCGACGCAATCCTGGCGGCCTCGGCCTCGCGCTCGCCGTCGGGCAGGCTAGTTAAGTCTTCCAGCGGAATCTCCACGGGGGCGGGCTGGCGAATGACCTGCCGCGGCTCGCCATCCACCAACTCGAAGTGGGTCCTCAGTACCTCATGGCGGCGGACGATCTCGCCGATAGCCATCTTCAGCGCCTTCTCTTCAAGGCGGTTGGAGAGCGCGAGCGCGCCCGCCACGTTGTAGCCGGTGTTGCCGGGGTTCATCTGCTCGACGAACCACAGCCGCCGCTGCATGAACGAGAGCGGGATGTTGCCGTCTCTCGGGACGGGGAGGATCGGCTGCGTCTGAAGCCCTTCGCCCGCCGCGCGCGCCGCCTCGACGCGCACGGCGAGGCCGACCAGCGTCGGATGCTCGAAGATGACGTTGAGCGGTAACGTGACTTTGAAGGTGTGGCGCACGAGCGACGATAACTGTGTCGTCAGAATCGAATCGCCGCCCAGCTCGAAGAAGTCGTCTTCGGGTCCGACCTGCTCGACGCCGAGCAGCTTCGACCAGAGCATGGCGAGCGTCTCCTCTATCGGGTTCCGAGGCGGCGGGGCGGTTGCGGCTTTAGGCTTGGGGCTGCCAGCGTCGGGGACGGGCAGCGCCTTGCGGTCTACCTTGCCGTTCGCCGTCAGCGGGAGCGAGTGCAGCAGTACGAAGTCTGCCGGGATCATGTACTCGGGCAGCTTGCCGCGCAGGAAGGAGCGCAGCTCCTCCACGTCGAGCGACTTGAGGGATGCCGCGGCCTGCGCGACGATTACGTGCTGGCTCGAAGCCACGCCGGGCGCGGCCTGCCAACTGACTTGGGAGGAGTGTGCGAAGCCCGTCTCCCCAAGCACCCCGCGCCACTGCTCCGGCGACAAGAGGGGGTGGACTCCGCGCAACTCGTAGTCCTCGAACCGGTCGAAGCCCTGCGCCAGTCCCATGTCGAGGTTGTGGCGCGGCTCGAAGCGCGTGTGTTCGACGAAGAGCAGGATGCCGCCCGGCTTGAGGAGCGTCGCAATATTCCGCAACGACTCCCGCACGTCGCGCGTGTCGTGTAGCACGTCGGCTGCGACGACCACGTCGTAAGCGTGCTCGGCGTAGCCCTGCACCAGCGGGTTCTCCTCGATGTTGAGGAGCGAGTAGGTCATAAAGGGGTATGACTTGAACCGCTGCTGGCCCGTGCTGAGGAAGTAGTTCGAGATGTCCGTGTAGCAGTAATTGGACTGCTCGGGTGGCATGAGCGGCAGCAGGTATGAGGCGATGGAGCCGACGCCAGCGCCCACCTCAAGCACGTTCAGTCTACGCCCGCGGCGCGCTTCCATGAGGTGGCGAAACACGTCTTGGGCGGCCTTATAGCAATGCTCGAAGCCCTTGTCGTAGATGTCCTCGGCGAACTCCGACGATCCCTCCGAGAAGATCAACTGGGCCTGCTGGGCCTTGCCGGTGAGGATGTCCGGCAGGCTGTCGCCGACGCGCCGGTACAGGTCGAGGAACGGCGTTAGTGCCGTGGTCTCGCCGTCGCCGTAGGAGCGGATGAGCGCTTGTATCTCGGCGAGAACGGGCCGGGCCGCGTCCAGCGCCAGCGGCTCGGCGCCGGTGAATCGCTCGCCCTCCCTGCTCAGGAACCCTTCGTCAACCAGAATATTCAGCCCCCTCGACAGCCACTTGCGGTAGCGCTCCTGAATGTCGGTCTTCAGCAACAACTGATCGAGCGTGTAGCTCTCGCCCGGCGTCCTGTACGCGCCCAACTCGGCGAGCGCCGCAGCCGAGTACGCGGTAGTCAGCCGGTTCATATAGCGCCGGTAGAGTTCGTCGCCCTCCGAGGCGCCGTGCGCTGCCGAGTCGCCGTCCGCCGAGAGGACGCCGGCACGCAGGAGCGCTCCCCACACGTCATCGCCCTTTTTCGCCTCCTCCACTTTGAACACTCCGGCGGACGACTCATGGGCGACGACGTAGGCCAGCAGGCGCTTAAGCCCCCGCGCCTCGCCGACAGCCGAGACGACCGCGGCCTCGACGCCGGGGTGCTGAAGCATTGCGGCCTCGATCTCGCCCAACTCAATCCTGTAGCCGCCGATCTTGACTTGGAAGTCTTCGCGCCCGAGGAATTCGATGTTGCCGTCCGGCAGGTAACGCCCGAGGTCTCCAGTCCGGTACAGGCGCTCGCCCGTGCGCGGGTGGCGGAAGAAACTGGAGTCGGTCTTCGCCGGGTCGCGCCAGTAGCCTTGGGCGAGACCGATGCCGCCGATGTAGAGTTGCCCCGGCACCCATTCAGGGCAAGGTTCGAGCGAGCTGTTGAGGATGTGGAAGGTCTGATTGAGCATCGGCTTTCCGTAAGGGATACTCTTCCAGGACGGGACAACCTCCTCTATGGGATAGAGGATCGACCAGATGGAAGCCTCCGTCGCGCCGCCCATACTGATGAGCTTGGCCCCACCCGCGAGCACCCTGATCCGCGCCGGCAGCGAGACGGGTATCCAGTCGCCGCTCATCATCACCAGTCGCAGATGTTCAAGCCCGCCCTGCCCGACGTTTTCGGCATACTCGACCAGCATCTCCATCAGCGCGGGCACGGAGTTCCAGACCGTCACGCGCGCGCGCAGCATCAAGTCCAACCAGTGCGCGGGCTCGCGCGTGGCCCGCGCGTCCGGGATGACGATTGCGCCGCCCGCGGCGAGTATCCCGAAGAAGTCGTAGACCGAGAGGTCGAAGTTGAGCGACGAGAGCGCGAGCACGCGGTCGGCGGGCGAAACGTCGAAGTGCAGGTTGATGTCCACGACCGTGTTGACCACGCCGCGGTGGTTGATGGCGACGCCCTTCGGCAGCCCCGTCGAACCCGACGTGTAGATGACATAGGCGAGGTCTTCCTGCCGTTGCACCGGCTCCAGGGTCGGGACAGGCTCGTCCAAGAGAGGCTCGTCCTGCACGCGCAGCCGCCGGACGCCTTCGGGCCATGCGAGGGATTCGTCGAGCCAGGGCTGCGTGAGGGCCAACTCGACTTCGCCGTGCGAAAGGAGATAGGAGAGCCGCTCGGCGGGGACTTTGGGGTCTACCGGCAGGTAGGCGGCCCCCGACATGAGAATCCCGAGGGTGGCGACCACCTGCTCCCAGCCCTTCTCCATCACCACCGCGACGAGCGTGTTGGGGCGTGCCCCCGCATCCCGCAGCCGACTGCCCAACAGGCTCGCGAGGCGGTAAACCTCCTGATAGGTCAGCTCGCGTTCGGAAGTGATGACGGCCATGCCGTCCGGCCGCCGCAACGCCTGCTCCACGAAGAGTGTATGGAGCAGCCCGCCGGGCACAGGCCCCTCGGTGGCGTTGACGCTGGCGCGGCGCGCGAGCTGCCGCTGGGGCAGGAGCATCTCCGGCGTATATGCCCGGCCCGCCGTCTCGTGCGCGAGGAGGTTGAGAAGGCGACGGTATGCGTCGAACATGTCGTCGAGCAACCCTTCGGGAAAGAGACCTTCCACGGCATCCCAGTTGAACGTGAGGGCGCCGTCGTGCTCCGCCACCTGATTGTCGAGCCACACTTGCGGGGTCTGCCCGATGGTGTAGACGGTCGTGACCGGGAGCGCCGGCTCGGCCGCGGCCTGCGCCACGCTGTCGAGCGAGATCGTGCTCGTGAAGACGACGGGCATGAGGGCCTGGAAGCCGCCGCGCTGCATCCGGTTCAGCTCGCGGAGGACACGCACGCCGCTGATGTAGCGGTGCTCCATGTCCTGCCAGAGCTGCTCCTGCAAGCGCTTGGCCCGCGCCTCGAAGGTGTCGAGCGCGGCGGTGTCTACCGCAAGGAGCGTGAGCGAGGTGAAGTCGCCGATGATGTCGTTGACCTGCGGGTGGAGTGGCAGCCGGTTGAAGAGCGTGAGGTTGATCGTGAAGCGTGGGGACTTGCTCCACATTGTCAGGCACTCGGCGAAGGCCGCGAGCAGCAGGGTGGAGGGCGTGATGCCAAGGCGCGCGGCGCGCGCCTTGAGGCGCTGCCATGTCTCCCGCTCCAGCCGGTCGCCGCGGCGCGTGAACTGCGGTCGCGCCAGCGACGAAGGGGCCGCGGCGAGGGGGAGGTCGGGGGCCGGCGGCAACTCCGGCACGCGCTTCTTCCAGTACTCGACCGACTGCTGATAGAGGGGCGTCTCCCGCAGGTCGTTCTCGGCGAGCACGTAGTCGCGGAAGGAGAGGTCAATCGGTTTGAGCACCGCGTCCGGGTTGTGGTAGAGCAGGCCGAGTTCGCGCGAGAGTACCTGCGTGCTGCGGCCATCGGCGATCAGCAGGTCGTAACTGATGTGGACCCTGACCCGCCCGCCGTCCAACAGTGTCGCGCAAATCTCGAAGAGCGGCCACTCCTCGGGGTTCAAAACCTGATGCGACATCCGGCGGCGGACGGCGTCCAACCCGTAAGCGACCTTTTGCCCGTCCACGCCCCTCAAGTCCTGCACTTCGATCCGGTACGGCGGGACTTCCTCAAGAATCTGCTGCCGCCCGTCTGGCAGGATGACGGCGCGGAGCATGTCGTGGCGCTCGACGAGGCGCTGCCACGCGCGCTCGAATCTTTCGAGGTCGAGACCCTCGCCCTCGATCTCCGTGTAGACGTGCGTCGCGATGTTACCCAACTCGAAGTCGCCCTTGCGCCCGACCCAGTACGCCTGCTGAATGTCAGTGAGCGGGAACGGCAGGTGAGTGCTCCGCGGGTCGGGTTTAATCGAGGGGAGCGGCGCGACCGTGAGGCCGGTCTCCGCATCGCCGCTCTTTTGCGAGGCAATGGCGGCGGCAAGGTCGGCCACCGTCGGCGACTCGAAGAGGCTGCTCAACGGCAGTTCGACGCTGAAGGCTTCGTTCAGCGTCGAGATCATCTGCGTGGCAAGCAGCGAGTGGCCGCCGACCTCGAAGAAGTTGTCGTGGATGCTGACCGGCACGCCGAGCAGGTGCGTCCAGATGCCGGCCACGATCTCTTCCAGAGGCGTCCGCGGGGGCACGAAGTTGGCATCCTTGGGGAGCGCGCCGCCGACCCGCGCCGGCCTGACGCTCGGACATTCGCTCGCGGGTACTTTCTCAAGCAGTTCGGCGAGCGTGTGCTCCTGCCCGTCGGCCATCGCGGCCAAAAATTCGGTGAGATGCTTGAGCGCGCGCCCCAGATCGGAGCCTGCGAAGCGGCGGCGGTCGTAGATGAGCCGGAACGACATTCCACTGCCGGCAGAGGCGAGCAGGGTCAGGGCATACTGTGTGCGCGCCCCCTTGATCTGCACGCGGTCTATCCCGAAGGGGAGTTCATCCAACTGCGTTGCGTCGATGTCAACCGGGTAGTTCTCGTAGACGACCAAGCTCTCGTATAGCGGCAGCGCGCCGGGCACTTGGCTCCACTCGCGTATCTGCGCGCCGGAGGTGTACTCGAACGACCGGAGCCTGAGGTTGTACTCCCGCAGCCGCTCGATGAATCCTCCGAGAGGTGCGCGCGAGGGCACACGCACGCGCACCGGCAGCGTGTTGATGTAGACGCCGACGGCCGACTCAATGTCGGGCAGTTCGGTCGGGCGACCGGCGACGGTTACCCCGAAGGCTACGTCCTCGTCGCCGCTGTAGCGGTTGAGCAGTAAGGCCCAAGCGCCGTAGACGAGGGTGCTGAGCGTGCATTGCCTTCGCACCGCCGACGCACGGAGCGCGGTCGTGAGCTGCTCCGGCAGCTCCGCCCGCTCCTCGCCGTAAATCTCACCGTCCTCGAACTGTTGGTCGGACTCCGCCTCTTTACCCAACGGGGTCGGACGGTCGAAGCCGCGCAGCACGTCGCGCCAGAACTCCTCGGCCACCTGCACATCCTGCTTCTTCAGCCACGTGACGTAGTCTTTGTATGCCGGGGCGTCCGCCAGGCGTAGTTCACGGCCCTCGCAGATCGCCTGGTAGAAGCCGAGGAACTCTTTGAAGACGGACGCCAGGCTCCACCCGTCGAGCAGGATGTGGTGGTGCGTCCAGACGAAGGTGGACTCCTCGTCACCAATTTGGAAAAGCGCCAGCCGCATGAGCGGAGGCTTCGTCAGCTTAAAGCCTCGACGCCGGTCTTCGTCGAGGTACATCTCCATGCGCGCGCGCCGCTCCTCCGCGCCGAGCGCGCGCCAGTCGTACTGCTCCAAGGGAACTTCCACCCGCCGCAGCGCGACCTGCAAAGGCTCATCCTGCTGCTGCCAGACGAAGCCCGAACGCAGGGTCTGGTGGCGGCCTACCGTGCGCGCCCATGCCTCGCTGAAGGCGTCGGGATTGATTACCCCTTTGAAGTCGAAGACCACCTGCTCGACGTGCACCCCCGACCGCGGGGATCGTAGCGTATCGAAAAGCATCCCTTGTTGCGGCGGTGATAAAGTAAAGATCGCCTCGACGTTCTGCCTGCTCATCAATGACTCCCTCGTTCTACAACTTTCGGTGCCCGGCGATGAAGGCGCAGGGCCGTGGCGGCGGGCGGTTTGTCGTCTCACCCGCCAGCTCTCCGGCGCGCACTGCGTCCGGGGGGCGCGACACAGTGCCTGCAAATGTCGGGAGAAATCTCCTCACCAGGATCACCTCCTGATCAATGTTGGCGGCGGCCATGATTATTAAATGGAACTGGCGTGCTTGAGGAACCAGCCACCCGTGGTGCTCAGGGACAAGTCAAAATTATGCATCCGCCGTCGGCATTGTCAACGATGCTTCATCGGCGAAAGTTTACACTAAAATACGCCCGTTGAAGGCCGGGCGTCGTTAAAAATGAGGAGTCGGATTCTTATCCATTCAGGTGGACAAACGGCTCCGGAATCGGCCTCTTTTCGCCTCCCGGCGCAGAGTGACGCGCCTCGTCGCTCCTCCGGCCTCGACCTGTACGCGCTCCTGCACCCTCGCGCTCACGCCGGGATAATCCGCGCCCCTTAAGCCGTCTTGGGCGGCGTGAACTTGATCCCGTACAACTCGGCGGCATTCTTGAAGAGGAGGCGGTGTCGCACCTCTGCGGGCTGACTGCTGAGGTTGGCCTCTATCGTCTCGGTGACGTTGCCGTAAAGGCAACCGGGGTGCGGGAAGTCGGTCTCGAACAGAACGTTTTCGACCCCCACCTTATCCAGCAATCTTTCGGGGCCGACCTTCTCGTAAGAGAAACAGGCGTAGACGTGACGGCGGAAATATTCGCTCGGCAGCATTTCGAACTCCGGGCGGCTCTGCGCGAGCCCCACGTAATGAAACTCGTGGTCGAGCGCCTCAAGCAGAAAGGGTATCCAGCCGATGCCGCTCTCTACGCATACGAACTTGATCCCGGGGAAGCGCGGCAGGACGCCCGACAGCAGCAGGTCGGACACCTGCATGCAGTTCCCGAGCAGGAACCCGATGGTGACGAGTGCGAAGGCGGCGGGGAAGCCGCTGACCTCTAATCGCTCGGGCGAGTAAGATTCGGGGGCGTCGCCGCCGCCGATGTGGAAACTGATGGGCAACCCCGCCTCCTGCGCGATTGACCACAGAGGATCCCAGTGGCGGTCTCCGATATAGGGCTGGCCGAACTTCTGCGGACTTCCGGAGAAGAGAATCCCCGCGTGTCCTTTCCGCGCGCACCGCTCCACCTCTTTCACCGAGGCTTGGATGTCCCAGAACGGGATGACAGTGACGGGGACGAATCTCTCCCGCGCCGGTTGAATCCAATCGACCTGAAAATCGTTGTAGGCCCGAACGCATTCCAGTATCAGTTCGTCGTCCTTGAGGAAGAGGAAAGACTGCCCCGCGAACCCGCAGATGTTTGGGTAGAGAACCTGCGCGTAGATGCCGATCTCATCCATCATCTTGAGGCGCGCGTTGGCGTCGTAAGAAGCCGGGTGGGCGTCCTCGTAAGTCGGCGGGCGCGTCGGAAAAGGCTGCTCCCATCCGGCCATGGCGGCGCCGCCGACGCTGAACACCCTCTCGTCTCCGACGAACCACGATTGCTCGTTGTTCTCCTCATCCCACGCCACGTGCGGCACGAGGTCACCCCACTTGGAAGCGACGCGGCTCGTCCAAAGGTCAGGAGGCTCCGTGATGTGACTGTCGGCGTCAATGATCCACGAAGATGATTTAGGGCTCATCAGAAATAGCGACCTCGCACAAGTGTCGGAATGCGGCGGTTTCGGTCAGTTGAAATAAGCACGGCGCGCGTCGAAGCAAGGGCCCAGCCCCCCAGACGCAGACTTACAAGTAAGGCTTCCTCTTTTCCGACCGAGCGACCCCGCCGGAGAGACCTTCGCCGGCATTCTACAACATTTCGGCGGAGATGGAATCGCCGCGCTGGGACGCGACTTATTAAGGGTCGGGGGCGCGCGGCGACCGCGCGCCCCCACGCGCGACGCGCTGAAGAGTTTCGGAGATGATACGCAGCAAGGTTTGTGTCGCCGTCAGAAGGAAGAAGTGGTCGCCGGGCAGTACGTGCATGGAGAACCCCGCGCTCGTCTGTGCTCGCCATCCCTCCAAGTCCTCCAGCGAGACTTGTCCGTCATCTCTCCCGCCGAAGGCCGTGATGGGGCAGGCGAGCGGCGGCTCTTCGCCGTAGGCGTAGGTCTGCACCAACTCGAAGTCGGCGCGGAGCAGGGGGATCAACACCTCCATCAACTCGGGGTGATCAAGCACCTCCTGTGGCGTGCCGTTCAGTTGGCGCAACTCTTCAATGAATGCCGGCTCCGGCAGGTCGTAGGTGGGCGGGGTCCTGCCCGGGAGCTGCGGCGCGCGGCTGCCCGAGACGAAGAGGTCTACGGGGCCGGCGACGGATGCAACTCGCAGGCGGCGGGAGATCTCGAAGGCGAGGGTGGCGCCCATGCTGTGTCCGAAGAACGCGAACGGCTTGTCGAGGTACTGCGCGAGCGCGGACATCATTTCGGGGATCAACGCCCCGTGCTGCCTGAAAGGGGCCTCGCTCAAGCGCCGGCCGCGACCGGGGAGTTGCACCGCACAGACTTCGACAAACTTGGGGAGGCCGCCTACCCAGTCGCGGTAGATCATCGCGCTGCCACCGGCGAAAGGAAAACAGAAGAGCCGTATTTCAGCCGCCGGGTTCGGCTGCGGCAGGAAGAGCCACTGATCGTTCGCGGCGGGGTAGGTCGGCTTCGGTGGGGTCATAAAATTCCTGATGCTTGAAGAAGGCTCGCGCGCCTCTCGCGGCTGCCGCCGGCGCGGGTCGCCCTCCGACTTAAGCAGCGGCTCCTTCTTCCATCTTCTTCCGTAAGCTGAGCTAAGGCGTACCCCATTGTCAAGACCAAACTTCGGTCTGTGTAAGGTGGAACCGCGCTGCCTGACATTAGCCGGTGAGCTGCTTGTAAACTGCTTCCGGCGTCTTGTAAGCGAGCGACTGCTGTCGCCGCTCACTGTTATAG
>JBGTBQ010000070.1:0-3383 GCA_041749275.1 Pyrinomonadaceae bacterium | reverse complement strand
GTGGGGTACGCGCGGGGGCGGCAGGGGGAGGAGGAGATGGAGAGGCTGGTGGGGCGGATGGCGGAGGTGGCGGAGGAGCTGGCGGGCGGTGGCGGAGGGGCGGCGACGCCCTCCGACTTCCCTGACGCCGACCTCTCGCAGTCAGAACTCGACGACTTGTTGGTCGAATTCAGTTAGGCCGGGCGCGGCGAAGTTGAAACCCGCGGACGCAAGCTTACAGGAGCACGATTCGGGATGAGTGAGGCGAAACAGACGAACGTCGAAGACATCTATCAGCTCTCGCCCGTGCAGCAGGGCATGCTTTTCCACACACTTCTTGAGCCGGGCTCGGGGATGTACTTCGATCAGGTAAGCAGCCGCCTTCGGGTTACTCGTGAGTTCGATTTAGACGTGTTCCAGCGCTCTTGGCAGAAGGTGGTCGAACGCCAGCGGGTGCTGCGCACGGCCTTCACGTGGGAGCGCCGAGAGAAGCCCCTCCAAGTCGTATTGCAGCGCGTCTCTTTACCGGTCGAACAGCATGACTGGCGTGAGCTGGACGCGGGCGAACAGGAGCGGCGTTTGGAAGCTTTCCTCCGCGAAGACCGGAGGCGCGGGTTCGATCTCTCCAAAGCGCCGCTGGTGCGTCTCACACTGTTCCGTCTTTCGGACGACATTTATCAATTCGTCATGAGCTATCACCACATCCTGATGGACGGGTGGTCGCTCAGCCTCGTCTTGAGTGAAGGGCTTTCGATTTACGAGGCGCTGATAGAAGGCGAGGACGTGAAGCTCGGGCCGGCGCGTCCTTACCGCGAGTACATCTCCTGGCTCCGCGCGCAAGACCTCACTCCGGCAGAGGAGTATTGGCGGCGTGTGCTGAGTGGGTTCACGTCGGCGACACCTCTGGTGGTGGACACGAACAGGCCGGGCGGCGCCGGGCAGGGGCACGGCGAAAAGTACATCTGGCTATCGGCTGAGAGCATGGCCGCCCTGAACGCCTTCGCGCGAAAGCACCAACTGACACCCAGCCTTGTCGTGCAGGCCGCGTGGGCGCTGTTGCTGAGTCGCTACAGCGGCGAGATGGGTGTCGTTTACGGCCTCACGTTCTCGGGCCGCCCGCCCGAAATCCCCGACATCGAGAGGATGGTCGGCCTCTTCATCAACACCCTGCCCGCCCGCGTGCAAGTGACGCCGCACGAAACCGTCTCGCACTGGCTCAAGACTCTACGCGCCGAGCAGGCGGAGTTGACCGGATACGAATACAGCCCGCTGCCGCAGGTGCAGGCGTGGAGCGACGTGCCGCGCGGGGAACCTCTGTTCGAGAGTGTCGTCGTCTTCCAGAACTTGATGGGGCAGGCCGGCGGCCCGCGCCGTCAGTTCAAGTCAATGCAGGTTCTGAGCAACCACTACGTCTCGCGCATGAACTACCCGTTGAGCGTCGTGCTGGCCCCGGAGGAGACGCTGGAGATTAAGATCAACTACGACCTCCGCCGCTTCGACGTTGAGGTTATCTCGCGGATGCTCGTCCACCTTAAGACCCTGATCGAGGGGATAGTGGCTAACGCGGAGCAGCTCGTCCGCGACGTGCCGCTGTTGTCGGAGGACGAGCGGCGGCTCATGTTGCGCGAATGGAACGCGACGGCCCGAGCGTATCCCGCCGACAGTTGCATACACGAGTTGGTCGAGGCGCGGGCCGGGCGTGACCCACAGGCGGTCGCCGTGATGATAGCCGGGCGGACGCTCTCCTACGGCGAACTGAACCGCCGCGCCAACCGGCTCGCGCGTAGCCTGCGCGCCCTCGGCGTCGGCCCGGAAGTTCTGGTCGGCATCTGCGCCGAGCGTTCGTTCGAGATGGTCGTCGGCATATTCGCCATCCTCAAGGTCGGCGGCGTCCACGTCCCACTCGACCCGGCCTACCCGAAACGGCGTCTTCACTTCATGCTCGAAGACGCGCGTGTGCCGGTGCTGCTCGTGCAGGATCGCGTGCGCGAGTCGCTGCCCGAGCATTCGGCGCAGGAGATCAGGCTCGACGACGTGCTGGCGGAGACATCGCCGGAAGACGACGCGAACCCGCAGTCGGGCGTGCTGCCCGACAACGGCGCTTACGTCATCTTCACTTCGGGCTCGACCGGGAGGCCGAAAGGGATTCTGCTCGCCCACCGCGGCCTGTGCAACTTGATCCCGGCCTGGAATGAGCTGTTCGCTGTTGAAGAGAACAGTCACGTCTTGCAGTTCGCGTCGTTCAGTTTCGACGCCTCCGTCTGGGAAGTTTTCAGCGCGCTGGTGGCCGGGGCGCGGCTCTGCTTCGGTAGTCGGCAGACGCTCTACTCGGGCGACGAGTTGCGCGACATGCTCGTGCGGCAGGAGATTACACACGCGCTGCTGCCGCCGTCGCTGCTCGGCGCCCTCGACCCCGGCGGACTCCCGAAGTTGAAAATGCTGAGTGCCATCGGGGAGAAATGCACGTCGGAGATCGCCGACAAGTGGTCGGATGGGCGTCGGCTGTTCAACGCTTACGGGCCTGCCGAAGCGACGATCACCGTCTCCGCTTACGAGGTCGAAGGCGGGCGCGAGCAAGAGACCGCACCTCCAATCGGGAAGCCGCTGGCTAACATGCAGATGTATGCGGTTGACCGCTGGCTAAACCCTCTGCCCGTCGGCGTAGCCGGCGAGCTGTGTATAGGAGGCGTCGGGCTGGCCCGCGGGTACTTGACGGACGCGGCGCTGACGGCGGAGAAGTTCGTCCCCGATCCTTTCAGCGGGCAGGCCGGCGCGCGGCTGTATCGGAGCGGCGACTTGGTGCGTTACCGCGCCGACGGCGCGGTGGAGTACTTGGGGCGGATCGACCATCAGGTGAAGGTGCGCGGGCACCGGATCGAGTTGGGCGAGGTGGAGGCGGCGCTGCGGCGGCAGGCAGGAGTGGGCGAGGCGGTGGTAGTGGCGCGCGAAGAGGCAGGGGGCGAGCGGCGGCTGGTGGCCTACGTGGTGGGCGAGGAGGGGGCGGCGGTGCCGGGGTGGGGAGAGTTGCGTGCGCGGCTGGGGGAGGAGTTGCCGGGCTACATGGTGCCGGCGGCGTGGGTGGAGTTGGAGCGGCTGCCTTTGACGCCCAACGGCAAGGTTGACCGCAAGGCTCTGCCCGCCCCCGAAGAAGTAAGGATGGAACAGAGTGACACTTACGTCGCGCCTCGCACGCCCGTCGAGACGGCTCTCGCGGAGGTTTGGGCGCGCACGCTCGGCGTCGAGCGGGTAGGCATCCACGACAATTTTTTCGAGTTGGGAGGGGACTCCATCCTCAGCATCCGGGTCATCGCCCGCGCCAAGGGGCACGGCCTCTCGCTGACCCCCGACCGCCTCTTCCGCCACCCCACCATCGCCGCGCTCGCCGCCGCCCTGCCTGCCGCCCT
>JBGTBQ010000069.1:0-38525 GCA_041749275.1 Pyrinomonadaceae bacterium | reverse complement strand
GGGCTGGTTCGTGCTCGGCGCGGCGCTCTCGGCGGGGCTGTGCCTGACGGCGTTTGCGTGGGCGCCGACTGCGGTCGCGCTCGCGCTGCTCTTCGCCACGGGCGCCTCGGTGGTCTGTTTCTTCTCGGTCTGCAACACGCTTCTCCAACAACTCGTCACAGACCGTATGCGAGGGCGCGTGATGAGCATCTGGATCATGTGCTTTATCGGCTCGATGCCATTCGGCAGTCTTCTGGGCGGCAAGGCCGCCGACCGCTTCGGCCCGCGCTGGACGGTGATGGCGGGCGGCCTCTGTATCACGCTCTTCATCGTCCTCGTCGGTCTGCGCGAGCGGCGCATGGGGGAGATATAAAGCAGCGCCTTGCAAGAAAGACCCTTGCCGGCGTTCTACACGCGGAGAGTTCTGGCGGTCGTCGGGCCGCGAAAGTTTTAAGATTCGGAGAGTCGTCGGATTCTAAAGGAGATTATGATGCGAACCGTGAGAGATTTGCTGTGCCTCGTTTTTGGCGTTCTGTTGATGGCGCTGGCGGCGGCGCCCGCCAGCGCGCAGGGTGTGATCGTGCCCGGCCCGTGCCGCCGTTGCCCCACGCCGCCGCCGCGCCCCATCCCGCTGCCGAACGCGCTGCCCGTCAAGTCCATCAAGTTTGACACGAAGATCGCGGGCCAAGTGGCGACCACGCACGTCGAGCAGGTCTTCCGCAACGACACCGACGCCACGCTCGAAGGCACCTACTTCTTTCCGATTCCGGAATCGGCTTCCATCGCCGAGTTCGCCATCTGGGACGGCGACCGCCGTCTCGTCGGCGAGGTGCGCGGGCGCGAAGAGGCGCGGCGCATCTATGACGAAATCGTCCGGCGGCAGCGCGACCCCGGTCTCTTGGAATACGCGGGCCGCGACCTTTTTCAGGCGAGCATCTTTCCCATTCCGCCGCACTCCGATAAGAAACTGGAAATTACTTACACGCAGGTCTTGAAGGCCGAGGCCGGGACGGTCGCCTATCGCTACCCGCTCGGCACGGGGCGCAACGTCGCGCGCATCGTCGGCATCGTGTCGGGGCGCGTCGAAGTCGAGGGGCGCGAACCCGTCCGCAACCTCTACTCGCCGAGCCACGAGGTCGAAGTCTCACGCCGCGACGGTCGCCACGCGCGCGTCTCGTTCGAGGCGAAGCCGGGGCAGGAGCCGCGCGACTTTCAACTCTTCTATACGCTCTCCGATCAGGACTTCGGCATGACGCTGCTGACGCACCGCGAGCCGGGCAAGCATGGCTACTTCCTGCTGACCATCTCGCCGAAAGACGACATTTCGGAGGCGGAATACGCGGCGAAGGATATCGTCTTCGTGCTCGACACGTCGGGTTCGATGGCCGAGGCCGGAAAGATGGAGAAGGCGCGTGCGGCGCTCCTGTTCGGCGTGAGAAGTTTGCGCGACGGCGACCGCTTCAACATCATTAACTTCGCGGGCGAAGAGCATTTGATGGCGTCGAACATGATCTGGGCGGACGCCGTGGGCCGCTCGCGCGGCGAGGCTTTCGTCAAAGCCCTGCGACCCGTCGGCGGCACGAACATCAACGACTCGCTCTTAGCCGCGATGCGGCAGTTCATTGACGGAGCCGAACGGCCCCGGATGCTCGTCTTTATGACGGACGGGTTGCCGACCGTGGGCACGACGAACGTACAGCGCATCGTCGAAAACGCGCGCGCGGCCCGCGTCGCGGGCTTGCGTCTCTTCACCTTCGGCGTCGGCTACGACGTGAACACGGCGCTGCTGGACAAACTCGCGGCGGAGAACGGCGGCGTCGCCGAGTACGTCGAGCCGAAGGAGGACATCGAGGTCAAGGTCGGCTCCTTCTTCAACAAGATCAATTACCCGGTCCTGACCAACCTCCGGCTCGACATGGGGAGCGTTGAAACCGACCTCGTCTATCCGCGCGAGTTGCCCGACCTGTTCCGCGGCTCGCAGATAACGCTCATCGGTCGCTACCGCAACGGCTACGACGCGCGCGGCATCACGCTGCGGCTCACGGGCCGGACGGGCGAGCGCGAGCGCACGTTCGTTTACGAGAAACTGAGCTTCCCGCTGAACGAGGAGAAGAACGAATTTCTGCCGCGTCTGTGGGCGACGCGCCGCGTCGGTTGGCTGATGGAGCAGGTGCGCTCGAACGGCGAGCAGAAGGAACTCACGGACGAGATCGTTGACCTCGGCACGCGCTACGGCATCGTGACGCCCTACACCTCCTACCTCGCGCTGGAGCCGGGCGCGGTGACGGATCAAGTCACGACCGTCACGCGCGGCAGGCGCAACGGGCAACCCGCCGCGCGGAGTGTGCGCGACTTGCCGAACAACCGTGCTCCGGGTCGCGCGGGTTCAAGCGGCGGGTTCGGCAGTCTCTCCACGCAGAGCGCGCCGGCGGATGCGGCGAAGGCGACCACGGGCGAAGCCGCCGTGCGCGAAAGTAAGCGCGCGCGGGCGCAGCAGGAGGCCGTGACGATAGTTGCGGACGAGGACGATGCCATCCGCCGCGAAGGCGGCGCGAAGGCGAAGGACGCCGTGCGGAAGGTGGGGGACAAGACCTTCTACCTGCGCGATGGCGTGTGGACGGACGCGGAGTTTAAAGCGGACGCCCGCCTGCCCGAAACGACGCTCACGTTTGGCAGCGAGGAATACTTCGCGCTCGCCGGGCGCGAGCCGCAGCTCGCACGCTTCTTCGCCCTCGGCGAGCGCGTGGTGGTCGTCTTCAAGGGCCGCGTCTACCGCGTCAACGCCAAATAGGGAGCGGGCGGCAATGCAGGGCAAGCCGTAGGCAATCGGGGCCGACGAACCCCGTTGTCTACGGCTTTTCCTTGTCTTGAAGGAGGGATATCATGTACAAAATGCGGTATCCAAACGGACATTAAATTCCACATGACGATAACTGAAATGAAGACGAGATTCGCGTCGGTCACTGCTGCTGCTTTCGTGCTCGCTGCCGGGCTGACCCTGCCGCCCGCGCTCGCGCGGCAGGAAGGGTGGCGCGCGGAGCGGTACGGGCAGCCCGGCAAGGATTTGAACGCCGTCCACTTCATTGATTCGAAGCGCGGCTGGGTGGCGGGCGACGGCGGCCTCGTGCTCCGGACGGATGATGCCGGGCGCTCGTGGACGCGCCAGAACATCGAGGCGAAGGGGAGCATCAACGACATCTACTTCCGTGATAAGCAGGACGGCTACCTGCTCGCCGGTCATCAGATTTTCGTCACCGAGGACGGCGGCGCGACGTGGCGCGTGGTGGGACGTTTTCCCGCTTCGGACTTCAGCGGCGCGGAGCCGGAACTCTATAGCGTGCGATTCACGAGCAAGAAGAAGGGCTGGGTCGTCGGCTCGCTCAGTCGCCGCGACAGCGTGGTGGACAGTCTCGTCTTCTACACGGCGGACGGCGGCACGTCTTGGAACCGCCAGCGCGTGCCGGCGGCGGAAGAGTTGATTCACCTCGACTTCAACGGCGACAAACGCGGCTGGATCGTCGGCGCGGGCGGCGCTATCCTCCACACGCGCGACGCCGGTGAGACGTGGACGCGACAGGAGTCGAAGACGAAGGCGACGCTCTACCACGTTGACTTCGAGAACAGCAAGCATGGCTGGGTCGTCGGCGAGCGCGGCGCCATCCTTCGCACGGACGACGGCGGCGAGACGTGGACGGTGGTTGACGCGCCCGTGCGCTCGACGCTGTTGAGCGTCAAGTTCGCCAGCGAGGCCGACGGCTGGATCGTCGGGCGCGGCGGCGTCATCCTCCGCTCCGGCGACGGCGGACAGACGTGGGTGAAGCAGGAGAGCCACACCAAACAGAATATCTACGCGCTCTACTTCGACAAAAAACTCGGCTGGGCCGTCGGCGGCGACGGGACGGTGCTGCGGTATGAAAGATGATGAGACGTGACGGATGACGGGAGAAGCGCGACGCTTTTTTCTTCGCATCAGTCACGTATTTTTCGAGCAACGCGCTGACCGCCAGCCGGCATCCGAAACATTACATAGCGATTACCACCGTGACCGCGTTGGGGACGCGGCCCGTGGTAAGAAGGATGGTTCTCCTGTGGTTTACCGCCCGGTGTGAGACGACACGCCGGGCGGCTTTTTTTGAACGATGAACGCGGAACGATGAACGATGAACTGAAAGCCAAATACTTTTCTTTCATCGTTCATCGTTCCGCGTTCATCGTTCTCAGAATCTCAGTGATGCTGGCGAGGTGGTGGTCGTCGTGTTCGGCGACGAAGAGGGCCATGTCTATGACGCGCATCGGCTGCTCAAGGCGGGGATGTTGCGCCGTGCGGGAAGCCATCTCTTCGTCCATCGCTTCGAGCCGCGAGACGAAGCGCGTGCGCGCCGCGCGGAACGTGGCGAGCAGCGTCTCGACGGGCGCGGCGTTGTGGTTCGCCTCGTAGGTCTTGCGGTTCTCCATGTCGGCGGGCCGGAGCACGTCGCGGCGCTCGGCGTAGTCTTCAAGACGGCCCTCGTGCAGCTCGTCGAGGTCTGCAAGGTGGCCGACCTGCTCTTTAATTGACCACGCGCCGCTCGGTCGCGCGGTGAGAACCTCCGGCGTCAAGCCCCGCGCCAACTCTTCGAGCCGCGCCGGAGTCCCCCGCAGTCGCTCGATGATGCACGGAAAAAGGCCGACTGGCACGCCGCTGAAATCGAATTTCCGCTCGACCCATTTCGTTTTCTGCATGTCAATGTTCACCGATAACTACATCTCGTATGCGGGATCGTCGTAATACTTCTCGCAGAAGCCCGCCGACTGTGCAAAGTTGTAACGCGCCAGTTCGTGCTTCCCCAGCAGGTAGTTGGCGAAGCCCATGTAGAAGAACTCTTCGCTGCCTATCTCGGTTGCTGGGAAACAGGCTGGGGTGAGCACTGCCTCGCACAACTCGCGCAGTCGCTCCTCGTCCTTGTCGCCGTCGCCGAACGCGCGCAGAATGCGCGCGTACTCGATCAGGAACTGATGCCGGCGTTGGGGCGCTCGGCAGAGGTGCTGCTCGTAAACTTGGCGACTGCTTTCGACATCATCCATCCTCAGATGCGCGCGTGCAAGATGGTGGTAGAGGTTCGCGTTGTGCAGCCGCTCCGCCACGGCGCGCAGCACCGCAATGGCTTCGGCGTGACGACTGGACTCTTCGAGGGCCGATGAATAATAATCGGCGCACGCATCATCCAACTCCTCCGGCTTCATCGCGCCGAAGAGTTCCGCCGCCGCGCGGTAGCGGCCCTGCCTGTAAAGTAGGATGCCCCTGACCTTGTTGATCTTGAAGCGATCCTCCGGCGACAACTCCAGCGTGTCGTAATGTTTGAGCACAGCGTCGTCGCTGAACCACATGCCGGTCTCGAGCAAGGTGCCGAGGATGTTGAACTCGATGTCCCTGTCCGCTGGGTTGATACTGAGCGCCTCTTGAAACGCAACGACCGCTTCGGTGTAGCGCTGCTGGCTGTGGTAAGTGTGGCCCAGCCCGGCGTAGGCCAACTCGTCCCGCCGCGCGTGCCGCGTCGCCGCGCGAAACGTCTCTTCGGCCTTCGCGTATTCGCCCAGTTGCAGCTCACATACGCCTTTGATGATCTGCGGGTAGTAGAACCTCTCCTCCGGCTTCCGGATCATGCGGTCACTCGACAGCATGAACAGCCCGATTTCTTCCAGCGCCGCCGCCCAGTCTTTTCGCACGACCTGCTCCAAGCACTGGCCCATGACGCCCTTGAGGTCGGAGAACTGGCTGTTGGTGAGCGGGACGGTATGCATCTCGTCCAACTCCTGCATGAAGCGGCTGGAAAAGAAAACGCGCGGGTCGCGCAAGAGCGGCGGCACGTAATCCACGTCTACATAGCCGCACACGCGCCGCACGGCTTCTTCCACGGAATCCTGTTGGCGCGGATCAACTTCCACGCGCATGAGGCGTTCCAACTGCCGGTACGCGCCCGACCACTCCCCTGGTTGCCGGTTGAGGAGGAGGAGCGGCAGGAGCCGCTCCCGTTCGGTGAGCCGCATCTCGACCGCGCGCTCCACTTCAAAGAGCGTGTTACGCCCGATCACTTCGTCCGTGGTATTGGCGCTAACCACGGCGATGAAGTAATCGCAGTCGGCGATGCGCTCGGTCAGCCCCTCGTCGAGTAGCCGGCCCAGCGGAAGCTCCTGCCCCGCCCTCGAATAGTCCCAGACATCGAAGCCCTGTGCGCGCAACGCGTCGAACAGCTTCCGCACATCGAGCTGGTCTTGGCCGGAGAAGCTGACGAATATTTTGACGGGCTGGGTCATGCTGCACGGAAGATGAGAGGGCCGCCCCGGAACCCGTGACGCGCGAAACCTCGAAACGGCGACCCCCGAAAAATTAACGAGGCCGTTCCATGATAGCGGGCGTCGTTACCCGCGGCGACGGGGCGGGTGCTTTGTCGATCTGGGCCATGAAAGCGCGCCACTGCGTGGGGTGTTTCTGCTTGAAGTAGCGGAAGAAAGCGGAGTAGCGCATGAGTTTGACGCCCGCGTCCCAGACGGCGGGGTTGATGACGCGGAGCATGCTTGGGCGCTTCGACACCTGATTGCTGAGATCGGTCAGGGGGGTTACCTTGTCTCTATCGTTAAGCCCACGAGGGTTCTTGCCCCAGAAATAGTAACCCGGCTGGCCCGTGAGGCTCAACGCGCCTTTCTTCACGTCGAAGCTGACGCTGCGCCCGTGGTCGCTGATGACATACGACGTGAATTTTTGCTTCTGGTTAATGGGGAAATCGGAGTAGGCGATGGGCCTAAAAAAATCCACGAAAGCTGCCCTGCCGCTCTCGTTGGCCCGTAAGTTCGGGCGCGTCTCCCCAGCGCCCAAGACATAGCGCCCGTCACTCTTTATCAGGTCGTGCGAGTAAGGGTGGATGATCAGGCTGTCCAACTGAAACAGGCGCAGCCCCATCAGCGTGTTTACGAACGCCGGGTGGTAGCCGAAGACGCGTCCCCCGCGTGCTTGCACGCTGCGTTGTTGTGCGAGGTCGTCCAACTCCCCGAAGAGGGTGAAGCAGGCGTTGTGCGGGCTGTCGGCGAATTTGGCAATTGGGATGAGCTGCCAGTCGTAAATCGGGGCCGACACTTCCTGCCCGTCGAGCGTCAGCACGAGCCGCTTCCCGTTGCTGCGTTCCGGGCGGTAGTCGAGCGTCAGGCTGCTGAACCGCAAGGCCCGCGCAGGGGAGGCGACCTGATCGAAAGCGACCCCGCCGACCCGCGTGAGGTACGCGTAGCTGCGGACTCCCCTGCTGAGACTCGTGGGGTCGCGCAAAGTGCGCGCGCGGGCGTTGACCAAACCCTGTGGCCCCAGCGTGAGATGTTGCGCCGAGGCGCTGATGCAACTCAGGAATACGAGTAGTAAGGTGAAAAGGCGGCACGAGCGTGGGCGTCTCATAATGCTTCTCCTTCACTTCGTCTCCGCGCCCAAGCGGGCGTGGGGCCTGACCGAGGGGGCGAGAAACTGGTTAGTAGTTATTCGCTTGAACGGCGACTCGGCCCCCGCGTAACGGGGCCGCAGCCTTGAAGTATTGCCTTCAGGTCTGCGGCCTTTGCTTCAAGCGACGGGCTGCGTTGATGAATGTAGACTTATCATCGGGGTGCAATCTGCTTTCGGACGACGTTGAGGCGCGAGGCGTCGCGAAGAAGTAAAGAGTGACGCGGAGGGCTTGAAGTCCGTTCACCCGCCGGTCAAATTTGTGAAATACGAGCATAATCTATGCTCGTTCGGCTGGCGTGTCAACGCCGAAGGTCGGAGCCTATATGTACGAAGGCGCGTGGGCGGGGAGAACCTCCCCGCCCACGCGCCTTCGCATGAGCACGCCTAGTTATTACCTGTCAATTTTTTTCGAGCACGGCGCGGGCGATGGCGAGCGTGGCGACGGCGCGGGGCGACTCGCCTTTGAAGTCGCGCGCGAGTGTGGTGGCGCGGTTGAGGTCTTCGCGTGCGAGCACGGCGAAGATGCCCGCGAGGTCGAAGCTCTGGACGCTGTTGCTCGACGTGTTGACCATGTTCTTCGTCTGAAGCCGGATGGTCAGCCGCCCATCCTCGCCGGTGAAACCTTCGGCGTCGTTGGCTGCCTCGACGATCTCACGCACGATCTCCCACGAACGCGCGCGGTCGAGTTCGGCAAGTTGCGTGGCGACGGCGACGAGCGCACGCACGCGGTCGGGCGATGCTTGGTCAATCCGCTTCACCTCGGCAAGCGCCTCGTCCAGCAACTCGATGGCGCGGCCCGGTTCGTTCTTCGTAAAGAGCTTGGCGACTTCGGTGAGCAGCCACGTGCGCTGGATGGGCGTGAGGTTCAAAGAGCGCGCGAGCCGCAGAGCCGCCTCGGCATCCTTGTCGCGGACGGCGCGCTCGGCGGCCTCATAATCAACGTAAGAGCGAAGCTGCCGGCGCAGGTCGAGGTTCTCGATCTTATTGACGAACTCTTCGACGCGTGGGTCTTTCTGCCGGATCGCGTCAAGCACCGCGTCAACATAAATCGAGTCGCGCTCGTCCGCGGTCTTCGCGTTGTTCAGCCGGTTCAAAGATTCCTGCACGCGGTCGCGGTTCGGGTCTTCGGGCACGAGTCCGCGCGTCAGCGCGTTGTTGTTGGGGCCGCGCGAGCGTTCCGGCGTGTCGGGCAGGAGCAGCGCGAGTTGCGCGCGCAGTTGCGCCGAACGGTCGGGCGCATACTGGTCGAAGAGCGGAAGCAGCCGCGCGATAACCATGTGCCAGCCGGCGCGCCCCGAGGACGTGCGGTCCTGATCCGGCGGCGGGATGGGGCGGAGGAGAATCGAAGCGGCGGTGCGGAAGTAGGCGGCGCGGAGTTGCGGCGCGATGTCGGAAGGCGCGGGAAACGCGCGCCCCCATGAGTTGCTGTTCGAGCCGCCGGTCGGGCTGAAAGTGACGTAGAGCGCGGGCGTGAAGATATAGGACGACAGCAGCGAGACCGTGTTCGGGTCGGACGCAGGGTCCAACGATGCGCGGGCGACGAACGCGAGATAACGTTCGTCAGCCGCCTTCGCGTTCTTAGGCCGCAGGCGAGCGAGGAATTCGAGCGCGGGCATATTGACGCCGCCGAGCGCCGGGTCGGCGAATTGGATGGCGCGCTCCACGTCGCCGTCTTCGAGCAGTTGGATGGCGAGGCGCAGGCGCTTCGAGACGGCGGCGGGCGCTTCGGTGGGATCGTTGCGACGCCCGGCGCCGCTCGTCTGACGGTCAACGTCGCCGTCGCTGTCGAAAGGGGCCGTCGCCGTCTCGCCGGTCTTCTTCGCCGCGTCCATCTCGGCGAGGAACTCTTCGCCGAGCGCGCGGTCGCGCTTCGCGGCGAGCCTGAGCACTTCGGTGCGGAGGCTCGGCGGCAGTTGAATTGAGAAGCTGCCGCGCTCGCGCTCCTGCCGCTTTCGCTCCTCCGCGACGCGGCGGTCGTTCTCATCGTCCGCCGCCACGGCTGCTTCCCACGCGCGGCGGAACAGCGCGCGGGCGCGCTCCGTCTCCGTCTCCCAGAGCGCGTCCGCCGCACGCGCCTGCACGCGCGCGCGCAACGTCTGGCTGTGGAAACTCCGTGCCTCGTCCGCCAGCGAATTGACGAGCGAGATAACGGTCGTGCGCCGCGACTCGGCGAGTAAATCCACTTCGTCGGCGGGTTTCTTCTTCGCGGTCATCTTCTGCGTCTGAGCCGGGGGCGCTTGCGCGAGAGACAGGAAGGGCAACGAGACGAGGCAAAGGGCGACGGCGGAAAGGCGTGTGGGAAGGGACATGCTTCGTTCCTGACTCGACACGTCGCCGCTCGTAGCGGGGCGGGCGGCGCGCTTCGGCTTGGGTGCGCTCGGTTAGCAGGTAAGCGCGCGGGCCGGACAGAGTACGACCCGCGCTCTCGAAAAGATGGAATTGTAAACGCTCGTCGGGGAGGACGGTTCCGGAAACTTTCACGGCGACTTTTATGATTACGGTTCGATCTGCCAGAAGTTCGGATAATGCGTAACGAAGCCCGCTTCGTCCACGCGCAGGTCGGCGACGAACCGCCCGCCCGCGCTCTCATAACGATAGCCAGCGGCGCCTGTGCGACGATAGACCTGTTCGAGCGGTTCGAGCGTGAAGCCGGGGAAACGGAGCCATGCCGCACGCACCTTCGCATCTTCGCCGACCGACAGGCCGAGGCGGCGAATCGGGAGGAGGTTCGTGGACGGGCTGAAGTTGAGATCAATGTCCATGCAACCTTGTACTCCCGATTGATCCATTCCGTTGAGCCGCCAGCGGCGTGAGGAGTCGGCGGAGAGTTCGACGTTGATGATTCGGTCTCCCACCCAGCCCGTGACCTGCGCGGAGATGGTCTGCCATTCGGCGTCGCAGACGATCAAATAATCGAGCCGGCACGGCTGCCCTTCGCGCGCGAAGACCGCCGTCCCCGTTAAGTGCGGGCGGGAGTCGTGCGAGGACAAACGGCATGACTCGTGGCCGGGCATATCGAGTCTGCGCCAGATTATTGAGTGGGTTGTCATCTTGCGGGTGTTTGAACTGCCTCCTCTGCTTCCATTCGAGATGTGCAGAAGTCAAACACTCTTTTGAAGTTATTAACCGCTCGGCATCACCCGCCGCGCATCCAACGCCGTTACGGCCAAGTCTCGCGCATGAAGGCAACGCTATTCGCGGTCGGGTGCATGCCGTTGTTAGGCGCTTCGCGGTCTAAAAGCGAAAGCCGAAGCCGGTGCTAAACTGAAAATTGTGTCTGGTCTCCGGCGGCGCGGTGAGAATAGGCTGGCTCAGTGTTAAGCCGTCAATGCTCCGCGGCCCATAGCGGATGACGGTATCTCCCACGTCGAAGCGTAGAACCGCGCGCCTTGATGGGTAAAGCTCAAACACGCCGCCCACATCAGTCGAGAAGAAAGTCCTTCGCCCAATCTCAAAAACGCCGAAATCTACTTCCCGCCCGAAAATGGTGGAGCGCCGCGGGCCGACGAGGTTGAGTGAGCGCGAGAAGCTGATAAAGCCGGGCCGCGCTTTTGCGAAGACTCCGAACCGGCGGAAACGCTTCCCGGCTTTAATGCCGAATTGCCCTTGCAGAGGGCGTCCTGTCGCTCCCGTTGAGATGCCTTCGCTCGTTGGAAAATCGTTGATTTCTGCTTCCAGACCGATGGAGTCCAGAAGATTATACGTGAATCTGCCGCCCAACCCGGTCTCCGTTATCGGGTGATTCTCGCCGAAGATGACAATCCCCCTCGATAACGAGCGCGGCGCATTAAAGGTCAAAGATGTAACGTGCGCGCCGGCTTCAAACTTCGGCGTCGAGCGCTTCTCGGCTGAAGGGTTTCGGCGGCCCGTCCCGGCTGTGTCGCGCACTCTCTCCGGCGACAGAAAACGGAATCCGACGCCCGCGCTGAATTGAAAATTATGCGTGACACGGGCGGGGGTGCGAAAAAACGGCGGATTTTGCGCGAAATCGAGGTCGTTGCGCGGGCCGTAGCGGATGATAGTGTCGCCCGCGTCGAAACGCGCGACCACACGCCTCGCCGGATAGACTTCTATCACCCCGCCGATGTCCGTCGAGAAATGGGTCGTTCTGCTGATGTCGGTAAAATCAAAGACAGGGAAGGGCACGCCGTTGATTATTTGCGTGCCGATCAGTCTCGGCGTATAGGTCCCGTCGAAGCTGACAAAGCCGGGGCGAGCCTTGGCGAAGACGCCAAACTTCTCCCAACGTCTGCCGGCCTTGATTCCGAATTGAGCCTGAAGAACACTGCCGCCGGGCGCAACTCCTCGCGTACTTCCGCTCGGAAAGTAATTGCCTTCGGCTTCAAACGCGATATGGTCTGTAAAATTGTATATGATACGTCCGCCCGCGCCGACTTCTCTTTTAACTGCGGGCGGGCTGAGAGTAAATGAAGAGAATGCTACTCCGACTTCAATCTTCGGTACATCTTCTTGCTGCGCTCGGGTTTCACCGCAAGTCGAGAATAGGGAGAACATGGCCGTCGTGATGATGAAGCAGGTAAGATTTTTCAAAATAGTTCCTTTTTCAAATCAGCTTAAGAATGTTCGCGGATGCCGCTCCCTGCACATACGTCCTATTCTCCTAATCTGGGCGCATCGGTTGCGCCTAACGTTGTATTAGACAGATCGGGAGTCTGATCTGTTAAATACAATTCCTGTATCGCCCGGTTGAAATGTTTCTTATTGAACCTCTTAGCTGTTGGGTATGCGGCACTTTGTAGTAACGACCGATCAGATTCCGCAGGACGTATTCAAGCTCTTTGTTCCATGTGCTATCAACAGAATGTTAGAAAGCCCGCTCCCGCATTTGTTCGAGGTATTGATGAGCCTGCGGCGTGCGGAAGCGGTATTCAAGCGTCCCCGACGCATCCGCGCGGAAGACCGACGCATCGAACGCGATGCAAACGGTCTCGTCATTTTCCAGCCCACACCGCAACCGGCGGACGCGCTCATCCGTTAATGGAACGTCAATGACCGAGTTTGAATAGGCGAGCGCCACAAGCCTCGTCTTCGTCAGGATGACGGAGGCGGGGAACCACTGGCGCTTCCAGTTGGAATACCGCCCCGGCGCGCGGAAGTTGCGATAGGTGAGCGAGCCGCGAACGCCCTCTTCCAGCAGGAGGATGCTCTCTCGTTCCAGCGTCGCCAACAGTTGCTTCGGTATCTTCCCCAGACGGAAGAGCCGGAAGAGAAGTGACTTGGACACATGCCCTCCGTCGGTCACTGATTTAGAGTCAGACGGCGACGACTTCGATCTCCGGGTCAACCTCCTGACGAATCATGCCCTCGATAGCCATCAGCGTCCCCGACAGCGAACTGGGGCAGCTACCGCACGCGCCCTGATAGCGGATGGAGAGCGTGTTGTCCGTCAGACTGAGGACTTCGAGCCAGCCGCCATCGCCCGCGAGCGCGGGGCGGATGCGCTCGTCCAGAATCTCGTTGATGCGGACGAGACGCGGGTCGTCGCTCATCAGTGCGCCCAAAGCACCACCGACTCCCGCCGCCGCAGCAGCAGCAGCGCCGTTCCCGGCGGTCGCGGCTTCGGCGGCCCGAATCGGGACGGCGAGACGCGGCAGCAGGTCGTCCCAGTCTGCCTCGTCCCGCTTCTCGACCGTAATCATCCGATCCATGTAGAAGACCGAAGCCACGTCGCCGACTTCAAACAGCGCGCGTCCGAGCGGGTCGCCCGACGCCTCAGCTTCGGTGTGGAAAGAGCGCGTGACGCCGTTCGTCACCGACTCTTTCAGGATAAACTTAATGGCGTTGGGGTTCGGCGTCTCTTCGATATTGTCAATCTTCGGCATTTGATTTTACTCCTCAAATAATTGCCCGACCGAATGGCCGCACGGCATCGGCGGCGCGGCCATTCGATAACATTATGCGCGTAAATTATAGCTGTTTTCTTCTTCTTTAGCAGCCCGTGGAGCCGGAGCCGGGCGCGAAGTCTCCGCGTGCGAGGCGCCGGCCCAGCTAGTTCGGGCGCGTTCAGATTGCGTTTACGCCCCCGTCAGACGGAAAAATACTTGCGCCATCCTCCCAAGAAACATTGTCAAATCCCCGGACGAGGCGTATATTTGAAGCCCTCGCTTGTCCCCCTTCGCAGGTGAGACAAGTTGAGACGAGAGGCAGACGATAGCGAGGGTCGTCTGCCTCTTGCTATTTTTAGCTGTTAGCGATTAGCTTTTAGCTGTTAGCCGGAACCAGAAGCGTTCGAGGCTAATGGCTTTTTGTTTTTCGGCCAACGGCCACTAGCTAATCGCTAACAGCTTCTTATGAACATCGGCATCACGGTTTACCCGACTTACGGCGGAAGCGGCATCGTCGGCTCGGAGCTGGGGAAGGAACTGGCGGCGCGCGGGCACACGGTTCATTTTATCTCCTCTTCGTTGCCGACACGGTTGACGCAACTCAGCGAGCGCGTCCGCTTCCACGAGGTCGAGATGATGTCGTACCCGCTCTTCGAGCACCAGCCCTACACGCTCGCGCTGGCGACGAAGATGTCGAACGTGGCCGAGACCGAGAATCTCGACCTGCTCCACGTTCACTACGCCATCCCCCATTCGATCAGCGCCATCCTCGCGCGCGAATCACTGAAGCCGCACCGCACACTCCCCGTCATCACGACCCTGCACGGCACGGACATCACGCTCGTCGGCGCCGACCGCTCGTATCTGCCGATCACGCGCTATGGCATCGCGCAATCGGACGGCGTCACCGCCGTCTCGCATTACCTGAAGCGCGAGACGGTCGAGACATTTCATTACGAGAAGATCACCGTCATCCCCAACTTCATCTGCGCGGGCGACTACCAGCGACATCCCATCGCCGGTTTGCGCGAGGAATTAGCGCCCGGCGGGACGCCGCTGCTGGCACACGTCTCGAACTTTCGTCCCGTGAAGCGTCCGGTGGACTGCGTGGAGGTGTTGGCGGGCGTGCGCGCGCGCGGGGTGGACGCGCGGCTTGTGATGGTCGGCGACGGGAGCGAGCGCGGGCGAGCCGAGCACCGCGCGCGGTGTCTCGGCGTCGAGAAGTTTTGTACGTTCGTCGGCAAGCAGCCGCGCATCGTTGATTACCTGTCGGTCGCCGACGTGCTCCTGTTGCCGTCGGAGCAGGAGTCGTTCGGCCTCGCGGCGCTCGAAGCGATGGCGTGTGAGGTTCCCGTGATTGCCTCGCGTGTCGGCGGTATCCCCGAAGTCGTGGATGACGGCGTGACGGGCTGTCTGAGCGAAGTCGGCGACATCGAGAAGATGAGCGCGGACGCGGCGCGTCTGCTCGCGGACGACCGACGGCGGCGCGAGATGGGACGCCTCGCGCGCGAGTCCGCCGTGAGCCGTTACAGCACAGACCTCGTCATCCCGCAATACATCGAATTTTATGAGCGTGTCATCGCCGCGTCGAAAGACGGAAAGACGGATCGGTGAGACGAGCCAGCCCGCTGAGTTCGCCGCGCCGGAAGACGAAGCGCGCGAAGAAAGGGCGGACTCTCTCGACGAGAAGCCGATCCGTTACATCATCCAGAACCTCGAACGCGCGTATGGCGTGCCCGTAAACAAACGCCCGCCCCGCGCCGACCCGCTCGACGAACTCGTCGCCACGATCCTCTCGCAGGCGACGAGCGACACGAACAGCGAGCGCACCTTTGCCGCTTTGAAAAAACGCTTCCCCACGTGGGAAGCCGTCCTGCGCGCACGCGAAGCCACGCTCGCCGAAACGATCCGCGCGGGCGGCCTCGCCAATCAGAAGGCCACGGTTATCCGCGCCGTGCTCCGGCAAATAAAAGAAGAGCGTGGCCTGCTTGACCTCTCGTTCCTCCATGACGTGCCGGCGGAAGAGGCGGTCGCGTACCTCTCGAAATTTCGCGGCATCGGCCCGAAGACGGTCGCCTGCACACTGCTCTTCGCCTGCCGCAAAGATGTCTTCCCGCTCGACACGCACATCTTTCGCATCCTGCGCCGCGTCGGACTCGTCCCGCAAAAGTGTTCCGACTCGCGCGCCCACGCGATCATGAGCGCCATCGTGCCCGCCGGTAAGTTCTACTCCTTCCACGTCAATCTCATTCGCCACGGGCGCAAACTCTGCCGCCCGCGCGAGCCTCTGTGCGAGCGTTGTCCAATTGTCGAATACTGCGATTACGGGCAAGAGCGAGTTTGAAAGTAGAGCGAATCGTGTGGGATGGAGAGTGATTGGATGAGAAAGTTTTAACGCGGAGAACGCAGAGGGCGCGCGGAGAACGCGGAGGATCGAATGCCGTTCAACGCCCCGCGTCAGGAATTCCTCTCGCGCCGTCTCACAAACTGGCCTTATAATCACAACCCAGACCGGCACACAATTGCCTCGCTCGCGTTCGGCGAGCCTGTCTGACCGCGGAGGATAAGACTATGAATTGCGACTACTGCGGCGACCTGTTGAAGCCCTTCACGAAGTTCTGCACGAAATGCGGGAACCCCGCGCCGCCGCCCGCGCAGGCTTCATACACGCCACCGCCGCCGGTCAATCCACCGCCGAGCTATCAGGCGCCGCCTTCTTGGGGCGCGGGCGCGCAATCGGCGCCGCGCCAGCCGCCGCGACGTAAATCGCGCGCGGGGAAAATCCTGCTCATCGTCTTCAGCATCTTGGTCGTCATCGGGGTGGGCGTGGGCGCCGCCGCATACTTCGGCATCAGGGCGCTCAAGGGCAGCATCAAGTCTTCCGAGGCGTACCGTGTGGCGGAGGATGAGTTGAGGGGGAGTCGCGCCGTCGCCGACAAGATCGGCGAGATTAAAGAGGTCGGTTTCCCGCTCGGCACTTACAAGGAGAACCCCGACGGCACGGGCGCCGCCGGCTTCACCGCGTCGGTCGAGGGGACGAAGGGAAGCGGGCGTTACGTCGTCGCGCTGGAGCGCAAGGGAGGCGTGTGGCGCGTCATGAACGGCTTCGTCAAAGTCGAGGGCATAGAGGAACCGATCAACATCATGGAAGACTCCACCGGGAACACGACCGGGTCTGAAATCGAGGGCGGAGCCATCCCCCCGCCGCCGCCTCCTCCTCTTCCACCCGGCACGAAAGGCAAACCGATAATCAGCGGCGGCGTCCTGAACGGTAAAGCGACGAGTTTGCCGCAGCCGCCCTATCCGGCGGTGGCGAAAGCAGTGAAGGCGCAGGGCACGGTCGTCGTGCAGGTTGAAGTGGACGAGCAGGGTCAGGTGATTTCCGCATCCGCCGTCAGCGGGCATCCGTTGCTGCGCGCCGCCGCGGTCGCCGCCGCGCGGCAGGCGCGTTTCTCGCCGACGCTGTTATCTGGCAAGCCGGTGAAGGTCTCCGGCATTCTGACTTACAACTTCAAGCCTGAGTAGGAGCGCGCCGCGGTGTCGTATCTTGTGGACGGCAACAACGTGATGGGGCAGCGCGTCGGCTGGCACAGGGACAAGCCGGGCGCGCGGCGTAGACTGCTCACGGAGCTTTCCAAGTTCGCGCGCGTGAAGGGCGTGACGCTGGACGTGGTGTTCGACGGCGCGCCGGAAGAGTTCTTCCCCGACGGCTCGCTCTTCATGGGCGTGCGCGTCTACTACGCCGCGCGCGGCTCGGACGCGGACGCACGCATCAAACTGCTGGTCGAAGCCTCACGCGAGCGGCGCACGCTCGTCGTTGTCACCTCCGACCGCCAACTCGCCGACTACGTGCGCCGGTGCGGTGCGCGTGTTATGAGTTCCGGCGAGTTCCGCCGCTGGCTCGACGAAACGTGCGCGGCAGATGAGAAGAGCGCTGATCGTCCTCCGCGTCAGAATGTCGGCGCGGCAGACCTCGACGAGTGGATGCATTACTTCGGTGTCGCGCCGGAAGACGAAGTGTAAGAGACTAATTCTCTGAGCGCGTGTCTCAAAAGCCCCGCGAGGGGCGGAATGTTTGTCGCCCGCGCCGCGCTCCCCTTGTTCTTTCAAGCCCCGGAGGGGCGGCAGCGCCTACCATGTCGCTCCTCACGGAGCTTCAGCGACCTCGTGTCACGCGATGGGCTATAAACATTCCGCTCCTCACGGAGCTACGACGCAGGGCTTTTTAGACATGCTCTGAGCGCGGGTTGAGAAATTCAACATTGCGCCGGAGGCGCATCGAGCAGGAATCCCGCACGTGCCACGTCTGGCCTACGCCGCCGCTTCGCGGCTGGAAACAATTTCTCAACCCGCTCTAAAGTGTCAACTCAAGCGCGGCGGAGCATGACATTCTATTTGAAGCGTGCGCGCCCAGCGATTTCATTGTCGTTTTATCTCGATCAATTCCACGTCAAAAAACAGTGTGCGTCCGGCGAGCGGGTGGTTGCCGTCAATGGTGATGTGTGTGTCCGAGACTTCGGTGACGACGACTTCGAGTTGCTGGCCGTCGGGGAGCGGCATGATGAAGTTCGCGCCGACTTGCGGCTCGGTGGGGAACTGCGCGGACTCGCGCGGGAGTTGAGCGACCAGCCCGTCACGTCGCGGCCCGTAGGCGTCTTCGGGTTCGATCTCGACGCGGCGCTTCTCGCCGACGCTCATGCCGCTGACGCCTTCGTCGAAGCCGGCTATCGCTTGGCCCGTGCCAATGACGAACTCGAACGGCTCGCCGCCTTCCGAAGTGTCGAAGACCTCGCCGCCCTCCAAACGCCCCGTGTAATGCACGCGGACGATATCGCCGTTTTGCGCCTGTTCTGGCATAATCAATTCTCTCCTCGGCTGCTCCCCGGCCTGAAGATTCGCACACCCGCCACGCAAACGCCAGCGGGGAAAACGAAACTACGCAGACTCCGTGACGTTAAAAAGAGCGGCGCACTTTCGCCGCGCTTGGGCACTTGAAATGACATCGAACGTCCCTTAGCCTTTTATGAAAAAGCGACCCTCATTCGCCGCAACTTTATCGCTGCTTCTCATCTTCTCCGCACACGCGCCCGTCGCCGGCCAGAACGACGGCCAGAGACCGGCGCCGCAACCTACAGTCAACAACTCTCAGCAGCCGACACCGACGCCGACGCCGCAAAGCGACGAAGAGGACGTGGTTCGCATCACCTCGAACCTCGTCCAGTTCGATGCCATCGTGACGGACAAAAAGGGGCAGCAGGTGATTGACCTGCGCGCCGCGGACTTCGAGGTGCTGGTCGGGGGCAAGCGACAGGAGATCACCAACTTCTCTTACGTCTCGACCGAGACGGGGACGCCGCCCACACCCGCGCCGCCCGCCGACAAAACGGCGACCCCGGCGTTGCCCGTGCCGCCCGCGCGGCTCAAGCCCGAACAGGTGCGGCGCACCATCGCGCTCGTCGTGGATGACCTCGGCACCTCCTTCGAGAGTACGAACCAAGTCCGTCAGGCGCTCAAGAAGTTCGTTGACCAGCAGATGCGCGCGGACGATCTGGTGGCGATCATCCGCACGAGCGCGGGCGTCGGCGCGCTCCAGCAATTCACTTCGGACAAGCGTATGCTCTACGCCGCCATCGAGCGCGTGAAGTGGAACCCGGCGGGCCGGGGCGGAGTCAGCGCCTTCGCGCCCATCGCCGCCGACCCGCTGGAGCAGGAGCGCAGAGAGGCGGGGATCGCGTCGGGTGGCGGCGACACCGAAGGGCGCGGCGGGGACGATATTGACGAGTTCCGCGAGGAGATTTTCTCGGTCGGCACGCTTGGCGCGCTCAACTTCGTCGTCCGAGGTCTGCAAGAACTACCGGGCCGCAAGTCGGTCATCCTCTTCTCCGACGGCTTCAGCATCTACAACCGGGCCGACAACTCTTTCACGCAGCGCATTCTCGAATCCTTGCGCCGCCTGACCGATCTGGCAAACCGCGCTTCGGTCGTCATCTACACGGTTGACGCGCGCGGCCTGCAAGTGGTTGGCTTGACGGCGGCGGACAACACGGCGGGGATGACGGACGCCGAGATCGAGCAGAGCCTCTCCGACCGCCGCGCGGAACTCTTCGACACGCAGGACGGCATGAGCTATCTCGCGCGGCAGACGGGCGGCTTCTCTATCAAAAACTCGAATGACCTCGGCGGCGGCGTCCGCAAAGTCCTCGAAGACCAGAAGGGCTACTATCTCATCGGCTTCAAACCGAGCGACGAACTCTTCATCGCCAAAGACGGGCGCGTCCGCTTCCACAAGCTTCAGGTAAATCTCGCGCGCGCGGGGCTGCGCTTGCGGACGCGCGGCGGTTTCTACGGCGTGACCGAGGAGGAGGCGCGGCCCGTCCGCCACACACGCGAGCAGCAACTCATCGCCGCGCTCACCTCGCCGTTCGCGTCGGGCGAAATCCCGGTGCGCGTGACCTCGCTCTACAGCAATGAAGGCAAGAAGACCGACTTCCTCAGTTCGCTGCTGCACATTGATGTGTCGAAATTCAAGTTTGAAGAAGAGGCCGACGGTTGGCGCAAGGCTGTCTTCGATGTGGTCGTCTTTACCTTCGGCGCCGACGGCAAGGTCATTCAGGAGACGAATCGCACCGAGACGGTGCGCGCGCGCGCCGAGGCGTTCGAGGAGTTGATGCGCGGCGGACTGGTCTACACGATGAAGGTTTTGGTCAAGAAGCCGGGCGCCTACCAGTTGCGCGTCGCCGTGCGCGACCACGCAACCGCGCGCGTCGGCTCGGCCAATCAGTTCGTCGAAGTCCCGAACCTCGGCAAGAACCGGCTCGCGCTCTCCGGCATCGTGATGCATGGCACGCCCCCGGAGGCCGCCGCCGCCGCCGGTCAGCCGCCCGCGCGGGACAAACCCGCGGAGGAAGAACAGCCCGAAGCCGACCCGCAAAGCAACGCGGCGGTGCGGCGTTTCAAACAAGGTTCGCAGGCCGACTTCTATTATCTGGTCTACAACGCGAAGCTCGACCGCGCCACACTCCGCCCGCAATTCACGACTCAGTTCCGTCTCTTCCGTGACGGCAAGGTGGTGTACACGGGCGCCGAGACGCCGTTCGACGCCCGCCAGCAGACCGACATGGAGCGCCTCATGGTGGGCACGCGCATCACGTTTAATGCTGGTCTTCCGCCCGGCGAATATCTCTTGCAGGTCGTCGTCGCCGACGCGCTCGCCAAAGACAAGAAGTACCGCGCGGCGACGCAGTGGATTGATTTCGAGGTCGTCAAGTAAGTTTTAGATCGGATTTCACTTGGATGTACGGGTCAGAACCGCCTGCGGTAGCGGGCGGTCTGACGTTACGGTACAGACCGCCCGCTACCGCAGGCGGTTCTGACCAAACCTCCGTCCGCACACTGATGTGTAAACCGATCTAGGATGAACAGGTTCATGCGAAGCGGCGTCTTGCTAAAGCTGCTCATGGCAGCGCTCTTTTTCGCCGTTTCATTTCCTATCTTTCTCTTATCCAGTTCATTAGGCATACTCTTGTGTGAAAGGGCGTTCTGCTGTCACGAAGGTTACATGGATGCCTGCGGCGCAGTCCTGCTGTTCGTCTTACTGATTGGATATACATTTATTCTCATCATCGCAGTCCTACGCCTGTGCTTTCGGCGCGTAGTAAATCGGCGACCACCTCAAAGTCTGTGATTGGGGAGTGCCGAGGAGACCGACTTGTTAGCTGGCTTGTTCACCGTCACGCTCCTTCTGAGCGCCTTCCTCCTGTTCTGGGTGCAGCCGCTCGTGGGGAAATTGCTGCTGCCGCTGCTGGGCGGGACGCCCGCGGTGTGGAACACGTGCATGCTCTTCTTTCAGGGGATGCTGCTCGCGGGCTACGCCTACGTCAACGCCGTGACGCGCTGGCTGGGGACGGCGCGGCAGGTGATCGTGCACGCGGCCTTGCTGGCCGCCGCCGCATTTTTCTTTCCCATCGGCATCTCGGAGGCGACGGCGCGGGGCGTCCACGAAGGCGGCAATCCCACGTTGTGGTTGCTCGGCACTTTGGTTTTGATGGTGGGCCTGCCGTTCTTCGCCGTCTCGACGAGCGCGCCGCTCCTGCAAAAGTGGTTCTCGAAGACGCGCCACGCCTCCGCGGACGACCCCTACTTTCTTTACGCGGCCAGCAACGTCGGGAGCCTCTTCGCGCTCCTCGGCTTCCCGCTGCTGGTCGAGCCGAACTGGACGCTCGGCGAGCAGGAGAAGTATTGGGCATGGGGCTACGGCGTGCTGGCCCTGCTCATCCTCGCGTGCGCCTTCGCCGCGCGTCGCGGAGAGACGCCGCAAGCAACGACGGGCGACCGGCGAACGACGATTGATGAGAGCGCCGCTGTCGAGAACGATGAGGTCGAGGCGGCAGGCGACGACGTGACGGCGCGGCAGCGTCTCCGATGGACGCTGCTCGCGTTCGTGCCTTCGAGCCTCGTGCTCGGCGTGACGACTTACATCACGACGGACGTGGCCGCCGTGCCGCTGCTCTGGGTCATCCCGCTCTCGATCTACCTGTTGAGCTTCGTGCTGGTCTTTGCCAAACGACAGGTTTTACCGTGGCGCTGGATGTCGGTCGTGTTGCCCGGCGCGGCGCTCCTGCTGACGCTCGTCTATCTTTCGGGCGCGACCGAGCCGGTGTGGTTCCTCGTCATCGTCCACCTCATCTTTCTCTTCGTCGCCTCGATGGTCTGTCACGGGCAACTCGCCGGCGAACGCCCCGCCGCGCGCCACCTCGCGGAGTTCTACATGTGGGTCGCCGTCGGCGGCGTGCTCGGCGGTCTCTTCAATGCCATCATCGCCCCGCTCGTCTTCAACTCCGTCGCCGAATACCCGCTCGCCGTCGTGCTCGCCTGCGCGCTCCGGCCCGTGGGCGCGAAGCGTTCCTTCATCATCGGATGGAAGGGAGTTAAGGTGAAGGAGTTGGCGGAGGACGCGGCGGCGCGCGATGACGGGCGCGCGTGGCGCAACGACATCCTGTTTCCGCTCGCCATCTTCGCGCTCGTCGTCGGGCTGGTCTTGTACGTCCCGCGCCTCGGACTCAAGCCGGTCGAGGACGCGGCGATCATGATCGGCATCCCGCTGCTCATCCTCAACCACTTCTTCGCGCGGCGGCCCGTGCGTTTTGCGCTCGGCCTCGGCGCGGTGATGCTCGCCATCGCGCTCTTCTCCGGCGCGCGCGTCAGCACGATGTATGCCGGGCGAAATTTTTACGGCACGCTGCGCGTCGTTGACGACCCGGCGAACAACATGCGGCGGCTGCTGCACGGCAGCACGCTCCACGGGCGGCAATATACGGACGAGGAGCGACGCTGCGAGCCGCTCTCCTATTATCACCGGCAGGGGCCGCTCGGCGCCGTGTTCGAGACCTACCACGCGCGGCCCGCGTCGCCGAACGTCGCGGCGGTCGGATTGGGCGCGGGCGCGAGCATCGCCCACTCGCGCGCCGGGGAGCGCTGGACGTTCTACGAGATTGACCCGGCGATTGACCGCATCGCGCGCAACCCGACATATTTCACCTATCTTTCGCGGTGCGCCGCCGCGCCCGCCGAGACCGTCCTCGGCGACGCGCGTCTGAAATTGAGGGACGCGCCCGACGGCCATTACGGCCTCATCATCCTCGACGCCTTCAGCTCCGACGCCATCCCCGCGCACCTCCTGACGCGCGAGGCGCTCCGGCTCTACATCTCGAAGCTCGCGCCCGGCGGCCTCATCGCCTTCCACGTCTCGAACCGCGCGCTCAATCTGGAGGCGGTGGTCGGCGGGCTGGCGCGGGACGCGGGGCTTGAAGCGCGCGTCTTCAATGACACCGTGCACGAACCCGACATCGGCAAGGAGCCTTCGCACTGGGCCGCGCTCGCCCGCCGCCCCGCGGACCTCGGCGCGCTCGCCGCCGACGCGCGCTTCGTGCCGCTCGACGAGAGCAAACACAAGTTCGAGATTTGGAGCGACGACTTCTCCGACATCATCAGCGTCTTCAAGTGGCTATGATAGAGGTTGCTTTTTTAACAAGTTGTTGTTGACATTTCTCGGACTAAAGGTTTAATCTCCACGCCTTATCACATGGGTATTGATAATGCCGGGCTTCACGTCGGTCTCGTTTCACAGCTCTCTGTTTACCGGAAAGCTGCCGAACAGGTTCCTCAACGGCTCCTGGTTCTTCAACGATCAAGGTCTATCCCATCAATCATAGATTAACCGTTGCATTAATGCTTTATAGCGGTTTGCACTTGCATCTGCACTGCCAAGTCGCATCCGCATGCGTAAGACAGGCAGCTTGCTTGATGATTTGCATGGTTTCGATTTCACTTTAGTGCAAATAGAAGTGCAAACCGCTTTAAGACATATCAGCACTAGGGTTCCGGACGCTATTACCCGCGCGTACTCTCGCACGCTCTAGTCGCGCCCGGCACTCCACGAGCTGAACCCAGAAATTCTCTGCTGCGACCTCGCACCGCGCGGGACTTTTACTCTCTGGCCTTTCGAGCGTGTTCGGCACTTGGCGCCGATTCCTGTTTCTGACAGCGCTTCGTGAAGTCTCGCTTAAACATATTTTAGGAGTCCCCTCCGATGAGATACCCTAGGGGCTTTTCCTCGCAAACCTCAGGACGTATGTGGGCAATTGCATTCTCCCTGGCCGTCGCCTTCCTGTACGGTTGCGACGGGGGGGCTGATCCGATCTCCTGGGAGAAAATCATCCCGGCACCCACGCCGAACACGGCCTCGACTATCCGCGCGAGCAATCACTTGGTCGTTTATCTTGACACGAGCGGCAGCATGGCCGGGTACGTGTCGCCGGACGGGCAGATCAATTTCGCAGTCGCGCCTGACGGCCAGACCGTCTTCAGTCACGTGCTGCAAGAGTTGCGTAACGTCGTCACGACGCTCAACCCGCCAGCTGACGTGGTCTTTCGGCGAGTCGCGTCGAACGTTGAGCCACCTTTATTTAGCGACTTGGAACTTGGCCAGGCGTCCATCAACCGTTCGGTTTATACGGGCGCCGAGACGAACCTTGCCGGGGCCATCAACCTCTTCCCGGCGCCGCTTCAGGCCAAGCCGCGAGGGGCGAGCGCAAAAGACGACGGGCAGTCTGACGGCGAAGAGGAACCACCGCCCGCGCTCTTCCACATTCTCGTCACGGACGGCGTACAGTCAACGAAGCAGCAACGCGTGGATGGCTCCTGCACTGCCGGCTCGGATTACGTCTGTGTGAAGAAGGCGATCTCCGGCCTGTTGGAAAAGGGTTGGGGCGGCAGCGTCATCGGTATCAGAAGCGAATTCCACGGCAAAGTCTTCTCAGAGATTAACCGCGGGCAGGCGCTTCAGTATGCTTCTAGGAAATCTGACTCCAAAACCTTTCGGCCTTTCTACCTTTACGTCTTTTCGCCTGACCGCGAGGCGCTCGACAGGCTCGTCGAAGCGCTGAAGGCTAGACTCCGCACACTTCTGAAGCAGGAAGACCCATTGCGCGAGTACGCGCTCACGTCGCATTACTCCAACGGCGCCGGGAGCGCCGAGATCATCATTCCCAAAGAGTCCGCGGACTATCTTGAGAGGACAAGGGCGAAGGAGGAAAACCCCCCGCGCCTCACCCTGAGGATCGACGTAGACACCGAGAAGAAGGGGCCGCAGCCCTTCGACATTGCCGTCAACATTCCTTGGTCGGGCCACGCGAGGGATGCGGGAACGTTGCAGGAGTTGGCGGGGCTGCTGCGCTGGGAGTTATTGGAGGTGCTAGTCGAATCGCCGAAGGGGGCAGAGCGTGCTCGCCATCCGGAAATAAAGTTGAATAGTCACCAACCTGACGAACAAGGGCGCGTCGTCGTGCGGGCGACCGCGCACTGGCCGCAGGGGACGGGCGCTCCCGGCTGGAAGGCTTACCGTCTTGTTGGTCGGCTCGACCTGGAAAAGCAAACCCCGCCCTGGGTCAAGCGATGGTCAACAGACGTGGACACAACCGCGAACGTGGCGGACAGAACGTTGAATCTGGAGATCGCCTTGGCCGGGCTTTGGAACAACTCCGCGACGCGGAGCCAAGTCATAGCCGAAGTTTACCTGCGCGTCGGACCGCAATAGACACTCGGCTGGGCGCGAGAGGAGAGGAAAGATTATGAAGATCGTGTTAGCCACGATGTTCGAGTCGGGTTTTCTTAAATGGTTCGCAGAGAACCGCGATCTTGAGGACTGGTCGGAGACAGCGGCGAGCTGGCTCATCGCGGCGCTGGTCGTATCGGTGCTGATTGCGGGCCTGATGTTCGCGTACAAGGCACTGAGAAAGTACCTCGCCCCCAACATCAAGGATAAGATCTGGAGCCGAGGGCAGACGATCATGTTCATGCTCGTCGGCCTGCTGCCGGTTCTCTTAGCCATCTGGATCATCTGGTACACGACAAGGGATTTCGTCAACATTGTGGGCGTGACGGGGCTGCTCAAAGGCGTTGCGTTCTCGTGGCTATTCTACCTGTTCATTATGATTGTGGGCCATCTAGCCAGCCCGTGGCGGCGCGAGATCATTTAGGAGGTTGGGATGAAGAACGTTTTTATCGCCGTGGGCGGCAGCGGGGCGAAGGTGGCCGAGGCGCTCTTGCGCCTGCTGGCCGTCGGTGTCCCGACGCGGAGGGAGGGCGGCATCTACACGAGTGCGGGCGACAGCCTGCAAATCTGGCGCGTTGACCCTGACCGCAACGCTGGCGCCGCAGTCGCCTTGCAGCAATGCCTGAAAGAGTATATCGAATTGCAGAAGCACCTCGGCGACGACGGCACGCCGCCGGGCGCGGCCAGCAGCCGATGGGCGATGGATGTCGACACGCGCATTCGCCATCTTGACCCGCTCCAGTTGCCGCGCGCCGCCGAGACCGACAACGAAATTAAGACGCTACGTGGGGTGCTCGACTCGCAGTATGGCGGCAAGCAAAGCTCCATGCCATTGCTCAATCCCTTCTACGAGAAGAAAGATTTGGAAGTGCAGATTGACCGTGGCTTTTACCAGAAGCCGTTCATCGGCGCGGCTGTGATGGCCGTCTTCGCGGCGTCGCTGGGGGACGAGACGACACCGTCGGGAAAGGAAGCGAGCCTGACGGCTTTTAACAACAATCAGGCGAACTTCTTCCTCTGTGGCAGCCTCCACGGCGGGACGGGCGCGTGCGGCGTTCCAGTCATGGGCAAGTATCTCGGCGAACGGAAGAAGCGATACCCGGACTGGGGCTGGCGCATCGGTGGCTGCCTGCTTGCGCCCTACTGCGTCCCGCCGCAGCCGCCCTTCAAGGCGCTCCCGGCGGGCGAGGCGCCCGACGACCGTATGGTGGACTCGCTGCTCGAAAGGTATTCGGACGAGCCGGCGTTCACGAGCCTTTCGCTCGAAGAGAAGCGGGAGTTGATCAAGCAAATCCTGTTCGGATTCTACGCCGAGCCGGAGGACATGGAAGCGCGCGCCCGGCAGGGTCTAGCCTACTATAAGGATCACAGCGCCGACTACTTCGACGAGCTGTACCTCGCCGGCAAGCCCGAGCCGGACAAGTTGCATATCTGGAGCAACGGCGGACAGAGCCAGAGTAACCCGCTTAACTCCGCGGAGGTCGTGGCGGCGCTCGCCGCGCTCAACTTCTTCGCCGGCGTAGGCACGGCCAGCCCACACTCTTACATGATCGGTGCGTCCTCAAGCGGCCTCAACTCCGAGAAGATAACGCTCAACCAACTGCCCAAGTACCGGCTTGAACAGACCGGGGACGAGATTGATCTGGAGAAGGTCTTTCTGGCGACTGCGATTCTGCATCACATACTTCTTCATCAGATTCCGTGGGATCGCAGGGCCAAAGAATGGAACGCCATTGAAGGCTTGCGCGCCGCCTACGTCAACAACGAGGGGAAGAAGGACTCTGATCGCACCAGCTACATCGAGGCGGCGCGGCTCATCGCCGTTTCGATGTTAAGCCTCGTTGACCCGCATCGCACCGTCGGTTGGAGCGGCGAGGACGTGCGGCAGCTCTGGGACTACCTCTCCGTCGAGCCACGCAAGGTCAAAGAGATCGCCAACAAGATGGCGAAGAAACTAATGAGTAAAGAGGCCAAGGGGACGCACGCGCTCGGCGCATCGTCGCTCAAGGTCTCGACCTTCGAGTTCGGCGAGTGGTGCCCGCCCGGCGATCAGTTCACGCGCGGCGAATACCTGCGCCACGTCTGGTCGCAGCTTTTCAGCCGCGTGCAGGACATCCCCGGCTAGCCGCTCGCGGCAGCCACGCGAAAAAGTCCCCCCTCATGGGTGACAGGAGTTGGAAGATGACGAACGGTAACCGCAAAGATTTCCTGAACGCGGGCATCCTGGGCAGTGGCGCGGGCGTGTCGCAGAAGCGCGGTTTCCGCGCCATCTCCATCGAGTACATCGGCAGTCCTGACTACAACGCGCGATTCTTCGAGACCTTCCCGACCGTATGGGCTAACGCTTACGCCTTCCGCAAGTCGCTCGAAAACGAGGCGCGCAGCGAGGGCGAGGTGCCGCGCCGGTCGGAGTACGCGCCCGGCCCCGCCACCGAGGAATGGATGTCCCTCTTTTTGCTCCACTACTTCGGCATCGCACACCTCGCCCCATACCCCCAGCACGTCCTTGAAAGGGAGTACGACCGGGACCTCTGGACGGCGCTGCACGGGACGTTTCCGAGCGCGAGGGAAGACGAACTGTCCGCCGTCCTGTTGCTTCAGACGACCGACCACGCCGTGGTCGGCGCCTACTACCCGGACATGGTCTTCTTCCCCAGCCGCGGGCGCGACTCTTGGCGGGAGAGCCAGCGGCTTGAGCCGTACCTGCGCGGTGCGCGGCTCTCGTGGGCGCAGTGTAGTCGCCACCTCCTCGACGAGGAGCGGAGCCGCGAAGACTTCCACACGCACCTGCGCCTGGTTGCCGACCGGGTTGTGCAGACCACAATCCTCAAGAACCATCTCAGGAATTTCTGCCGGGAGACTTTCGGCAGCCGCGTGGCGGCCACTTCCGGGACGCTCGACCCGAACCCTTTGAAATGGGAGACGCCCGGCAGCGCTCAACGCATCCCGCAAGAGTATCTCGACAAGTATCCGCTCGCGGTCCCGAACGCGAAGGGCGGGAAGACCTACTACCTTGTCTCCGGGATGCCGCACCCGGCGCCGTGGATGACGACGGCAATAGCTTCGGGCTGGCCTTCGCCCGCGGAGTACCGCCGCGCGGGCGCGCGCGAGATCGCGGTGAAGTTCGCGGGGGCGGACACCTCCTGCGGTCTGGAGGACGACGATGAGATCGTCCTGCTCCGCGACCTCTTCCTCGCGGACGCCCCGTTCTGGTGCAAGCTGCCGCGCGCCTCCGATATGCACGCCTCGCACATTAAATCGTTGCACGAGGTCGAGTTGCGCGACTCGATCCTGACGCAGAAGGATGTCGCCATCTGCCTCGCCCCGGTCAAGCGCGAGTTCCTTGAACACTTCCCAGAAACGTTCGTCAACCTGAGAAACGTCTTCGTTACGCCGGGACAGGGCGGGACAGTCGAGTGGCTGTTTCCCGTGCGTGGCAAGGAGGTGAGATGGGTGACGAAACCCATCGGTTCGACCGAGATGCCGAACACCTCTTTGCAGATGTGGCCCCCGAAAGTCTCGCGTAAATGGAAGCTCTACGCCGGCTACGGGACGGGCAGCAAGGAGACGAGCGGGCGCTGGCACCTCGTGGACGAGAACGGAAGGCGGGGCACGACCGTTGACCTCGAAGAGGAGGAGTACATCAGCTACTTGCAGCGCGCCGGGAACACGCCCAACCGCCCGCGCGCCCTGACCTTCTCCGACACGCACGACAAGGAGCGGGGCGTCCTGTTCCTCTCGGACTTCGAGGAGCAGGCTGTGGACGCCGAGGGGCGGGCGAGCCTCTCGGTCGACTTTGGGACGAGCAACACCTGCGTTGCCTACGACACGGGCCAGTCCGAGATTCTTAAATTCCGCCTCAGCCCCGTCATGCTCTGGGGTAAGCGCTCCGAGCTTGAGAACCCCGGTTTCGTCCCCATCCAGTGGGGCGGCGCGAAGGGTTTCTTCCCGACTATCCTGCTGTCGCGGCGCTTCGACGAGCGCCTGCCCGACATGTCGCCCGAAGAGGTCCAACTCGAGCATCTCTTCAAGGTTGACGTGCCCGGTCTGCACAAAGGAATTGAGAACCGCCTTTACGAGGGGCGCCTCAATCAGGTCTGGCGCATCCACCCGAACCTCAAGTGGGACCCCGACCCGCAGACGCCGTGGCGCGCGCTCTTCCTTGAGTTGACACTGCTCTACGCCCACGCCGAGATGTTCTACAGCCGCGCGTCGGTGGTCACGAGCTACATCTTCACCTACCCGCTCGCGTTCTCGAAGACTTTCCGCGACCGCTATCACGCGCAGGCGCGGGAGACCATTGCGCGCGTGCGACAGCATTGCTACGGCACCGACCCGCAGGCCGACCAGTTCGAGTACATCGCCAGCATAGACGAGAGCACGGCGATAGCTGAGTCCGTCCGCGAAGGCTCGTCACCCGCCACGATGGAGGTTTTCGTTGATGTGGGCGGCGGCACCGCGGACATCGCCATCCGCCACAACAACAACTTCCTCGTGCTCGACAGCCTCGAAGTCGCGGGTAAGACCTTCTTCCATTTCGCCGAAAGGAACTTCAAGCAAAATCTGACGGGCGCCTCGCAATTCAAGAAGCACCTCGGCAGGCTCCTACAGGGCAAAGAGCAGGAGTTGAACATTAGCTCGCTCGACCGCCAACTCGACCTTGGCACGTTCTACTCGGTCGCCATCAACGACCTCAGCGACGAGACTTTCCGCGGGCGCGAGGAGAGCATCATCAAGAAGGGGATGGGGACAGCCTCGTACCAGCGCTACCGCACGAAAATGTTCTTCCGCCACCTCCTCGCCTACGCGCTCCTGCAAGCCTGCGCGGCGGTCGTCGAGGACAAGATCAGGCTCACGAATGGCATCAAGCTGATCCTCGGCGGCAACGCTTGGGGGCTGATGCTCTTCGCCGAGTTCCCGCGTTCGACCGAGATTCTCAAGGAGGAGGCAGAACAGATTCTCAACCTCCTCAAGCGACAGTTGGCCGACTCGGCCCATGGCGAGGAGAAGGAGTGTCTCGACGCGCTTCAGATCTTCAACATCGAGTTGCTCAACGAGCAAGACCTGAGCAAGGCCAAGACGAGCGTGGCCGTCGGCGCGCTGAACGCCGACCCTGACGCGAGCAGCCGGCGCAAGAACACGACGCCGTTCGCGGGCGTCACGATCCGCGAACTCAAAATCAACGACTTCAACCCGGACACCATCCGCTGGTGCGACCGCTGGAGCTTCGACGTGTTCAAGAAGAGGTTCGGCTTCATGGACGAGGTGCGAGAGGCCGACTTCGAGAAGTCGGAGGAGTTGCACCGCCCGATGGATGCCGTGCTCTCGGTCTTCACCTGCCTCGGCAATGTGACCCGCAACGACGAGGACAATATGCCGGAGACGGTCTGGACGAACATCAACGGCGAGGTGAGCAAGCATATCTCGCAGATGCGCGGCGACCGCCTCGGCGCGACGCCCGTCAATCACTTCCTCTCCGACGTGCTTTACCCCGACAACGCCCAGCGTGACTTCCTCGACACGCTGGCCGAGAAGAACGGCAACTACAAATCCAACCCGAATGAGGATTAGGAAATGAAGGCCAGATCTATTACTCCGACCAAACTGCTTTGCCTCTGCCTCTGCCTCTTCGTTCTTGACACCGGGACAGCCTGCTCCTTTCTGCCCGGTGGGGGAGGCGAGACTCAAAACACGGAAACGAAAGATGAAGTAAAAGCTGCCGACGTGGAATTGACCGCGGCCAAAAAACAGGAGAGCCAAGCACGTGCCCTTGCCGAGAAGAAAAGAAAGGAGGCCGACGAGGCCAAAAAAGAGCACGACAAAGCCAAGGAAGAGGAGCGGAAAAAAAGGAATCTGGCCGCCCTGATGAACAAAGCCGAGGAAGATGCAAAGAAAGCCGCTGACGAAATCGAGGTTGCCACAAATAAGGTCGCTGAGGCAGAGAAAAAGCTTGAGGCGGCACGGCTGAAAGCAGCTGAGAAACCAGCGGCGCCGGCTGGGGAGCGAGGCTCCGCAAGCAAGGCGGAGCCCAAGGACGACTCCGACCCTCTTCTCTTCGTGCTCAAAATTCTTGGCGTAGTAATGGCGCTCCTCGTGCTGGGGCTGTTGGGCTACGCCATCAAGATGTTTATTGACAGTGGCCGAGACAGGCTGGAAGGTCAATTCATTGCCGTCAAGAAGCGGCAGGACGAATATGCGAGGCAGACGCGGGAATCGCTCGCGCAGCTCTCGCAAGAGGTCAACAACCGGATGGCCGAATTGCAGTCGGAGATCAGGACATTGCGCCAGAGTTTGCAGGACTACAGCAGTGCGAGCCTCGACAACGAGCGGCGCTCCGGCTCCTCGGCACCCGCTTACGCCGGCTACCCCTCTTCGTCGCACGTCGAGGAGCCGGCCTTTCCCGTCCCCGTCGAGGATTACTTGAACAAAATGAAGCGCGGCGCGGTCGTCGTCAAGCCCGACTTCCAGAACGGCATCCTCGTGCAGGACTACGACGGCGGCGGCGAGTTCTTGCTCGTGCGCGACCTCAACGCGCCCGGCGATCTCCTTTACGTCGTGCCCCGCGTCCCCTACTTCAAGACGAAGCAGGACTTCCTCACTTACTACCACAAGTATTATGACTGCCCGCGACCGGGGGCCGGCACGGTCTGGCTCGTGACGCCCGCCGTCGTCGACCGCGTCAGCGGCGGCTGGACGCTGCGCGAAAAAGGCGAGCTGGAGGTGAGGTAGAGATGGCAGTCGAACTTGACCAAATTCAAATAGGAATCTTTTGCCCCGTACACAAGGTCAATTTCAGTACCGCGAGGGCGAAGGGAATTGTTTGTGCAACCGGAGAAGAAGTCCTCACCCAAAACTTCCCGGAGGAGGGGTTTTGGGTGTACTGCTGCGGCTGTGACTGCTTCTGGCCCTCGGACTTCCCGCAACGTGGGGAGGTTGAAGAGCAATGCCCTGCATGCGGACGGGTGCTCAACTTAACACAGGCGTACCTCTGTGATCAGTGTGAGGTGCTTAGCGTACAGCCCGTTGAAGGGTTGAGCGCCAGCTTCAACATCTCACCGAAAGGCATGCCCGAACCGGCGTGTCCGGGGTGCTTGCAGTCGCCGAGTCGGCACGTGGCGCCGCACCTTTGTGAGAACGGCAACGTGATCTTCGCGTCGCCGCGGTCGAAGTGCCCATTCTGTCACCATCAGATAGAGGATGAGGCGCGACGCACCGTAGAACATAAAGTCGAAGGGGGCCACATGGTGGAAACGACTCTGTCGCAGGACGCTCGAACTGAGGTAGTTCCGCCGAGGGAAAAACATTGGCCTTTATCAAAAAAGCAGTGGATTAGAGTAGGCGCATTATTTGGTTTTCCCGTTACGGTCATCGGGGTGCTCCTCGCTATGTTCCCACCACCTGTGCTCGTTTGGTACTTGCATAAGTGGGTATCGCACCAAGCTCCCGTTTTGGGCGCGATCCAACATAACAAACGCGAGGTGTTGGAATCGGAGAAAGTATCACTCAAAGCAATCGCTCAAGGTCATGACAAAGAAAGTCTTACATGCGAATGGAGTTGCACTCCGCCAGGGTATATCGAGGGCAGCGGCTGTGGGGAAGTCTTTTTAAATACTTCCAACATCCGTCCCCAAGCAGTACCGTTCCCAGTCAACATACGCTTAAAAATAACTGACAGTTACGGGTTGATCGCTTCGCAAGATTTAGACATCTACGTCTTGCCCGTGGCGCTCGTAAATAAGCCCCCTGTTTTGGTAGCAATAAAACCCAGCGCGCAGGAAGTTCGTTCGGGGGAAATTGTCACCCTGACGGCCATTACTGAAGATTTGGACAAAGACCCGATAACGTACAAGTGGCAAAGCTCTTCAATATGTCGGATTGAAGGCGAAGGTCAGACCGTGTCTTTAAACACGTCGGCGGTAAGCCCTCAGTCCAGCACCGTCCAAGTGCTCGTAACCTTAATGATTAGCGACGGTCGCGGCGGAACTGCGTCCGGAACTGTACCCATAAACATCATACCCAAACAGTTACAGAAGTTAGAAACAGGTCTTCCCATTGGGCAAACAAATAATTCTCCGATTCTCATCTCTCTACAACCTCAGAAAAGTTCGATTCATGCCGGAGAGTCGGTAGAGATTGATGCCATTGCCACGGACCCGAACAACGATAAATTGGACTACGTTTGGGAACCGTCAGGCCAAATCGAGGGAGAAGGGCCGCACGTTACTTTGAGACCGCGGTTGAAAGATGCTCAGAGCGACGCCAGCCGCATCGTAGTGACCTTAACGGTTATAGATCGCCGAGGGGGAAGTGCATCTGGAAAAACACTGATAAACGTGTTGCCGCTGATCCAGACCCCAAATCCTACGCCGAGACCGACGCCGACGCCTGAAACCAAGTCTGAAATTCAGGGGGCCACAAAAACTTAGTTTACCTAATGTGTGACTCTTTTTCCGTCGTGGCAGATAAGCCTTTGTTTTCAACAGCGGCATTCCCCGATTCGCCGCTTATGGTAAAAATCGCGCCTGTAAGCTGTTGAAAACAATCTGCTAAAAAAGAGTCACACATTAGGTTTAGTTTTAATGATGGCTCCTGAGCACTCTGGGCAGGAGTTTATTCTGACATTGTGCGCGATAAGGGACAATTCGCCTTGGAGCCTAATGATCTGAAACAGGCTTTGCACAAATATTCAGAAAGTTTGCATATCAAGCTCCGGGATACCCACCAATGCAAGAACTATGCAGGTTTAATGCATATTCACCCTATTTTTGTGCAAAGCCTCTGAAACATGAAAGTGTAGGAACGACATGACAACAGTCATTGAAGATCGGCAACTGCGCGTCTACTGTCCGACGCACAAAATCAACTTCGAGGTGCCGGAGGCGAGCCGCATCCTGTGTGAGGGCGGCGGCCACGCGCTGGCGCAGGACTTCCCGCACGGGGACTTCTGGGAGTATTGCTGCGACTGCCAAGTGTTCCGGCCCTCGGAGATGGACAAGGGCGGGAAGGCCAAAGAGCAGTGCCCGGTCTGCTCGCGCGCGACGGCGCGGCGCTACGTGTGCGACGAGTGCAAGGTGGTCAGCTATGAGACGGACGACCCTGCGCGGCGCAAGCTCTTCAGGATCACGACCCGCGGGGCGGTCGAGCCGTCGTGCCCCGGCTGCCAGAAGGCCGCGAAGGAGGACTTGCAGGAACACGCATGCGAGGACGCGGCAGCCACGTTCAAGATGGCGCGCGAGAAATGCCCCTTCTGCGAGGAGAAGGTCAGGAAGAAAAAGGCGGGGCCTTTCTGCGGCGGCTGCGGCACGCAGGCGAAGCCGACCGACATCTACTGCAAGCAGTGCGGCAAGCCAGTCGGCGCCGCCCCCGCCGTCACGACGCCCGCCCCGGACGTGCCGCGCGCGCCCTTTATCTCTCCGGGGCCTTCGACGCCATACACGCAGCCGCTGGCGACGCCCGACCTCACCTCGCGCGACACTGCGCCCGTCCCCGTCCAGCCCTTGCGCGTGCCCGCGCCGTCAGCTCCCGGCAGAGGCCCCGGTGCCGGCTCGGCCCTGCTGGCCGTCGGCGCCGTGCTAGCCGTCCTCGGATTGATCGTCATCGCTGCTCTGATAAACCGCGGGACCGGAACCAACACCAACTTCAGCCGAAGTTCTCCCGAACTCTTCACTACAAAACTCAACAACGCCCTCGCCGCCAATCGCATCTTCGCTCCATGCTGCACCGGTAACGGGGACTGCGATTGCGCCGAGGGCTTGTGGGACGCGGAGAAAGCGCGTGCGTCCGACTCGTCCGCACTGCGAGAGGCCGCGAGCATGATTCGGAACAAGCTTGAGCCGGAAGGAACGGAAGCCCTCGACCGCTACTACGCCGAATCCGACCCGACCATTAACTGGGGTTACATCTCGAACCTCTACAAATTCCTGCTCAAGGTCGCGCCGAACGAGCCAGAACTCAGAGCGAAGTACGCCTACAGCTTCGGCCTCGTCATCCTGAATAATAAAGACTACTCAAACTACCCAAAGGCCGTCTCATCATTCCAGGACGCGCTCCGCGACAAACCGGACTGGGTGATGGCCTACAATGGTCTCGGTCGCGCTTACGTTCAGGACGAATGGAGTGGTCGCGACGGGAGTAAGACAATCGAGAATTACAAGAAGGCGTGCGAGCTTGACCCCAACTTCGTGTGGGGCTGCAAGAACCTCGGTGCGTACTACGCGAAAGAGGAAGTGGCAAACTATTCACTGGCCGAAGACTATTCGGAGGAAGCCCTGCGACGCGCGCCCACTCGGAAATCAATCTGGACGCAGTTGAAGATAATCTGCCCCAAGGTCGGTAAGCGTCAAAACCTCGAGACAGGATTCTGCGAATAGCTTCGGGCGCGGACCGCCGCGGCACGCACACCGGACAGCCAAGCCATGCCTCACAACGACGAGACCAGGGAGACAAAGCCGCGCGAACGCACGAATCGCCCGCCCGCCTTCCGCAAACCGCCGCCGAGACGCCGATTCAGCCTGCCGAAAAGATGGCCTTTTTACGCAGCGCTGACCGCGCTCGTCATCACATCTCTCGCCTTCACATTCCTTCTGCGCCTCTACTTAAACCGCCGGGTAGTCGGGAGGCCAACGTGTGCCGGGAGTTTCGAGTTGGTGATACGCAACGGGATGGTGCTCGACGGGTTGGGCGGAGCGATGCTGCACGCCGACATCGGAATCCGCGATGGGCGCATCGCCTGCGTCGGCTCAATCGGTGAAATCCCCGGCGAGCACGCGATTGACGCGACGGGCATGACGGTGGCGCCGGGCTTCATTGACGTTCACACGCACGTCGAACGCAACCTGCCCGATGGCGCGCAACCCTTCCAAGCTCCGAACTTTGTTCGACAGGGGGTGACGACGATCATTACCGGCAACTGCGGGGCTTCGACTCTTGCGGTGCGCAAGGCGCTCGACCATCTGGACAGGTACGGCTCGCAGGTGAACGTCGCCACTTTCGTCGGCCACAACGCCGTCCGCCGCCGTGTGATGCAGCGCGCGAACCGCGCGCCCGCGCGGGGTGAGATGGAAGAGATGAAGCGGCTGGTCAACGGGGCGATGGACGAAGGCGCGCTCGGACTCTCGACGGGGCTGGAATACGTCCCCGGAACTTACGCAAAGCAAGAGGAGATCGTGGAACTGGCGCGCGTGACGGCGGCCAAGGGCGGGCTTTACGTCTCGCACATCCGCGACGAAGGAGAACATGGCTTCGATGCGGTCAAGGAAGCGATTGACATCGGAGAGCAAGCTAGGCTGCCCGTTCACATCTCGCACTTCAAGGCGTCGGGGCGCAGCCAGTGGGGCATGGCGCAACGCCGTCTGGACCTCGTTGATGCGGCGCGCAAGCGCGGGCGTCGGGTCTCGATTGACCAGTACCCGTACCTCGCCTCCAGCACCTCGCTCGACGTACTGCTCCCTTCGTGGGTGCTGGCCGAAGAGTCGTCGAAGGTCGGCCAGCGTCTGCGCGACCCACGCATGCGTGCGCGCGTGCATGCCGAGATGCTCGCTCAACTGAGAAGCAGCGGGTGGAGCAACTATAAATTCGCGCGCGTCGCCTACTGTCCATCCAACCTCGCGCTCAACGGCATGACCATCCCGCAGATTACAGCTTTGCGCGGACATCCCGCGCCGAAAGCGAACGGCGCGCCGAAGGGGAGCGACGACCGCCCTGCCGAGGACGCACGCTCGCAAGAGAAAGTCGCGGCGGGCGAGGACACGGGCGGAGCCGAACTTCAGGCCGAGGTGATTCTGGATCTAATCGCCAGAGGCGGGGCGCAGATGATCTACTTCGAGATGGATGAACGGGACTTGTCCACAATCATGAGCCACGCGGATACCATGTTCGGTTCGGATAGCTCCGTCCGCAGCGAAGACACGAAGGCTGTGCCGCACCCGCGTGGATACGGCACCTTCCCGCGGGTGCTCGCACGTTACGTCCGCGAGAAGCGGACTCTTACGCTCGCGGAGGCCGTCCGCCGCATGACCTCGGTTCCCGCGCGTACCTTCGGCCTCCAAGAGCGGGGCCAGATCATGCAGGGTTACTGGGCTGACCTCGTAATCTTCGATGCACAGACAATCGTTGACCACGCCACTTACGAAAAACCGCTCGCTTCTCCGACAGGAGTCTCGACAGTTATCGTTAACGGCGCGGTTGTTTTTGGAAAACAGGGCCTCACAAACGCCGCGCCGGGCAAAGCGATTCGCCGCACTCTTACACCTTTGAATACAGACAAGCCGTGAAGCGCGCATGCTATCATCCGCTGTAACATGCGCTCCATCATCGTCGGCACCGCCGGACACATTGACCACGGGAAGACTTCACTGGTTCGCGCGCTGACGGGCGTGGACGCCGACCGCCTGCCGGAGGAGAAGCGACGCGGCATCACGATTGACCTCGGCTTCGCGGAACTCGATCTCGGCGAAGTGCGCGTCGGATTCGTGGACGTGCCGGGCCACGAGCGTTTCGTCAAGAATATGCTCGCCGGGGCGCATGGCATTGATCTGGTGGCGCTCGTCGTCGCGGCGGACGAGGGCGTGATGCCGCAGACGCGCGAGCACTTCGACATCTGCCGGCTGCTCGGCGTCCGCGCCGGAGTCGTCGCCGTAACGAAGTCGGATGCGGTCGAAGAGGAATTGCTCGAACTCGTGCGCGCGGAAGTGGAGGAACTCGTCACGGGATCGTTCCTCGAAGGGGCGCCGGTCGTCGCCTTGAGTTCGGTGACGGGCGCGGGGCTGGGGGAGTTCAAGATGACTCTGAAATCACTTGCGTTGAACGTGGCGCCGCGCGCGGCGGACTCGGTCGCACGGCTGCCGGTTGACCGCGCGTTTACGATGCGCGGCTTCGGCGCGGTGGTGACGGGGACGCTCGTCGCGGGCGAGATCAGAGAAGGTGAGGAGATGGAGTTGCTGCCTGAAGGCGTGCGCGTGCGCGTGCGTGGGCTTCAGGTGCACGGGGCCGCGGTGCGTGCGGCGCGGGCGGGGCAGCGGACGGCGGTCAACCTGAGCGGCGTCGAAACCGCGGGAATCGAACGCGGAATGGTGCTCGCCCCCGCCGGGCGGCTGCAACCGACGCAGATGCTCGACGCGCGCGTCGA
>JBGTBQ010000068.1:0-30984 GCA_041749275.1 Pyrinomonadaceae bacterium | reverse complement strand
GGCGGCGATGGCCTCGCGAATGATCAGCACTTGCTTGGCGCCGGCCCGCGCGGCGCTGGTGTACAGCGCGCGTTTCTCGACGGGAGTGATGGCGCCCGGCGCGGCCACCAGAATGCGCGGCCGCAACGCCGTGCGGTTGTGCTGCGCCTTGCGCAGGAAATAGCGCAGCATGGCCTCGCACAGCTCGAAATCGCGAATGACGCCCTCGGCCAAGGGTCGCACGACGGTGATGGAGCCGGGGGTGCGACCCTCCATTTGCCGCGCCAGATGACCGACGGCGCATCCGCCGGCCAGAATGCGATTGGTCCCCTCGGCCACGGCCACCACGGAAGGCTCGTTGACCACCAAGCCTTCACCGCAAACGCTGACCAGCGTATTGGCTGTGCCCAAATCAACGGCTAGCTCGGCGCCAAAGAATCCGCGGAATCGGGAGAGCATCCTTGCTCCGTCGCGTGAGAAGATTGAAACGGCTAACTACGCTTGCTCAACCAGTCCGACCGGCATGCCCAGGTCTTCCACGGAGAGCATCGCCCCGGCGGTGACACGACCCTCGGCGGCCTTGATATCCATATTGTAGGCGCGCATCTCCAGGTACAAGCAGAGAATGGCGATCGAAATGGCAATGAACGCCAGAAACAGCATCGTCGTGTAGACGTCCGACTTCGGCTTCTGGACGTAAACGCCCGGGTTATTGGAGTCGAGTGGCGACACGGTCTTCCTTTTGGATAGTGCCCTTGCGGAAGTTAGCCAGAACCTGGGCCACGCTGCGGTCGGCCTGCGTCTGCACCACTTTAATCTTGCCCAGGTACTTGTTCTCTGCCAGCGAAGGTCCAAGCCGATAGACATCGAGCTCGTGCCCCTTCTCCAAGCCATCGTCCGAGCCGATGGAGATTTCGACGTAGCCGTTGGCGTTGCTGGCCAGAATGATGCCATCTACGCGAGGCGGCCCATTTCGATCCAACTGAATGTTGGCGTCCTGCAGCGCCAGGTTCAACGCCGAATTGTCTTGCACCAGCTTCTTGTTCGTCTGATCCAAACGAGACAACTCGCCCTGGGACTGCGCCACGCTGTCCGTCAACTCGAGAACTTTCTTGAAGTTGTTGTCCAAATCCAGCCGCGCCGTATCGAGTTGCTCCTGCGTCACGGCCATGGTCTCGCGCAGCTTCTTCAGCGTGTCTTGCGTCAACCCCATCGTGTTCACGGCGTCGGCCAGATTCTTGGTCAACCGGTTGACCTCCGTGTTCAGATTGGCGTTCTCTTTCATCGCGTCGTCGCGGGCTTGCTCCAGCGATGCCACCGAGCGATCTCGCGAAGACTTGACGTTGTTGAGCTCCGTCTCGAGCCGCAGGCGCGAAGCCTGCATGTCTTTGAAACGGTTCTCTTCGTTCTGCAACGTCAATTTCAGGCCATCTTTCTCCTGTTGGCTGGCCGCCGTCGCCTTGCCCAGCACGACATCCCGCCAGTTGCGGTGGGTAGCATAGACGGCAATGGAAAACGCCATGAACACGAGGCTCATGACGAAGATCAGCACGACGAAGATTTTACCGACGAGGTTCATCGGACCTCTCCCCTACAGACGCAGGTTGTATCAATGCCGCCACGGCCGCTGTTCCACGGTCCGAGCGAAGAAAAACCCCACTGTCCTGGGCCCGGCTTCGATGCCACAGCCCGCCGTTCCTCCACCGCTTGAGTTGGTGTTGAGGACTCGACACAAGATTTGGTACTTTTCAGTATAGCTAGCGGCGATTTCGAGTGTCAATCAAGAACCGTCCACGATGTCATTGCTGGCAGGGCCGGCGCGCGATTGCGAGCACCATCCCCCTATTTAGAAGGATGAGGGATGAGGGATGAGGGATGAGGGATGAGGGATAAACTGTTTCTGCTTCATCCCTCATCCCTCATCCTTCATCCTTTCTTTTTTGGTTTCGGAGTCGCCGTGCCTTGCGCGAAGTAGCCTTGGCGGTAGGTGAGCCGTAGGTTCTGCTTTTGTAGGTCGGGGTTGACGATTTCGATCTGCACTTTGCGGAACGTTCCGTCTTTGGATTTGTTCGATGGTGAGTAGGCGAGGAGATACTGCGAGCGCAGTTCCTCCTGAATCTGTCGGAAGGCCGCGCGCAGGTCTGACTCGTCGCGCGGGAAGTAGGCCCGCCCGCCCGTCCGCTCCGAGAGCTTGCGTAGAGTGTCTTCCTCGACGCCTTTGAAAACGAAGTCGTCGCCAATGCCGATGGAGTAGATGATGGCGTCCGCCTTGAGCGCGCTGTCAATCGCCTCGCTCATCTTCAGCCGGCTGCTCGAATCCACGCCGTCCGAGAGGAGAATAATGGCGCGGCGCGTCTTGTCGGAAGTTTCCGAGAGGACTTCGTTCGAGGTTACCCAGATGGCGTCCCAGATGGCGGTCGAGCCGGCACGACTGTCGCCGGAGATGGGCGGCGTCGTGCCGGGGAGGTTGATGACGGTGCCGCCGCCGATATAGCCGGAAGGCGGGACGAACTCGACGCGGTCAATCGCGCGACGCACGCGCGCGGCGTTTCCCGTCAAGCCCTGTTCGAGCGTCGCGTCGCCGGTGAAAGAGAGGACGGCGACCTCGTCCTTGCTGGGGCGGATGACCGCGTCCACGAAAGACTGCGCGGCGCTCTTCTCCTCGGGCAGGGTGCGCTCCTGCGAGGCGCTGGTGTCAATCAGGATGGCGAGCGAGAGCGCGCGGTCGGTTTCGCGCTGGAAGGTGAAGACCTCCTGCGCGACGCCGTCTTCGAGGACGCGCACGTCCCCTTTCTGGATGGTCGTGATGAAGCGCTTATTCCTGTCCACCGCCGTAAACAGAACGTTCGTCAGATCGGTCTCGAAGCGCACCACGTCATCGTCATCGAGCGTCTCCTCAACTTGCGGAGAGGGCTTCGGCTTCGGCGTCGTCTGCTGCTGGGGGGTGGTCGTCGCCGCGTCTTGCGGCAGCGCTTCCCCCGTGCGCCGGGGTCTGCTCGCGGGTTGCTCCCGCTGCCCGGAGTCTTCCTGCCGTCGCGCGCGCGCCGGCGCCAACCCCACAAGCGCGACCGCCGAAAGCGCCGCGAACACGAGCACCAAAACCCGCCATGACTTGAATCGCTGAAGCATCAACTTCCTTAAGAGAGTGAAAAGTGATGAGTGCTAAGAGCAGGGTCGCTCTTTGACTTATTACTCATCACTTATTCTGAATAATGTCCTTGTCCGCCTTGTAGCCGTGCTTGGCGTCAACGCGCCAGCCGTCCTGCTTGTTAAGCAGCTTGACCTCGATGCGGCGCTCCTTGCCGTCGAACTGATCGTTCGATGGCTTATAGGTGACAATGTACTGCGAGCGCAGTTGCTCGCCGATCTTCCTGAAGGCGCGTTCGAGCGCCAGCATATCGCCGGTGAAGAAGGCACGCCCGCCCGTCTCCTCGGCCAATTTCTCAAGAAACTTGTCGCCGGTGTCCTTGACGGTGCCGGCCTCGACGCCGGGCACGGAGCTATAGGCGAAGCCGCCCTTCGTGGAGACGGCGAAGATGATGGTGTCGGTCTTCTGCGCGATTTGGATGGCATCCTCAATGCGCGCGCGGCTGTAGGTATCGTCGCCGTCGCTGATGATGACGAGCACGCGGCGCCCGCCGACGCCGACGTTACGCATCTTCTCGTCGCAGAACTGCCACACCGCGTCGTAGAGCGCGGTCTGTGTGCCGGGCTTCTTGACGGCGCTGACGGCGTGATTCAGGTGGTCGAGGTTCCCCGTGAAATCCTGCCGGAGGTTCACCTCATCGTCGAAGGTGAGGAAAGCGACGCGATCCTTGCGCGAGCGCGTGACCATGTACATGAAGTTCAGCGCAGCCTCCTGCTGGAATTTCAGCTTGCCGGAGGTCGAGGAAGAAGTGTCCATCAGCACGCCGACGTAGACGGGCAGTTTCTCCAACTCCACAATCTCGCCGGTAAAACTTGTGATCTCCTGCTGCTGTTTGTCCTCGAAGATTTGAAACTGTTCCCGCCTGAGACCCATCACCGGTTTACCTTTCTTGTCAGTCACAGTGACGGGGACGCGCACCTCCGTAATGCGGGTTCTGATGATTTGTCCATCGTCCTGTCGCGGTTCCTGCGGTGTGGGAGACGGCTGGCCCGGCTGCGCGCGGGTCGCGGCGGCGAGGGCGAAAGTTAAGATAGCGAATGAAATCAAAAAACCGGCGATTCTCATATTTTATTTTGCAAGGGAACGCAGGGTTAGAGAAACGTTTACTTATCGGCATCGCCGTCCCGCTTCTTTAAAGCCCACGTTTCGATGCCACGCGCGAGGACGGTCGTTGCTTTCAATTTAGCCACCGCCATTACCTTCGATTTAAACGACAGTATATCAACCAGAACGCCCGACATCCACTCATGGCGCGGGCAGCGCGTCGGCAGCCACGGCGGGCGCTCGCCACTTTTTTTTATCTCACCGGTTGCACTTTTCGCGCGATACGTTTATTATCTCTCCCATCCGAAACGTTGGTGAATCCTTCGTTTCAGTGGTTGCTGGGGTGAGGACAGTAACCACATAATAGAACAGGCGCGAAGCTCCCAAGGCTGACGCGCCTGTTCGCTTTTACGGCTTTTATTTTCGCCGCCGCGCCGCCTTGCCGCCTGAGCCGAGTTCCCTTTCCTCTTTTCTCGCGTATCGCCTTCGATTTCTCGTCCGCTCGGTTATGTCCCGCGCGCCGTTTCCAGTAGAATGACGACATCAAGGCCGCGCCGTAACTATTCCGGCACGAACTCGTATAAAGTCTGTCAGACGGGGCGAGGCCCACCGGCCACGCTTCGGACAGCCTCCCAACTACATTGACGAATCAGAAGGAAGACCACATGAAAAGAGTTACTCTGGGCCTTCTCACGCTCCTTTTGTGCGCGACGGGCGTCGCGGCGCAGAAGGTGCCGGTGCAGGAAGTGTCTCTCGACAACGGGATGCGCGTGCTGATGGTGCCGCGCAAGGGCGACCCGAACGTCGCCGTCGGCTGGATTGCGCGCGTCGGCTCGGTCAACGAGCGGCCCGGCATCACCGGCCTTTCACATCTCTTCGAGCACATGATGTTCAAGGGCACGCACGTCGTCGGCACGCGCGACTTCGAGGCGAATAAGAAACTGCTCGACGAGATGGACGCCGTGCGCGCAGACCTCCGCGCCGAAGAGAAGGCGCTCATCCGCCGGGCGACTTTGGGCGAGATTGCGGACGCCAAAGACCCGCAGTTCCGCTCCGAGCGGCACAAGCAGCTTCTCGCACGCTTCGGCGAGTTGACCAAGCGCGAGAAGGAGTTGATGGTCAAGGACGAGTTCGACCGCATCTACACGACCGCCGGCGCTTCCGGCATGAACGCCGGCACCGACCGCGACTTCACCATCTACTTCATCAACGTCCCGGCCAACAAGCTGGAGTTGTGGTTCTGGATGGAGTCCGACCGTCTCGCCAACCCTGTCTTCCGCGAGTTCTACTCCGAGCGCGACGTGGTGCACGAGGAGCGCCGGCTTCGTACTGACTCGACGCCGACGGGCAAGTTCAATGAGATGTTCGAGTCCATGTTCTGGCAGTCCTCGCCTTACGGCTGGCCGGTCGTCGGCTGGCCCAGTGACCTCGAAGGCATCACGCGCGAGGAGGCGCTCGAATACTTCGCCGTCAACTATGCGCCGAACAACCTGACGGCTTGCCTCGTCGGCGACTTCGAGCCGGCGCAGGCCACCGAATTTGCGAAAAGATATTTCGGTCGCCTCAAACGTGGCTCGCGCGCGCCGGAGGCGGTGCGGACGCGCGAGATGCCGCAGCTTGCCGAAAAACGCATGGCCGCCTACGCCGAGACCGTGCCGCAGGCGCGCGTCCGCTTTCACACGGTCGCCGAAGGCCACCCCGATAGCTTCGCGCTCGGCGTGCTGTCGAGTCTGCTCAACGGTCGCACGGGCCGTCTCTACAAGTCGCTCGTCCTCGAACAGCAGGTCGCCAACAACGCCGGCGCAGGGCAGAACAGCTTGAAGTACGAAGGCTATTTCGAGATGAACGGCGTCGCCAAACCGGGCCGCCAGCCCGAAGAGGTCGAGCAGGCGCTTTACAAAGAGATTGAGAAAATTCAGAAGGAGGGCGTGCCCGCACAGGAGTTGCAGAAGGTGAAGAACCAGTACGCGGCGAACACCTTCCGCGGCCTGCAATCGAACTTTGGGCTGATGGTGCAGCTCCTTCTGCGCGACGGCAACCGCGGCTGGGACACGATCAACAACGATCCGGCGCGCTTCCAAGCCGTCACCGCCGAAGACATCAAGCGCGTGGCGAGCGTTTACTTCAAACCTGAGAATCGCACCGTCGGCATCTACTACACGAAGAAGGCCGAAGGCGCGGCGGCGGCGGAAGACCCGGCGCTGTCGGGCTTAAGTGACGAGGAGAAGGCGCAAATCGGTCGGATGAAGGGGATGCTCGCACAGGCCAAGCCGGAACAGCTTAAGGCTTTCCTCGCGCAGATAGAGCAGCAGTCGGGCAGCGCCTCCGCCGAGAAGCAGAAGTTTTTTGCGGTGGTGAAGAAGATGCTGGAAGACCGCATCAAGCAGCTCGAAGGGGGTAAGCAATGACGAACATGAACAGACGAATTCTTTCAGCCACACTCACGCTCGCGCTGCTTGCGCTCGCGCCCGCCGGGCTGCTGGCGCAGACGATGCAAAAGTCTGACATTCCCGCGCGGCCCGCCGATCTGAAGTTCGCGCCCTTGAGCTACACGCCGCCGAAGCGCGAGAAGTATCGCCACGTGCTCCCGAACGGCGTCGTGGTTTACGCGGTCGAGGACTCGGCCCTGCCGCTCGTCAACATCTCCGTGCTCGTGCGGACGGGCGCCTATCTCGACCCGGCGGGCAAGGAGGGACTCGCGTCGCTCACGGGGAGCCAGATGCGCGCCGGGGGTACGACCTCGAAGACGGCGGAGCAGTTCGACGAGGCCGCCGACTTTCTCGCCGCCGGCATCTCCAGCTCAATCGGCGGGACACAGGGCAACGCGAGCCTCAACCTGCTCACGAAAGATTTGGATCAGGGTCTCACGCTCTTCTTCGACATGCTTCGCAACCCCGGCTTTCAGGAAGACCGGCTCAAGCTCGCCAAGAGCCAAGTTTTGCAAGCAATGGAGCGGCGCAACGACCGCACCGACGCGATTGAGAACCGCGAGTGGACGCGGCTCGTCCGCGGCGCGGAGCACTTCACCGCCAAAGACGCGACGAAGGCTTCCGTCGAGTCAGTCATGCGCGAAGACCTCGCCGCCTTCCACAAGAAATATTTCCACCCCGCGAATTTCATCTTCGCCGTGTCGGGCGACCTCGACACGAAGCAGATGCTCTCGAAGCTCGAAGCGGCGACGAAGGACTGGCCCTCGACGAAAGAGGCCGTGCCCGAAGTGCCGAAGCCGACGCACACGCCCGTCGCCGGTGTCTATGCCGTCCACAAAGCGGACGTGAATCAAGGGCGCGTGACCATCGGCCATCTCGGCTCGATGCGCGACAACCCGGATGGCTTCGCGCTCGACATTATGAACGACATCCTCGGCGGCGGCGGTTTCACCTCGCGCATCACATCGCGCGTCCGCTCCGACGAAGGGTTGGCCTACAGCGCCGGCTCTTCCTACGGCCTCGGCGTCTACTACCCCGGCACGTTTCAGGCGTCGTTCCAGTCGAAGTCGCCGACCACGGCGCAGGCCATTGACATCATCCTCGAAGAGATCAACCGCATCCGCACGTCTAAGGTCTCGGCGGAAGAGTTGGAGACGGCTAAAAACTCGGCGGTCGAAATCTTTCCGCGCTTCTTCGCCACCGCCGGGCAGATTGCCGGCACCTTCGCGCAGGACGAGTACACGAAGCGACCGGCTGATTACTGGGACAAGTACCGCGAGCGCGTCCGCGCCGTCACCGCCGAAGACGTGCAGCGCGTCGCGCAGAAGTACCTCGCGCCCGACAAGCTCGTCATCCTCGTCGTCGGCAACATTGACGACATCACCAAAGGCAACCCCGACCGCCCGCAGCACTCGCTCGTGAAAGTCGCCGGCGGCACGGTCAAGCGTATCCCGCTCCCCGACCCGCTGACGCTCGTCTATCCGGCGGCGCAGTAGTGAGGAGGTTCCTCAAGCCGTTATACGCAAGGGCGGCGGGACGACTGCAATCGTCCCGCCGCCCTTCTTTATCGCCGCAAGTTTCGCAATGCGGGAAGCGTGTTGGGCATGATGAATGATTCGCTACGCTACATCATCCGGCCCGCCGACCCTTCGGACGAGCCGTTCCTGCGAGAGATGTTGTACCAGTCACTCTTTGTCGAAGAGGGCTGTGAGCCGTATCCGCGAGACGTGTTGGATCACCCGCACATTTCCAGATACGTGAAGGGCTGGGGTCGCGCCGGCGACGTGGGGTTTATCGCCGTGAATTCCGAGAACCTGCAACCGATTGGAGCCGTCTGGTATCGCCTGTCGGATGGGGATGATAAAGGATTCGCATACGTGGACGACCTGACGCCGGAGTTGGGCGTCGCCGTGTCGCCGGAGCACAGGGGCCGGGGCGTGGGCACGGCCTTGCTCGAACATCTGTTAAAGGACGCGAGAGGCAAATGCCCGGCCATCTCGCTCAGTGTGTCGCCGAATAACCCCGCGATACGTTTGTATGAAAGGCTCGGCTTCGAGACGGTCGAAATACGCGGCACTCATCCCGTCATGGTGGTCAAACTCGAAGCGCGCGGGCGGGTGTAGAACGACAAATCGCCGCGCCGTTGAATTCCGTTCTTCTTTTGCTTCCCGTATGATGACTGCGACCTTTCTAAAAGACAGGGAGAAAGGCGGTAAGGAATGAGCGCCACACTGGACAGAATCATCGAAGAGGTTCGCGCCCTCTCGCCGGAGGAGCAGCGGCAACTCCGCGAGTTGCTCGACGGAGAGGCGCGCAAGACTGAACAGGAAGAGAGGAATCGTCTGGCGGCGAGCATCCGGGGAAAGTACCGTGACGTGCTGACGAGCAGCGAAGACTTCGCCGCCCGCAAAGCCGAAGAGATTGCACTGGAAGACCGTCGCAGATGATCTACGTCCTCGACGCCTCAGCGATTATCGCGTGGCTGCGAAACGAACCCGGCGCGGACGTAGTTGACAGTTCCGTCCGCGACGTAAATTCGCAGTGCCTCGCGCACGCCATCAACTTGTGCGAGGTTTATTACGCCGCCCATCGCAACATGGGCGTGGCGCACGCGGAGGCTGTAATCGGCGACTTAGCCACGGTCGGAGTGATAGAGCGGAATGATTTTGACCAGATGTTTTGGAAAGACGCGGGTAAACTAAAGGCGGGCGGAGGTGTTTCTCTGGCAGATTGCTTTGCAATCACCCTGACGAATCGAGTCGGCGGGACGCTACTGACATCAGACCATCACGAAATGGATAAGATCGCGGCGTCGGGCGTGTGTTCGATTACATTCATCAGATGACCGGGCGTTGCGAAATAGTTTGGGAACGATATTTCCCGACAGCTTCTCGCTTTATCTCTCACCTTCACTCCCATGTTGAGGGTCTCGTGTAAATGCGTAGGCCGAACCTCGCCGTCTCGCCCGCGTCGAGGACGATGAGGTCGCTGGCGACTCCGCGCTCGGCGAGGTTGAAGGCGTCTGTCGGGCAGGTGTTTGGCTCGACGCAGATCGCCTGCCGGGGCGCGGGCGGCGTGTAGACGACGACGTGCGGAAACTCCGCGACGGGAAACTCAATGACCGTCTGTGTGCCGCTTTCCCGATCATCAAGCGTGCAGCGTGCGTCCCCTCCTTCGTCCGCTTCGATGCCGGTGAAGATGTCGTCGAACTGTAGCCCTTCGACCGACTGACCGCCACGCAAGTCATAATTGCCTTCGACCGCAAGCAGCCTGCCGGTCGGCAGACTGTCCGAGAGTTCCCACCTGTGCGCCGCCGGGACGGTGACGACTCCCCGCGAAGGCTTGCGGAAATAAGGATGGATGCCGAAGCCGACGGGCATCTCCCGCTCGCCGTTGTTGCGCGCCGCCGTCTCCATCGTCAACACGCCCTCCCTCAATCTGTAGGTCACTTCCAGCTTGAAGGGGAACGGGAACTGCCGCAGTATCTGTTGCGCGTGTGAGGCCGCGTCGAAGCTGGAGGTGAGCCACGCCCCCTCCTCTTCGGAAGCGCCGTGACCTTCGACGGTCCACGCCTTGTCCCTCACGAATCCATGTCGCGGCGGGTCGAGGCGATACTCCTCGCCGCGAAATGAAAACTTGCCGTCGCGGATGCGGTTCGGGAACGGAAAGAGGATGGGGATGCCGTAGCTCGTGGGCCGTTGCCGGAACTCCGAGAAGGCAATCGGTTCCAGCACATCCACGGAGGTGCGGAAGGCGAAGCAGTTGTTTCCGAGGGACGGGGCGATCTCGACCCGCGCGCGCGCGCCATCCGAAAGGGAGAAGACCTCAATCCCTTCCCGCGCTTCCGGTTCGACTGAGTAGCTGTGCGACATAATGTTTTACCAGACTCGGATCGTGGCTGAGTTTCATCCTGAGACTTTGTATATTAATCTCTTCGGAACGAATCCGGCACTAATTTTCGTTTATCCTTCCGAGTCGGAACAGCATCTAACCTCCCCGTGATGGCTGCGACGAGTTTACGCGCCGTCATGCACGGCGCTTTGTAACACATCGCGGATAAACAAGGAGCAGTTGAAGGGATGAGCAAGCAGTTAGCAAGAACGTGGACGGAAGAGCGAGGCGCGACGCGCGAGGTGGGGGCACGGAAAGACATAGACCGGAGCCTCGACCAACTCAGTCGCTACATGGACGGGCTGTTCCGCATCCCCGGCACGGGTTGGCGCATCGGCCTCGATGCACTTATCGGGCTGGTGCCGGGCGTCGGCGATTTCGCCACTACCGCCGTCTCTTTCTACATCCTCGCGGCGGGCGTTCGTTATCGCGTCCCGAAGGTCACGCTCCTGCGAATGGCGCTCAACATCGCCGTTGACTACGTGCTCGGCGCGGTGCCGGTCGTCGGCGACATCTTCGACGTAGCGTGGAAATCGAACCAGATGAACGTCGAACTGCTGCGCGAGCGCGCCACCGTCGGCCCCGAAGAGGCGCGCAGCGCGAGTCTCGGCGACTGGCTCTTCGTCGGCCTCATCATGCTCGTCCTGCTTGTCCTGCTCCTCGGTTCAATCGGGTTCAGCATCTGGTTGCTGAGTTTCATTTTCCGCGGCCTTTAGTGCGATTGGCAACCTGATTCGCAATCGGCTCTATAATCGGCAACACCGATTTCAAGCAGTGACTCGACGAGACGACAAAAAAAGCACCTCCGTCCGACGGAGGTGCTTTCTGTTTTCCGACGAGACGACTCTAAATCAACCCTGCGCCACCGCCTCTTTCGAGGTCGCCGCCAGCACACGTTCGAGCGCCGAGCCGATCATGCTCAGGCCGCGCTCGCCCGCCGCGAAGCCCCGCAGTTTCCCTTCGGCGTCGAAAAGATAGTAGGCAGGCACGAAGCCCTGTTCGTTCTGGAAGAGATCGCGCAAGCGGTGCTCGTTATCAACGGCGCACGGCTCCGTGATGTTGTACGTGGCGACGGCATCGCGCACCGCTTCCACATCCGTATCCGCGGGGTAACGCGGCATGTGCACGGCGATGACGCGCAGCCCCTCGCCCGCGCGCGTGTCGCGCCACTCGGCGACGCGCGGCATATTCTCCTTGCAGATGCCGCAGCTCACCGACCAGAAGTGCACCAGCGTCGGTCGCCCCTTCGCCTCCGCGGCGGCGTGCGCGCCCGTCGCGTTGAACCACTCGGTCGCTCCATCCAGAGACGGCATCTCCGTCCCAATCCTCATTGGCATGATTGATACCTCAATAGCTGTCGGCAATCAACGGTCAGCTTTTACCCGGATCTAGAAAGCCACTCTTAAAGACATCCACTCATCTCGCTCAAGAATTAAAAGCTGACTGCTGACCGCTGATTGCTGATTGCTAAATCACTTTCAGACCTTCAAAGTTTCCTGACCCGGACGCCACTCAGCCTGACAAAGTCCGCCCGTCTGGAGCGCCTGAATGACGCGGAGCGTCTCTTCCGCCGAGCGCCCGACGTTGAGATCGTGGACGACCGCATAGCGCAGGATGCCTTCGGGGTCAATCACGAACAGGCCGCGCAGAGCGATGCCCTTGTCCTCGATAAGCACGCCGTAGCTGCGCGCCACTTCCTTAGTGATGTCCGACGCGAGCGGGTACTTGAGACCCTCGACGCCGTTCTGTTCGCGCGGCGTTCTGATCCACGCGCGGTGTGAGTGGACGGAGTCGGTCGAGACGCCGATCACTTCCGCGCCGATGCCTTCAAAGTCCCCGATGCGCTCGCTGAACGTGGTCAGCTCCGTCGGGCAGACGAAGGTGAAGTCAAGCGGGTAGAACAAGAGGACGACCCACTTGCCATTGTAATCGGAGAGCTTCACGTTCTCGTTCAGCTTCTCGATGTTCTTGGTTGACGGCATATCGAAATCCGGCGCCGGTTTGCCAACTAATGCTTCTGCCATGATGTTAATGATTCCTCCGTTAGTCTCAGTCTTACTTCCGAAATTCGGACGCGCCGTTTCGTCGAGCTTTGACGGCCACGCCATGTCACAAGGCGATCCTCAAACTTTCGCCTGACAGTCCGGGCAGATGCCCATCAAAGTCAGGTGGATTGACACCGGCTTGAAACGCGAGCGGCGCGCGGCGGCGCGGACGAGTTGCGGCGTCTCTTCGAGGTCGAAGTCCACCAGCTTGTCGCAGCGCGTGCAGACGGCGTGGTCATGCCGCGCCGTCTCGCGGTCATAGCGGCTCGACCCTTTGCCGAAGCTGATCTCGCCCACCAACCCCGCCTCCGTCAGATATTTCAGGGAGTTATAGACGGTGGCGAAGCTGATCGTCGGCAGGACGCGCCGCGCCGCCTCGTAAATCTCGCCCGCCGTCAGGTGATCCACTGATTCGTTGACCACCTGAAGCACGGCCTGCCGCTGAGGCGTCAGCGCCCGCCCATCACCACCCTGATGTTTCTTGCCCGAAGTCATAATTGTTTTGGTTTAAGGTGGAATTAGAATAATTCTAAATTGAGATTTTGTCAAGCGTCCATGTGGCGGAGAGTGCGCCTGCCAAAGTTTGGCGAAACCACTAACTGGCTCGTCCTGGGAGCGCAAGCGTCCCGCTTGCACTGAGCGCGCAGCGCGAAGAAAGCTGGCGTGTTCACGCGACCTTGAATGTCGGCGTTTCCTTTGTTCGCGCCTGCGGCGCTCATGCAAGCGGGACGCTTGCGCCCCCAGAGGGACGCTTGCGCTCCCAGCCGAAGGCGGCTCGCCAAAATTTAGTTGGCGCACTCTGTGGCGGAAGGCTTGACCGAGAGAAAGAAGGCGGAAGTGCGGAAGTTACAGCGTCTCTTTTTGCCTTCCGCCTTCTCTTTACGCCCGTTCCTTCCGCTCGACGTAATCTATCAGCGCCTCGACGTAATCGGGAAAGCGGGGGCAGCGGACGCCGTGGGGTTCGAGCAATTCCTCGGCGCGGTTGGTGTCGTAGGTCTGCTTGATGAAAAAGTAAGGTGCGCCGACGCGCGGAAGGCCCGTGAGCATCTCGGAGAAGCGCAGGTTGAGCGAAGCCTGTACGAAAGGCAAAGGCACGGTCAGGCGCGAGGGGCGACCGGCGAGGGTGCGGGCGATAGTGTCGAATAGTTCGTGCGTAGTGAGCGGCGCGGGGTCGGCCAGTTGGACGGTCGCGCCGGCTGCCCCCTCGTCCGCGGCGAGCGCGACCATCGCCTCGACGACGAAATCCACGGGCACGACATTCAAGCGCACCTCGCGGTTGCCGATGTTGGCGAGCGAGAGCAGATCGGGTCGCAAACGCAGATAGTTGATGAGGTAGTAGACGCCGTCGTACTTCGCCGTCTCGCCCGTGCGCGAGTCGCCGCACACGACCGACGGGCGGTGAATCGTCACGGGCAGTTCCTCTTTGAGCGCCTCGACTTCCGTTTCAGCGAGATACTTCGTCTCCTCGTAGTAATTGCGGAAGCCCGTGTCGTGCCGCAACTCGCTTTCCAAAATCAGTCCCGTCCGCAATCCCGCCACGTAGCATGTCGAGACGTAATGATAACGTCTCAAGTTCGGCAGGCCCCGCGCGAACTCGTTGACGTTCCGCGTGCCCTCGACGTTGACGCGCATCGCCGTCTCGCGGACGACCGCGAGGTCGTAGATGGCCGCGAGGTGGAACACGGTCGTCGCCTCGCGCCGCGCGGCTGTGAGGTCATCCGCCGACAGCCCCAGCCCTTCCCGCGTGATGTCGCCTTCGAGAATGCGGAAGCGCTCCCGCGCCGCGCCCGTCTTTTCCGCGATGCGCGCGATGTCTTCGCTCGCGCGCGCGAGTAAGGCGGGCTGTACGAGCAGGAGGAAACGCGCACCCTCGCGCGCCAGCCGCTCGACCAGCCGCTCGGCGATGAAGCCGGGGAAGCCCGTTAGAAAAGTCGTCGCATCAAGAGGCATGACGGTTAAGCGGTTGATAACAGGTTACGCACCAGCTTGCACTTATCGCCCAGACCCATGTTCCATGCTCGTTGCGCCAGAGTTCTCTTATCATCTGTCAAAAGGACGCACTTCTCTCGCCGGGCCAATTCGATCAGCCCCGCGTCCGTAGGGCCTATTTTACAGACGCTTTCACGTCCCTCATCGCTACCGCACATTTCAATGAGACTGAGCAATCTTTCGTCCACCTTCTTTCTGACAAGGTAATCCATCGAAGATCGCCAAAACTCCGATTCCGGTAGTTTTGATCTTTTACTCTGTCCGGTGAGTTCCCCAATCACGTGTGAGGTTGTCAGAATTTTCTGGATGTTGTCGAATAAATCGAGGAGCTTTCTTTGGGTAACCGGATCATACAGATAATCTGCTGCACCGAATATCTTTTCAAATCCGGAATTACGATGGCTTGATGGCTTCCGGACGAAGACAAGCGCTAAAACGTTAAAGAGAGGCCCCGTATCTACGACGGCTTTTCTGATGATGTCAATGTGAGGATTGCCCTTAGCCATTGCTAATCTCATTCGACGAAGGCAGGTACGGTGTACACGTAGGGCGGCACGTCATGCTCCAATGATAAATTCCGTCTCAACTCTTCCAAGAGGTTTATAAACCCTTCGACTGTTTTCAATAAGGATTGGCCGGCATTGAGAGTCTTTTTGCTATGGTTACGGACGCCGGGGTTATCTAGGATGGCTAAAAAGACCTCCCGATTTTTCCGCCAGAAGGACAACGACATGGTGCTTGATAATTCACCCCCATTATTTACGATGTACTCAGTGAGAAAGTCCAGATGACGTTCATTAGGACCATTCGGGAAAATACCCCTTAAATTTTTGAGGCCTTGTTTTGAGAGAGATGCTTTTGATACGGTTTCATCATACATCTTTTGCAACTCCGGACTTTCCCTAATTACCTGATGAAGCTCTTTGCAAGCGTTCAACAGCTCTTCTCTTTTTTCCTCGTGCTCTCGCGTCATCTTTTCCACGTCGGAATAAAACTCGAAGATCAGTGTCAGATTAGCCATAGCCTCATAACCGATAATGCTCTGAACTGGCCGCACCGCCTCCAGACTCTTTGATCCGAACTCCAATCTCCATGTCCAGTCATTCGCTTCCAAATATTTTTTCTCAATCTCCAACGCGCGAAGCAAAGGATTGATAACAGTATCAAACCACGCTCGCACGATGTTCGGGCCAAACTTTGCGTTCTTTTTTCCGGCTCGGACTTTACTTACCATGAGAGGCTTTACCCTCCGATCTCATTTATCCGTTTCATTGTTACGAATACGACCGCCGCGCGCAAGCTCGACTGGCGTGCGGATGCCGCGTGTGGGAGCATGATACCGAGCTGGCAAAGCTTTCGCTCGAAACCGTCGGACGTATCAAGCACGTGAGAGCGCGGCTTGTCACAATCGCGGCAGGCGCTTTCGCAGCCTTAGCAAGCACGTCAATTCCTTTTATCAACTTTTCGCTTAACGCTTGTGACCCACCTACCGTTCACGCGCCTTCTGGTCGTCGTCACCACGTCGAACCCGCCGTCATCTCTTCCGATGGCCTGCTCGATGATCTTCTCCACCAGCACGGGCCGGTTGTTAACCACCTCGTATTTCTCCGTCTCGTGATAGCAGCAGCCTGATTTGGAGAACGCGACGAGTTGTTTCCGCTTCGGGTCGGGGAAGAAGAGACCGAGGTAGCCACCCTCCGCGAGTTCCGACAGTCTCTTGTTCTCGACGAACTTGCGAGACTTTCCATCGAAGAGGAAAACGCTATATGAAGGCCCGCCGTATCCGCTGTTTCTCCCGTTGCAAACAGCCACATCCTCCGCGCCATCGAAGTTGAAGTCGTCGAAAACAAACCCGTACTCTTCGGCGTAAAGCCCGCGCCGCTTCTCACTGATTTGCGGGTTGTGGGCGAGCGTGTCCCGATAGAGTTCAACGTTCGGCAGGTTCAGGACTTGAAACGGAGACCTGGCGCCCTTCCGGTAGAAACCGATGCGCGCCGGGCCGCTGCAAGTGTTCGGATTTTCGTCCTGCTCCGGCCCGCCGCACTCTTTGATGCTGACCGAAAGATCGTACTTCCTCGAAGCGCCGCTAATCTTAAAGCTCTCCTGTGCCAACGACACGTGGGCGAGAGGAACCAAAAATAGTGCGGCCAGAATTACTCGCGTCATGGATTGTGTTTACCTGCCTTGAATTCAACTTGTAAGTGCGACTTTGACCGTCGCCGTTACAAGGGCAAACCGCGGTAGCCTGAGTGCCGACTTTAACGGCGACATCAAAAGGGTATCGCTGACAGGCTACAAGCAGTTTACCCGCGAACAAAGATACCAGATTTACGCCCTGAAGAAAGAAGGCCATAGCCGCACCGCCATCGCCCGCAACCTCGGCTTGCATCAAGCGACCATCTCGCGTGAACTTTCGCGCCATCACGGCGGGCGCGTCGCCCGCCCCAAACAAGCCGATGCATCGGCAGAGGCCATCCAGAGGCGATTATCACCGCGATTTCCCTGCCACTTTAAATCTCCACCCGCGGTTTCGTGATTCTCTTTCTTGACTTTCCCCTCCCGTTTCGTTTTCAATCATTAAGTGGCGCGCCGTCGCCCTGAATTATGGGTCGCGCCCGTGCGAATAATTTCCGACCGCGCCGCGGGTCGCCGCAAGAAGCCCCTCAACCCGCGCCAGCAATCCCGCGAAACGGAAGTCATGTCTACTCTTCCGAGCGTTTCCAGAAAGAACGTGACGCTACTCGTCATTGACGGCGATGCGCGCGTGCGCCGTCGTTTGCAGCGCGCCTTCGAGGGCGAAGGCCATTGCGTCGTCGCCTGCGCGGACGCGGGCGCGGCGCTGCGTGAACTGCGCCGGCAGAGTTACGACCTCGTCGTGCTCGACATGGAGCTGCCCGGAACGGGCGGCCTCGCCCTGTGCCGTCTGCTGCGCGCACAGGCCGCGACGCGACGCCTCCCTGTCGTCATCATCTCGTCCGAGGACACGGAGCAGCAGAAGGTCGAGGCGTTCGCCGCCGGGGCGGACGACTTCGTGGCGAAGCCCGCCGGGTCGCGTGAGCTGTTGACGCGGGTCGGGGCGCACCTCGAAGCCGCCGAGCGCGAGCGCGCACTCGAAGGCAGCAACCGCGAGTTGAGTTTTCTCGCCGATCTGGGGCGCGGGCTGCTGCACGCGCTCAACCCGGTGGAGGTCTTGCGCCGCGTGGCCGGCGCGACCTACGAGGGCGCGAACGCTACCTTGTGTGCCGCCGTGCTCGTCGGCAAAGACGCGAAGAAGGGGAAACAAAAACGAGGGGAGGGAGAGACGGGTCGAAGTGGAAGCGTGGAGAGCGGCGGCGGGTTGACGCTCTGCATGTTCGACCGTGAGGGCAGCGCCGAGGAGGACGCCTCGCTGATTGACACCGGGCGCCTGCACGAGTGGCTCGCCACGGAACCGTCTGCGTCGCGGCGCAGCGAAGACCGGATGCAATTCTTCATCCGCGACGGCGCGCACCGGGTCGAGTACGCCGCGCCGCTTCGGTTCGAGGGACGAGCGCTGGGCGTGCTCGTCGCCGCATTCGACCGCGCGCCCGACTGCGGCCAGACCGAGGAGCGTCTGGTTGACGCCGCCGCGCAGCAGGGCGCTCTGGCGGCGCGCATCTCATCGCTCTATGAAGCGGCGCGCAACTCTTCCGTCAGCCTCGCGCGCGAGGTCGAGCGGCGCACCGCCGAGGCCGAGGCGCAACGCCGTTTCACCGAGGCCATTATTGACAGCCTGCCCGTCTCGCTTTATGCCATTGATCGCTCATACCGTGTCGTCGCATGGAACCGTAACCGCGAGTTGGGTGGGCAGGGTATCCCTCGCCGTGACGTGCTCGGCAGGAACATCTTCGACGTGCTGACACGTCAGCCGCGCGTGCAGTCGGAGCGGGAATTCAAACGCGCCTTCGAGACCGGCGAGATCGAGATGATCGAGCAGGAGACGCACTCGTCGGACGGCACGACGCATCACTGGAGCGTCAGCAAAATTCCGATGCGCGACGCGCGCGGGGAGGTCTCGCACGTCATTACGGTCGGCGAAGACATCACTTCGCGCGTGGTGGCGAACCGGGCCGTGGCGCGCTCGGAGAAGCTGGCGGCGGTGGGGCGTCTCGCGGCGGGCGTCGTGCATGAGATCAATAACCCTTTGGCGACCATCGCGGCCTGCGCCGAGGCGCTCGAATCGCGCGTCACGGAGGGCGTCTACGGCGCGGGCGCCGATGTGGAAGATTTGCGCGATTACCTGCAACTGATTCGCAGCGAAGCCTTCCGCTGCAAGCAGATCACGAACGGGCTGCTGGACTTCAGCCGCGCCCGCGCCGGCCAGCAGGCGCCCATCCAGATCGGCGAGGTCATCGAGTCCGCCGCGCGTCTGCTCTTGCACCAGCGGCGCGGCCCATCGGTCAAAATCAACGTCGAGATTTCGCAACGGCTCCCGCTCGTCTCCGCCGACGAAGGGCAGTTGCAGCAGGCCGTCATCATCCTCGCCGAAAACGCGACGGACGCGATGCCGGAGGGCGGCACGCTCACGTTGCGCGCGCGCGGCGCCGATAAGGAAGGAGGCGGCGTCCTCATCGAGGTGAGCGACACCGGCCACGGCATCCCGCCCGAAATCATGGAGAGAATTTTCGATCCGTTCTTCACGACCAAAGAGGTCGGGCGCGGCACGGGGCTTGGGCTGGCGGTCTGTTATGGTATTGTAACCGAGCACGGCGGTCGCATTAGCGTTGACTCGACCCCCGGCGGCGGAACGACCTTCACCATCCGACTGCCAGCCGCAAACACACCCGACGGAGAAGAAACAGATTGAGCGTGAGTGAGCAAACCGCAACCGCGCAACCGGCGCGCATCCTCGTCGCCGAGGACGAGACGAACCTACGGCTCGTCTTGCAGAAAGAGCTACAGCGGATGGGCCATGAAGTGCGCGTCGCGCCCGATGGCGAGGCCGCGCTCCGGCTGCTGGAAGAGAGCAACGTAGACGTGCTCTTGACGGACATCAATATGCCGCGCGTGGACGGTATGGAATTGCTGCGCCGCGTCCACCAGCGCCCCAACCCGCCCGAAGTTATCATGCTGACGGGCCATGCGACGGTCGAGAGCGCCATCGAGGCGATGAAGCTCGGCGCTTACGATTACCTCTCGAAGCCCTATCGCATCGCGGAGCTGGACGCGCTGGTCAAACAGGCGGCGGAGAAGCGCCGGCTGCGCGTGGACAACCAGCGTTTACGTACGCTCGTCGAGCGACAGACCGCCACGCCGGAGATCATCTTCGTCTCCGATGCGATGCGCGAGGTGATGCGACTGGTCGAGCGCGTCGCGCCGTCGGACGCCTCAGCCCTCATCACCGGCGAGTCAGGCACGGGCAAGGAGTTGATCGCGCACGCCATCCACAAACTCTCGCGCCGCGCCGACGGCTCGTTCATTGACCTGAACTGCGCGGCATTTCAGGAATCGCTGTTGGAGTCGGAGTTGTTCGGCTATGAGGCGGGCGCGTTCTCCGGCGCGAAGGGGCGCAAGCTCGGCCTGTGGGAACTGGCGGACAACGGCACGATCTTTCTCGACGAAATTACGGAGCTGCCGTCGCCGCTGCAATCAAAACTCCTGCGTGCGATTGAGACGAATTCGTTCTATCGCGTCGGCGCGGTTAGGAAGGTGCAGGTCAACGTGCGGATCGTCGCGGCGACCAACCGCGACACGAACGAGGTCGTCGGCGACGGGCGCTTCCGCGCCGACCTGCTCTACCGCATCAACGGTTTTCAGATTCACCTGCCCCCCTTGCGCGAACGCACCGATGACATCGAGCCGATCACCCGCCACCTGCTCCGGCAGTTGGGCGGCGCGCACCCGCCGGAGATCGCGCCCGAAGTGCTCGCGGCCTTGAAGACCTACCACTGGCCCGGCAACGTGCGGCAACTCCGCAACACGCTGGAGCGCGCCATCCTCCTCGCCAACGACGCGCGCATCACGACCGCTGAACTCCCACCCGAAATCTCGAACCAGTCCGCGTCCTACACCCCGGTTTTCACACAAGCGAGCGCGGTCAGCGACGGCGCCGGGAGTGTAAACAGCGCGGGCCAAACGGCGCAGGGCGTGCCGGCCCCCTTGCACGAGGTTGAGCGCCAGCAGATCGTCGCCGCCCTCGAACAGACCAACTGGCATCGCGGCAAGACCGCCGAAATGCTCGGCATCTCGCCCTCGACGCTCTACCGCCGTCTGCGCGACTACAATCTCACACGCCGTCCCTGACGGCGAGATGCTCACGCGGCAGGCAAAAGGATTTCAGGGTGTCATGCGGATGGCATATACAGCAGGCAGTTAGCCTGTATCCTTTATCGAATATCGTTTTGGAGCGAGCGTGCAACGGCCTGAGATGTAGCGTCGTCGGAGCAGGTTGCGCCGCTTTTGCTATCGCATGATTGAGAGACACAGAAAGTTCCCCCTGAGTTTCCCAAACGTGATAAGAAGGGGCGACTTCCATATCTGAGCCTGCACCACCCGGTAGGAATCGCCCTTGACCTCAAAGTTATGGTTTGCTATAAGCGCGACACTCAGCTACCAGTAGTTGAGCGCTTCGTGCGGGCGGCGCTTGCTTTTTTCAACCGAAGTCTCATGCCGTAACTTAAAACGGCATGGGGTCCTTACCTTCAAAGTAGAAAGGGGTAGATCATGAGACGAAAATCAACCACATCTCTTGTCTTGGCAGCTACATTTGCGGCGGTCGTGCTGGCCGCGTTGTGGATGACAGCGCCAATCTCGGCAGCTCAAAGCTCCAAAGAATCAGCCAACGGGCATGGAACCCTTCTAGTCCTCAATGACGAAGGCGAAGCCGTCAGGAGGCAATTCTCTTTTAGCGCGCAACGCCGCCCGGACGGAACCGTTAAGGGCAATGCGATTCTTCACAACCCGGCTTTCAGAGTAGACAACGGTCAGAAGTACCAACTACAGATAGATATTTCCTGTATGAGACTGTACGGGAATGTCGCTGTTTTCGGCGGAACTACGCGGAGGACGAATGATCCGAATCTGGTTGACGCCGTGTACTTCTCCGTGCAGGACAATGGCGAACCCGGAAGAGACAGAGACAAGATAAGCAGAGCCTTCTTCTTCGATGACGACCCGGGCACGCAGGGAGACCCTCAACTCTGTCAGGTTACAGGGCCGACCGACTTTCCACTGGAGTTGATCGAGTCCGGTAATATCCAAGTCAAGGGAGGACTGTAAGCCCATCGGATAGGCTTCTCTCTCAAGATTACGTCGGAAATGAAAGCGCGTCCCTTATTAACAATAAGGGACGCGCTTTTATTTGAGGGCTGACGTGTAGCCGAGTTACTCGACAAATGAAGTGATGCTGTGCGCGATCTCTGCTCGAATTAAGCGGGTTTAAAACTCACACCCACTATTGTCCTCGACTTCAAAAGATAGCCGTTGACGCGGTTTTCACTTTTGCCATTTGCCTTGCCGGTCTAGCCGCCGCCGCCGCCGGTCGTCGTCTTCTGCTCGTTCTTCGGCTGGCCGAGGGCGCGGCGGGCGGTGTCGGCCTTGTCGCGTCTGCCGGTGCGCTCGTAGATGGCGACGAGGCGTTCGAGCAGGGCGTTGGTGCCGGGTTGGAGGCGGAGCGCGGCTTCGTAGTGCTTGGCGGCGTCCTTTTCGCGCTTGGCGGTTTCGAGGATGTCCGCGAGCTTGACGTGCGCGTCGTAGTCGCCGCCGGCGCGTGCGAAACTCTTAAAGGCGTCGTCGTATCTGCCGATCCGCGCCTGCACGATGCCGAGGTTGTTGTGGATGACGGGCGTCGCGGGCGAAAGGCGAGCGGCCTTCTTCAGACGCTTGAGAGCCTCTACGTAGTTCGCTTCAAGGTAGTACGAGTTGCCGAGATTGGCGAGCACGACCGCGTCGTTCGGCGCGACCGAGAGCGCACGCTCGTAAGCTTCGATGGCCGCCCGGTGCCGGCCCATGCGGTCGTAGGCGAGGCCGAGCAGGTTGTTGGCCTCGACGAGATTGTCGGCGAACGCGGCGGCGATGGTGAGTTCAGAGACGGCCTCGCTTAAGTAACCGTGCTGTAAGAGCGCGCGTCCTTGCGAGAGCGGGTCTTTCGAGATGCCCTCGATGACGGGAACCCACATCTCAGGCTGTGGCGCGGGCCGCGCTTCCGCGGGCCTCACGATGGGCGTGGACTCAGCGGGCATCGCCGCCGGCTGAGGCACGTAATCTGTCGGCGGCGCGGCGGCGCGCCCAACCTCGGCGCCCACGTCTACAGGCTGTTGCTCTTGCTTATCTTTTTTCTCTTGAGGCTCGCTTGTCTCGGCCACGACGACCGCCGGGGCCGCAACCGCGCCGGGCGTCTTCACATCTTTTTTCCTCGCTTCTTGCTTCGCACTCTTCTTCCCGCCGCCGAAGAGTCTCGCCAACGCGCGGAACGGAGCCAAGATGGCGCGTGCGAACCCGCCCTCCTTGCGTTTGGGCTGGTCGGCTTCGTCCGTCTTCCGGTCGGTCGAAGCCACTTCAGCCACTACGTCAGAAGCAAGCCCGTCGGTGGAGACGGCGACGAACGAGACTTCCTGCCGTGCACTTTCGCTGCGAACGGTCAGGGGCGCGAACGCTCCCACAGCCAAAAGAAAGGCGGCGACGAGAGAGAGGATTCTGTGGCTGGACAAGGGAAAATCTCCTTCGGGTTGCGTGCGGATTCGATGAAACACGCGGTGGACAAGCGCGCGTGCCGAAGCATTTGAACCGGCTGGATTATATGCCACTTTAACTTCGATGTAAAAATGGAGGGCGGCGATACATTTCGCCCCGTCGTGTAAATTTTTCGGCCCAGCCGTGGCTGGGGTAGGGAGCAGAGATGAACCCGCTGGCCCGGCCTTGCCGAAAATCCTTATGAACTCTTGAGTTGCTTGCGGTCAATCTTCCCGCGGTCGTTCTTCGGCAGCGACGCGACGAACTCGACCCAGCGCGGGTACTTGTAGAGCGCGAGGTGTGATTTAACGAAGTCCTTGATCTCTTGCGCGAGTTGGTCGCCCGCCGCGTGGCCCTCGCGCGGCACGATGAAAGCTTTCGGCTTGACGAGGCCGTCGCCCGCGTCGTGGCCGACGACCGCCGCTTCGAGAATCGCTTCGTGTTGCAGCAAGCAGTTCTCAATCTCGGCGGGCGCGACGAAGATGCCCGAAACCTTCAGCATGTCGTCGGTGCGTCCGTGATACCAGTAGTAGCCTTCGGCGTCCACGTGGAACTGGTCGCCGGTCGTGCACCAATCGCCCGCGAAGGTCTCCTTCGATTTTTCGTGCGCCTGCCAGTAGCAGAGCGCCGCCGAATCGCCCTTGATCCGCAGCGTCCCCATCTCGCCGGTCACGACGCGCCGCCCTTCGGCGTCCACGACCTCGGCCTCATAGCCCTCGACGATGCGGCCCAGACTGCCCGGCACGACATCGCCGAGGCGGTTCGTGATGTAGATGTGGAACATCTCCGCCGAGCCGATGCCGTCGAGGATTTCGACGCCGAACGTCTCGATCCAGCGCCGGTACAACTCGACGGGCAACGCTTCGCCCGCCGAGAGACACATGCGTAAGGACGAGAGATTGCGCCGGGCGGCGTCCTCGACGTTGAGCATACCGCCGATCATCGTCGGCACGCTCGTCAGGATCGTCGGGCGATAGCGCTCGACCACTTCAAACAGCTTCTCCGGCGTCGAACGTTCGGAGAAGAGCGCGGTCGCGCCGCCGACGGCGAACGGGAAGAGCAGGTTCGTCCCCGTCGCATAGCCGAAGAAGAGCTTTGGCACCGAGACGGTCAAATCGTTTTCGTTGACGCCGAGCACGCGCTTGGCGTAGCACTCGGTGTTGAATGGAAGGTCATGGTGCAGGTGCACCGCGCCCTTCGGATGTCCGGTCGAGCCGGAGGTAAAGAGCCAGATGGCGATGTCATCGCGGGAGGTGTCGGCGGGCGCGAGTTCGTCCGGCTGTGCGTTCACGACATCCACGAACGAATGAAACGCGCCGCTCTCTTCACCAACCACCAGCACGTTTTTCAAGTACCGCGCGCCTTCAGCCGCCTGTGCGAAGACATCCAGCAACGACTCATGTATGACGGCGACGCGCGCCCGTGTGTATTCGAGGTAGTAGCGATAGTCCTCCGCCGGGAGCAACGGGTTGACCATCGTGATGACGCCGCCCGCCTTGCTCGCGCCGAACCAGACCCATGCGAACTCCGGGCAGTCGGGCAAAACAATCAGCACGCGGTCTTCTACCTCAAGCCCCAATTCGCGCAGCGCGCTCCCCGCGCGATTCGACAGCCGCACGGCCTCCGCGTAGGTGTATGACTCGTCGCGGTAGTAAAGACAGGTCTTGTTCTCGCGCCCTTCCTCGACGTTGTGATAGAGGAAGTAGTCGGCCATGTTGAAGCGTTCAGGGAATTCGATCTTCATGGTCGGTGTTTACCGGGCGAAGAAGACGCGCGTTTCATGGACGCGGTCGGACGCTTTCAGTTGCTGCCCTCTTGAGCCTGTTTCTTTTTGAGAAAGCCGGCGAGGTTCCGTTTGTCCGTCGCTTCAGCCTGTGTGAAGCGCACGGCGAAGCCGATCTCATCGGTATAGTAGACGACTTCGCCGCCAAGTTGGAGGGTCTTCCCGCCGGGCAGCTCCAGAGCGAGACTGACCGGATCGCCCTGCCCCGCCGCGCCCCCGGTGAGAATGAAGCAACCGGTCAGGCTGAGGTCGCTGATCGTCCCGCGCTCGCCGTTGGCCGTGCCATCCCAGCGCGCCGGGAGGTTCACCTTGAAGCGTTTGGCCCTTCTTCGTTCGATACCCATATTTGATCGGTGGCGGCGCCCGCCGGAAGTTTCGACTCGCCGAGCGGCGCGCGAATCGGATTCCGCCGCGCCATGCTACTGCGTGAAGTCGGCTTTATGCTCTGCCTCGACCTGCTGCGCCTGTTTGACCAACTCTTCTTCCTCTTTGGAAAGTTTGGCGATGCGTTCGACCGTGTGCGCCATCTTCTCATCAATTTCGTCCAGCGACTGGTCGCTCGCCAACAACTCGGCCCGCTCAATCGCGGCGTCCAACACCTCCGCGCTCTTGCGGTGCTGTTGTGCTTTCAGTGAGAGATAATTCTTGTACCAGTCGGCGACTTTAAGCTGGCTCGCCTGTTCGGCTTTCGCGGCGGCTTCGCGCATCGCCTCGGCCCCCTGTTTATAAAGGGACGCCTGTTCGCGCGCGATGGCCCGGACGGCGTCGCGCTCTTTCTCGATATCTTTGGACTCCATCTCGTCCTGCTTGGCCGCGCCCTGCCGGGCCAGCCCGTCGCCCTTGACGACGAGGCCGTTCATCTCGGCGACCAGCCTGTTGGCCTGATCCGTCTGGTTGCCGAGCAGGTCGCAGCCGAGCGCGAGGGCGCACAGCAGCAGGACGCAGGCCGACGATAAACGCACCGGATGTCTTGAGAAGAGGAACATTGACGAGTCTCCCGCGAGTTGCCGTTCGCGCCGGCGTTGGAACCCACCACGCAGGCATCGGAACGCGAAAAAATCAGTGTTATTACCTCCGCCCCCTTGTGATTGTTTCGGACACGCGTCGCGCCGGGGCCGCGCCGGTTCACTGACCGTGGCCGGTGAAGGGGCAACCCGCCGCGCCGTGTCCGGAGTCGAGATACGTGCGCGCCTCCCACAGTTCGGGGAAGAACTTTTTATCGAGCGTGGTGCGTAAGTATCCGACGCCCTCGCTTCCGCCCGTACCGTGCTTCGTGCCCACCATGCGCTCGACCATCTTGACGTGGTGCGAGCGCCACAGCGCGAAATACTCGTCGTGCGCGATCAAACTCTCGGCCAACTGGAACTCTTCGTAGCGCGTCTCGAAGTGCGTGATGACTTCGAGCACGGCGCGCGTGCGCTGGCCGTAGCGGCGGCGGCGTTCTTCTTCACCGAGCGTGAGGGCGTCCGCCGGAGCCTCCAGACCTCTTCTTGAGAGGAACGCGAAGAAAGCGTCGGCGAGCGTCGGCGAGTCGAAGCGCGCGGCGAGTCGAAGCGTGGCGAACTCATCTTCACGAAACGCGCGGCGGATGGCTTCATCCTTCAGCCCGGAAGAGAATTCGATCTCGCGGAACTGCATGGACTGGAAGCCGCTCGCCGGGTTCAGCTCGTCGCGGAAGCCGAGGAAGCTGATCGGCGTCATCGTCTCAAGGAGGTGAATCTGATTGACGAGCAGCTTCTCAATCTCGACGACGCGAGCCACGGCGCGCGTCGCCACGGGCGCGCGGTCTTCACCCATCGCGTTGATAGCGGCATCAATCTCGTGAAGGATTTGCTTGAACCACAACTCATACGCCTGATGGATCGTGATGAACAGCAGTTCGTCATGGTGCGCCGGGTCGCTCAGGCAATCCTGTAGCGCGATCAGATCAGGCACCCGCAGGTACTTGTTGTAAGATAAAAGATCAGTCACGGATAAACCTCTGCGCGGGCGGAAACTCCTGTCTATGCAGGGCGTGAGCGCGGCGGACTCGCTTTCTCCAACCGCCTTCAGCCGCCCCGTTCCGCCACCCGTTAAAAAAAGCCTTCAACCTCCGCGCGCGGACTCGACATGCTCGCCCGTGTCACGCCCCTTGCTCGCAATACTACAGGCCGGCAAGTCTTGGCCTAACCACGCCTGCTGCTAACTTTTACAGCCATCCGCGTCAAAACTCAATCGCGGCCAGCGGCGCGATGCAACTCGGCGAGAAGGCTCACGCGCGGGTTCACCCATCGGGTTGTAACTACTGCCCGCGCAACTGAGCGATTTTTATATGGAAACTTATACAGTCGTTTCGCCCCGGACGAAAGGAAGGAACTTGCTCGACGCGAGTGAGATGAGGAAACCGTCATCCGACTGGTCTATGAACCACGGGCGGCGGGGACGCAACGACGCGCGGGGAGGCGAAAGCAACCGACGGCGCGACCAAAAGAACGAAGAGCGCGCGGCTCACCCGACGCGCGGCGGCGCGAGACCGGCGTGACGGCGTGAGAGGGCTGGACTACATCTTATTCACCGTTGACGGAAGCAGCGGCGGGCGCTCACGTGGGGCGCCCGCCGCCCGGCGGAGGTGACGAGGTGCGACTGGAAGAGAAGACGAGCTTCACGTCAAAACGTCCTTAAGCGGACGCGCTAGTCGGTCTCACTGCATCGCCCGCCACGGCTTGGGGAAGATGCGCCAGTGGCCGTTGACGTGCGCGAGGCCGTCGAAGGCCATGCCGAGTTGCTGCCCCGGCTCGACGAACTTGAAGCGGTAGAACGTTACGCCGGGGCTGAGCTGCGCGCCCACGTCCTTCCAGCCGCCGGGGAACTCCGCGGCGCCGCCCGTCCAACTCTTCAACTCGTCGCTCGTGGCCGACGAGAGCAGCACCTGCGTCTGCCCCGCCTTCGGGGCGATGACCATCTGCCCGCCGTCCCACGCCGGGCCGTACACGGCGTCGGCTTTGGCCGCGAGGTCGGGTGTAAAGACCGCGTCGTAGTCGGCTTTGGTCGGGCGCAGCGCCTTCGTGAGCGTTGCGTGGTCGGCGCTCGGTTTGACGAACTCCGCAAGCAGAGATTTCGCGCCGTCCTCCGTGCCGGGGTAAGAGGTCGCCGGCGGGCTTGTCTTGCCGCCACCTGTGTTCGAGGGCGCGCTCGTGCCGCCGCCCACGGACGTGTTTCCGCTGCTCCCGCAACCGACGAGCGCCAGCGCGAGCGCCAGCACGGCAAGAAATTTTGCTCCGAGAATTTTTTCCCTCATAGACAACGTTCCTCCTCTGATAGTGTGGTTAGCGCCAGTCGGACGGACGGGCCGGACCGTGTGGTTCCCCAAAATAAAGACAAGGCGCCCGCATCGTTCGCGTAACTGGCGTGCGGAGGGCTTGACGCCCGGCTCCGCCGGATTGATAGCGATCTACTGTCTAGTGGCGGGAGCGGGTAAACAATATCGCGGTTTTTTTTCGCGGCAACGGTTGGGAAAAAGTGGTGGGTCGCCAAGAGCTTTCAGCGGCGGGCGTGGCGCGAGGCGAACTGAAGGGCGGGCGCGACGCTAATCAAGTCGCGCGCCACGGGCGGAGCCGCCGGCCCATGTGTGCCGGTGTGCCCCGTGTCATTTTCTTTCGACGCGGAGGAGCGATTTGCTCACGTCCTCGACTTCGCCACCCGCGCCGACGCCGCGCAGTGTCAGAACGTAGTCGCCGGCGGCTAGTCTTCGCGCCGGGAGGTTGAAGACGATCTCCGCGCCGAACCCATTGCTTCTGGGGGTGAGACGCCGCCGGGTAAAAATCTCCGCGCCGCCCGCCGTTTGCAGCGCCACGTCATAGCGTGGATATTCGCTCTCCATCAGGTCGAGCCGCAGCCGCACCTCCCCGGTTCTCACAGGGATGTTGAGAATCTGAGGCGCGGCGCCCACGCCCCTCGTCGCGTCAATTGTTAGCGTCAGAGAGATGAAGGCGGGCGCGGCTTTCACCGGCGTGGGCGCCGGAGCATCCTGCCGCGCGACGGGCGGCGAGGCCGCTTCCTCCGGCGGCTGCACGGGAGAAGGTTGCTCGCCAGCGGTCTGCCGTCGCGTCTCGTCCGCACGGGGCGCTCGCGCATCACGCACGGCCTCGGACTTCGCCAACTCCTGCCGTGGACTGCTCGCCCGGAGTAAGTACCAAGCCACGGACGCCGCCGCCAGCAGGAAGACCGCCGAGAACGCCCACGCCAACGCCGGACGGCGTATAGAGGCCAGCCAGCGACGGAAGAAAGATTCAGCACGGCCCGGCGGCACGGCGGCGGCGGTTACGCCTTCCCCTTCGAGCCATGCGACCAACGCCGCGGCGAACTTCGCGCGCTCGCGCCGTTCGGGGCGTGACAGGTAGTCTTGCTCGAAACGTTCGCGGGTCGGCTGCGAGAGCAGCCCGCGCGCGTATCCGTCAACCAACTCGTTCTCGGCCCGCACGACCTGTTCAAACACCCGTCGGTCGGTAAAGTATTCCCGCTCCAGCGCCTCGCGCTCGGCCTCCGGCAGTTCGCCCAGCAAGTAGCGCCGCATGGTTTGCTCTCGGTCAGACATCAATTCGTCTCCGCCCAAGGGAGGTGAGCCGGCGCGGTGACTCCGGGCCGTGCGCGCGAGGATGGGGTGAGCGCTCGTAGCGTCCACGTGGGAACGCGGCCCTCATTAACGAGTGGCGAATCCGCACATTCATATCGCCGATTTCTGCCGGACGCAGGCCGACACGCAGGCTTCAAGTTTATCGCGCAGGCGTTGCACACGGTTGGCGAGCGCTTCCCGCCGCAGGCCGAGCCGTTCGGCCTGCGCCTTGCGGCGCTCGATCTGGCCGCGCTCTTCGTGGCGGTAATAATCCAGAATCAGCCCCGCGCTCTCGGCGGGTAGCGCGCGCAGGCAGTCTTCCAGACAACCCAGCCGGAGTTCTTTCTCCGCCGCCTCATCTCCCATGTCCGGAGCGGCGGCAGGCTCGGACTTCACCGCTCCAAGCGACTCTCTCCTGCTGTCGGCGCCTTTCGTGGTCTCCAGAAAAATCAGACGCGCGACTTCGTAACAGTAGCCGCCGGCGTTCCTGATCTCGATTCCTTCCCCCAGCTTCCGCGCGACGCGGTTAAAAGCCTCGTCCGCGTGCTCTTCCGGGAACGGCGCGCCGCGCCACTCGAAGAATCTGATGAGGGTGCGCCGCAGGTCTTCGTACTTTTCGGCGGCCCGTTCGCGCTCCGCGTCCAGTAAAAGAAGGAGCCTCTCGAACGTTTCCGAGGTGAGCGCGGCCCTCATCTAGCGTTCGCCTTTCAGGGTCGCCCACTCGCCGGTCTGGATAAAGCTGGCCCAGTAGTACGGGTGAGCGCGCGACTTGCTTCCGAGCAACTGCAACTGCGCCCGGCGGAGAGACTCGCCCCTCCCCTCCCCGCGCATCAACCCCTTGTAATAGCTGACCACGAGATCGCGCGTGCTGCGGTCGGAGACGGGCCACAGGCTCATCAGTTGGCTCTCGGCCCCGGCGAGGACGAGGGCGCGACGCAGACCGTAGACGCCGTCGCCGTTCCGCACCTCGCCGACGCCGGTGTCGCACGCTGAGAGCACGACGAGGCGCGTGCCCCACAGGTCGAGATGAGCCGTTTCGAAGGCGGTCAGCACGCCGTCATCGCCGCCCCCGCCGGCGGGCCGGTTGGCGCCCGCCAGCGCCAGCCCGGAACGCAGCAGCGGATTCTCAACGCGGGCGATTGCTTTGCCGGGTCGCGTCGGGCCTTCGGTTTTGTCGTTCGTCAGAAAGAATCCGTGCGTCGCAATGTGAAGGATGCTGGGGCCGCTGACGCGCTTGAGCGCTGCTTTCGTGGCCTGCTCTCCGGTGATGAAGTCGGCCTGCGGCAACAACTCCCTGAGCGCACGCACTTCCGCGCCGACCCCCGGCAGCGGCCCGAAGAAGAGCCGCGAGTCGTCGAGCCGGGCGTCCCCGCCGGCGCGGCGCCCCTCGCCGCCAC
>JBGTBQ010000067.1:0-4693 GCA_041749275.1 Pyrinomonadaceae bacterium | reverse complement strand
GTCGCCCCAAACCCCACCAGCGCCACTTCCTCCCCCACCTTCACGATCCCCCGCTCGATTCTTCCGGTGGCGACGGTGCCGCGGCCGGTGATCGAGAATACATCCTCCACCGGCATCAGGAACGGCTTGTCCACTTCCCGCTTCGGCTGCGGGATGTAGCTGTCCAGCGCGTCCAGCAGCTCCTGGATCTTCTTGCCCTGCTCACTGTTGGGGTCCCCGCTCTCCAGCGCCTGCAGCGCCGAGCCCTGGATGATCGGCGTGTCGTCCCCCGGAAAGTCGTAGCTCGACAACAGCTCGCGCACCTCCAGCTCCACCAGCTCCAGCAGCTCCGGGTCGTCCACCATGTCCACCTTGTTCATGAACACCACGAGGTACGGCACGTTAACCTGCTTCGCCAGCAGGATGTGCTCCCGGGTCTGCGGCATCGGCCCATCCGCCGCCGACACCACCAGGATCGCCCCGTCCATCTGCGCCGCCCCCGTGATCATGTTCTTCACATAATCCGCGTGCCCCGGGCAGTCCACGTGCGCGTAGTGCCGCTTGGCCGACTCGTACTCCACGTGCGCCGTCGCGATCGTGATCCCCCGCTCCCGCTCCTCCGGCGCCTTGTCGATCTGGTCGTAGGCCGTAAACTGCGCCAGCCCCTTCTTCGCCTGGATCGCCGTGATCGCCGCCGTCAACGTCGTCTTCCCGTGGTCCACGTGCCCGATCGTGCCCACGTTCACATGCGGCTTCGTCCGCTCGAATTTGGCCTTCGCCATGTCGGTCTTCCGGTGTCCGGGTGAATTCCTCGTGAGGGCGGACCGGCGGTCCCCGCTGCCGCCCCTCACGTCCGCCGGCGGTACGTCGGTACCCTTCCGCCGTTCCGCCGTTCCGCCCTAGCTTTTCGCCTTGCTGATGATCTGTTCCGCGATGCTCTTCGGAACCTCTTCATAATGGTCGAACTGCATGGTGTACACCGCCCGGCCCTGCGTCATGCTGCGGAGGGTGGTGGAGTAGCCGAACATCTCCGCCAGGGGCACGTCGGCCGCGACTACCTGCGCGTCGCCGCGCTGGGTCATGCCCCCGATCTTGCCGCGCCGGGCGGAGAGGTCGCCGATCACGTCGCCGAGGAAGTCGGAGGGAGTCACGACTTCGACTTCCATGACCGGCTCGAGGAGCACGGCGCTCGCCTGTCGGGCCGCCTCCTTCACCGCCATGGATCCGGCGATCTTGAAGGCCATCTCGGAGCTGTCCACGTCGTGGTAGCTGCCGTAGGTGAGCGTCGCCTTCACGTCCACCATGGGATACCCGGCGAGGACGCCGTTCTCCAGCGCTTCCCGGATCCCGGCCTCGACCGGCTTGATGAACTCGCGGGGGATCACGCCGCCGACGATCTTGTCCTCGAAGATGAAACCGGCCCCGGCCTCGGCGGGCTCGAGCGAGATCACCACGTGGCCGTACTGGCCCTTGCCGCCCGACTGCCGGATGAACTTGCCCTCGACGTTGGTGACCTTCTTGCGGACGGTCTCGCGGAAGGCGACCTGCGGTTTGCCGACGTTGGCCTCCACGTTGAACTCGCGCTTCATTCGGTCGACCAGGATGTCCAGGTGCAACTCGCCCATGCCGGCGATGATGGTCTGGCCGGTCTCCTGATCGGTCGAGACGTTGAACGAAGGGTCTTCCTGCGCGAGCCGCGACAGAGCCGTGCCGAGTTTGTCCTGATCGGCCCGCGTCTTCGGTTCGACCGCGACGCGGATGACGGGCGCGGGGAACTCCATCGCTTCGAGGATGATCGGCTTGTTCTCGTCGCAGACCGTGTCGCCGGTCGTGACCTGCCTCATGCCGCCGATGGCGATGATCTCGCCGGCGCTCGCCTCATCTATGTCTTCGCGCTTGTTGGCGTGCATTCGCATCAGCCGGCCCACGCGCTCTTTTGTCTCCTTAACGGAGTTGAAGGCGTAAGAACCGGCGCGGATCGTTCCGGAGTAGATGCGGACGAACGAGAGCTGGCCGAGGTGCTTGTCGGCCATGATCTTGAAGACGAGTCCGGAGAACGGCGCCGTAGCGTCGGGCGGACGAAGCTCAGGCTCGCCGGTCTTCGAGCTGACGCCTTCGATAGGCGGAATGTCGAGCGGCGAAGGAAGATAGTCAACCACTGCGTCGAGGAGCGTCTGCACGCCTTTATTCTTGAACGCCGAGCCGGTGACGACCGGGACGATCTTGAGCGCGATAGTGCCCTTCCGCAGGGCCGCGCGAATCTGCTCTTCGGTGAAGCTCGCGCCCTCGTCTTCGAGGTACTGCTCCATCAACTCTTCGTCGGCTTCGGCGACCGCTTCCAAAAGTTTGTGGCGCGCGGCCTCGGCCTCGGCCATCAGCTCCGCCGGAACCTCGCCTGTCTCGTACTCCGCGCCCTTCGACTCGTCGTTCCACAGCAGCCCCTTCATCGTGATTAAGTCCACGACGCCCTTGAACTGGTCTTCGAGGCCGATGGGAATCTGGAGTGCGACGGGGTTGGCGCCGAGGCGGTCAATGATGGACTGGAAGGAGCGGTCGAACGAAGCTCCCGCGCGGTCGAGCTTGTTGATAAAACAGATGCGGGGCACGCCGTACTTATCGGCCTGCCGCCAGACGGTCTCGCTCTGCGGCTCGACGCCCGCCACGCCGTCGAACACGGCTACCGCGCCGTCGAGAACGCGCAAGGAGCGCTCAACCTCCATCGTGAAGTCCACATGGCCCGGCGTGTCAATGATGTTGATGCGGTGCTCGACGCCCTTCCGGCTCCAGAAACAGGTTGTCGCGGCGGACGTGATCGTGATGCCGCGCTCCTGCTCTTGTTCCATCCAGTCCATCGTCGCCGTCCCCTCATGCACCTCGCCGATCTTGTGCGAGACGCCCGTGTAGAAAAGGACGCGCTCCGTGGTCGTGGTCTTCCCGGCATCAATGTGCGCCATGATGCCGATGTTGCGGAACTTACTGAGGTCTTGCTTTGCCATGATCGAACCCTAGCTGTTAGCTATTAGTTGTCAGCAAAAGCGGATTGGCTAATCGCTAACGGCTAACAGCTAATCGCTTCTTCACCATTTGTAATGCGCGAAAGCCTTGTTCGCCTCCGCCATGCGGTGCGTGTCCTCTTTCTTCTTGACGGCGTTGCCGCGGTTGTTGGCGGCGTCGAGCATCTCGCCGGCGAGACGGTCAATCATCGTCTTCTCGCCGCGCGCGCGGGCGGCGGCGGTGATCCAGCGAATAGCGAGTGATCCGCGACGCTCTTGGGCCACCTCAATGGGCACCTGATAGGTCGAGCCGCCGACGCGGCGCGACTTGACCTCGACGGTCGGACGCACGTTGTCAATCGCCTTCTTAAAGAGCTTCAAAGGGTCTTCGCCCGTCTTCTCGCCCATCTGCGCGAGCGCCCGGTAGAAAATCCCCTCGGCCACCGACTTCTTCCCGTCCCACATGATGCCGCTGATGAACTTCGTCACCAATGGGCTGTTGTAAACCGGGTCGGGCAGCACCTCGCGCCTGTCAACTACTCTTCTTCTTGGCATAGTCAGCTCTTAGCAATTAGCGATTAGCTGTCAGCAAACACCTGATCGAGCCAACCGCTCTGGTTTAACACTCAGCCGTTCACTACCAGTCAAAAGCTAATAGCAACGGCTAACCGCTTCCCTACTTCTTGCCCTTGGCCCCCGCCGCGGCGGCTCCGGCCTTCGGACGCTTGGCGCCATATTTGGAGCGCCCCTGCCTGCGGTCGGCGACCCCCACGGAGTCGAGCGTGCCGCGGATGACGTGATAACGCACGCCCGGCAGGTCTTTGACGCGCCCGCCACGGATGAGCACAATCGAGTGCTCCTGTAGGTTGTGGCCGACGCCGGGGATGTAGGTCGTCACCTCGATAGTGTTTGTCAGGCGAACGCGGGCGACCTTGCGGAGCGCCGAATTAGGCTTCTTCGGCGTCTGCGTGTAGACGCGCGTGCAGACGCCGCGCTTTTGCGGCGACGACTGGAGCGCCGGGCTGGCCGTTTTATACTTCACCGCCTGGCGACCCTTGCGAACAAGTTGATTGATGGTCGGCACTGCTTTTCAGTCCTCTAAGCTGCGGTTGACGCCTTTTAAAGCGCAATAGGCTGCCAGTCCCTGCCTCTTACCGGAACCGCAACTGGTCCGGCAGTCAGCGCAAGAGCGGCGTGCCCTTACCTTTTTGATTAAACTTCGGGGATGTTCTGACTTCGCTCGATGACGGGTGTGGATGATGGCTCCCCCAGAGCCGAAACTTTTCTGTGGCGTCGCCCGGTCGGGAAGGAAGGTTTTAAAGCTCTACCTTCTGAATTACGCGCCTCAAACGCTTGGCCGCCTCGCTCACGAAAGAGCTAACACAGGCGGGGCGCTGAAGTTTACGCCACAATAATTGTCAAGCGGCGGTTCCCCCATGGGACACAGCCGGGCAACGCCTCCACACCGTCAGAACCTACTCAGCGCTGCACTCTTGGGAAATGGACAAGTAGTCCAAACGTGAGACTATACGGGCGCGGGCAGAGTCTGTCAAGTTGGCAATGACGCGGACGATAATCGCGCTAGGGCGTTTGCAAAGTCAGGAATGACGGGGATTACTTGACAAATTACAGAAAGACCTTCCACAAGTCAGTTAACGAAGCAGTTCCGAGAACTACGCTGACTCAAGGAAGGTCGCCATGGAGTCTACCACAAGCCAACC
>JBGTBQ010000066.1:0-1815 GCA_041749275.1 Pyrinomonadaceae bacterium | reverse complement strand
CAGCAATTCTCGGTCAGCGCGTAAGCTCTTTACAGATGCGAGTTAAGCTTTCGAGTTTTTGCGCTTCTTTTGAACCATGATCCAATGTTTTCATAGACTTACGTTATTCCTGACCGAGAATTGCTGTTACGGCAGACCTTTTCATCCCGATAATTTTTGATAAGATGAGCGCCCGGAAACCGAGCGCAGTTAATCTTGAGGTGAGTAAAAATGCCTAGCGAGCCGAACAATTATGCGAACACTTCACAGACGGTCGTGGTTGACGCCGCCACCTTCGACTTCGAGACGCTCGAAGAGTCGAACGGCAACGCCACGGTCGTCCGCTTCCATGTCGAGAACCCGGACGTGCGCGCGGGCGATGTGCTGCTCGTCCTGTCGGGCAGCGACATCCACTTCCACGGCATGATCGGCCTCATCGAAGACGGCTACGGCGTCGCCACCGACCGCCGCGGCTCGCTTCTGCCCGCCACTGTTCAATAATCCATGCTCGGATCGTGAGAAAGCGTTGCCATCTACGGCGAGCGGCAGTGCGCTTGACGCGCTCGCCGGTCAGACGCTTCTCGAACACCTTACTGGCCCGCCGCAAGTGAACTTTCCGCCGCCCCTTTCTTTCGCAGTACCAGCACGGTGCCCCCGCCCTCGCGTCCTTCCCACTCGACCTCGGCCTCGATGAGGCTGGCGCGAGCGCGGATGCCCGCAAGCCCGCGCCCTTTGCGCGCACGCTTGTGGCCGTGGTCGAAGCCGTGCCCGTCATCTTCCAGCCGGAGGAGAAAGTCTCCCTCTTCGGTGGCATGGAGACTGAGGCGGACGCGCGTCGCCCGCGCGTGGCGGCAGACGTTGCTAACGGCCTCCTGCACGATGCGATAGACCTGCATCTGCACGCCGGGCGCGAGCCTGAGACGTTCTTCGAGGTTCTCATCGCAGACGAAGTCGTAAGTGAACTTGCAGTCGGCTGGCAGGTGCGCGAGCGCGGAGGCCAGCGACCATTCGAGCGCGGCGGCGAAACCGACATTTTCGAGCACCGACGGCGAGAGGTCTTCGCAGATGCGCCGCACCTCGTGCGAGATGGACTCGATCTCCGCGCGCAGCTCCGAGGGGTCAACCGTCGCGCTTTCTTGCGTCGTGATGGTCGCCGCGCCGCCGCCGTTCGACGCTGCGGCGGTCTCCTGCATCTCGTCCGTGAGCAGCAGCAGGCGGCGCAAGTCCGCGAGCGTCTGGTCGTGCAGATCGCGCGCGATGCGTCGGCGTTCGCTCTCGGCCTCGTTGGCGAGTTGAAGACGCGCGGCGCCGAGCTGTTTGTTGGCCTCAAGCAATTCCGCCCCGCTCCGCACGATCTTGCGGTGTTGGACGTAGCCCCATAACAGCGCGACGAGCGCGAGCGCGAGCAACACCGAAAGCGAGAGCGTCGTCCACGGGACGGGCGCGCGCGCGACCTCGAAGTCGAAGAAGAGCGGGGCCGAGGGCGTGAGGTCAACCGTGTAGGCGCGCGCCGTGACGCGGTAGCGTCCGGCGGGGAGCGACTCGACCTGAAACTGCGAGTCGTGCGAGAGCTTCTTTTTGATGGCGCGGCCCTTGCCGTCCGCGAGCAGGAACGAATATTGAAACTGTTCGGGGAAGGTGCGACTCGCATTCGCCGCCACGTCCACGACCAACCCGTTTCGCGGGTATTCGAGCGTGAGCAGTTTCTCGCGCAACTCTTCGGGCTGGTGCGTGCGCGAGGCCGTGACGCGCGTCAGCGTCAGCGCCGGCGCGGTCGCCCCCGGCTCATAGCGCGCAAGTCCCTTCGTCGTGCCGACGAGAAGCGCGGGCGCACCG